>JAAUSP010000129.1 GCA_012032575.1 Anaerolineales bacterium | reverse complement strand
CGGAGTGGTTGACAGTTTTGAAGAAGAACGGCGCGCCCAAACGATTTATCGGCTGAAGCTGGCGCTCATCTACGGGATTATCGGCCTGCTAGTTTTTGGCAAAACCGTTTTGCTGATCAACCTGCGCCACCTGAGCGGCCCGGCCAGCTACGCCCACGACGGCGGGGTGATTCAAACCGAAGTAACCGTTGATTATTTTCTCAACGGCCTCAATCCCTACGTCGAGGATTACGTCAACACGCCTATGGCCGAGTGGGGGTTTGGCGAGTACCGGACGGCGCTGTACCATTACCCCTATCTGCCCTGGACCTTTATTTTTTCGGCTCCGTTTTACCTGTTGAGCCACGGGCTGTTGGGCTGGTTTGACCAGCGCATGGTTTACCTGCTGCTCTTTGCTATAACCCTGGTCTTGACGCCGCAGCTTGTCCAGTCGCGGCGAGAAAAATTAATCACCCTGGCTTTGATGGGACTCAACCCCATTCTGGCCGTCAGCGTAATTTTTGGCGAGAACGATCCGTTTGTGCTCTTCTGGATTGTGCTGGCGCTGTGGCTGGTCCGTTCGAGCCAGCCGGGCCGGCGATTAGCGGCTTCCGCTGTGTTGGGACTGGCCTGTGCCAGCAAGCCGACGGCCTGGTTTTTGGTCCCTTTCTGGCTGCTCTACTTGCTGGACAATGGGGGAGAGCGGGCCAGTTGGCGCGAGCGAATGGCTGTCCTCTGGCGGCAAGCATGGTCGCTGCCGCTGGTGTTTGGCCTGCTCACCCTGCCCTGGTTGGTGTGGAATCCCGACGCGATGTTTGACGATGTCTGGCGTTGGTCAGCCGGGCAGGGGCCGACCGGCTATCAAATCTGGGGGTGGGGGGCCAGCAACCTAGTGCTGGCGTTCGGCTGGGTGGCGGATCGCTTTCAGTATTGGCCCTTTATCATCCCGGAGCTGCTTGTCGGCGGGCCGCTGCTGTGGGTTTTGCTGCGCCGGCAGGCCCGGCAGAACACACTCGGGGCCATGTTGTATGGCTACGGGATATTTTTGCTGGCCTTTTTCTTTGTATCTCGTTTTCTCCAGCCGAATTACCTGGGCTATCTGGCGGCGGTGCTGACGTTGGCTTTTTGGTTGGGGAGAGGCGAGGAGGCGAGGAGGGGTGAGGCGAGGCATCGTTGTTTTTTGAGGAGTCGGACAGTCTCGATGGGGCGACACCGGCGATGAAAATACGTAACACAGAGAACGCAAAGAAGTCACAGAGATACACAAAGTTTTTCTCTGTGTTCCTCTGCGAGGACTCCGTGTAACTCTGTGTAATTTTATTTATGAGGAGACAAAATGCTCAACGAAAAAGAAATGGCCCCCGATTTTGAATTACTCGACGATTCGGGCAAGCCAACCAAATTGTCGGATTTCAGGGGTAAACGAGTCGTGCTGTATTTCTTCCCCAAAGCCCTGACCAGTGGCTGAACGGTCCAGGCTCAGGGAATCCGTGATGATTTCCAGCAGTATCAAGCGGCTGAGGTGGTAGTTTTGGGCGTCAGCCCGGATACGGTTAAAGATGAGGCCAAATTTAAGGCCAAAGAAAATTTGCCCTACCCTCTGCTGGCCGACGAAAATCACAAAGTGGCCGAGATGTATGGGGTGTGGGTGGAAAAATCTATGTACGGCAAAAAATTCTGGGGGGTGGAGCGGACCACCTTTTTGATTGGGGCCGACGGTGTTATCACCAGGATTTTCCGTAAAGTCAAACCGGAAACCCACAGCGAACAGGTTTTGACTGCTTTGAAGGAATAATGGAACCGATGGAAGAAGCCTCTAAAATTGCCCCCGCCCCGACTGGCGGGACAGTATGACCTGGTATACCCGCGAAACCGTCGTTAGCCGGATGATTAAGTTTTGGGCGGACTCTATTCCATGCTGCGGCTGACGTGGAATGTGTCGGTTTTGAGAATTTTCCGGCGTCAGGGCCGTACATTTTTGCTTCAAATCACATCAGCAATATGGATGTGGTTTATGCCGGTTTGTATGCGCCCAGGCCGCTGTACTTTATGGCTAAAGTTGAATTGTATAAAAACCCAATTTTTGGCTGGGCTATCCGCATGTGCGGCTCGTTTCCGGTGTATCGCGGCGAAAGTGATGCCTGGGCGCTGCGTCAAGCCGGTCGAGTGTTGGAGGCAGGCCAGGTTTTGTGCATGTTTCCCGAAGGAACGCGCAGTAAAGGAAAGGCGCAGTTGCGCCGGGGCAGGGCCGGGGCGGTCAAACTGGCGCTCGACTATCAGACGCCGGTGGTGCCGGTGGCCATCAGCGGCACCGAAAAGTTTGATATGAAAAAAGGCTGGAAGGGCAACAAAATCAGAATTGAGGCCGGACCGCCGTTCGATATGGTGGCCCTGGCCGGTTCGACTAGCTCTGATCGGGAGACTTTGCGGCGGTTGACCCAGGTGTTGATGGAGCAGATTGCAGCGATGTTACCGCCCGCTTACCGGGGCGTCTACGCCAGCAGCGCGGGCTAATGTATCACCTGTCTGGCGGCGAATATCCTGAAAGGCATCTTCGAGGTAGGGATAGAATAGCCAGACCGAGGCCAGACCAAAAATAACCCCGGAAATGGTGCGCCGGAACAGGTCGCTCTGGTAAGGGCCAAAATATTTTATGTAAATCAACCCCAGAGGACCGGCCAAAAAATAGAGATAGCTGTGCCAGGTGAGATATTTAAAGCGGTGGAGAATGGCGCTGGTGAGACCCAGCGCAATCAGGCCGATGGCCCACAACGCGCCCATCGAAACGCCGCCGGCCAGCCAATCGCTGGCGAGCTGCATGCCCGCATCGAGGGCGATGGGCCATAGAAAAAAAACGTACCAGCGCACCTGCGGCGGCTTCAACTGAGGCCGGATCACCCCGTAGCCCAGTCCCCCCAACAGAAAGGCGGCATAAATTGCCACGTCACGGTGGCAGACGGCGACCTGTTCGCCCAGGATAAAGAAGGAGCGTGAGGGAAGCTGATGGCAGGTGGCCCGGTACAGACTGTAGAGGGTGTTGGCCACATCGGTATAGCCGTAAGCCAACAATACCGGAGCCAAAAAAGACAGCCCCACGTAAAGGAAAAAAAAGAGATTGAAGACGGCCAGCCAGTGGTGGGCCAGCCACAGAATCCGCCGGTTTGCCCAGAGGGTCAGGTGGCGGGCCGGACCTGTCACCGGGCGGCGTTGGGGGAGTTGGGAGGTCATGAATCGGGGGCTGGATCGCTGAGAAAGGCTCTAATATCAGCCATCGTAAAGGGCCATTCGAGTTCAACCTCGCTTTGGGGACGGGCTAACACAGGGATACGATCAGTGTATTTGGCGCGGATATGGCTGTTATGAGCGTGAGTAATGTCTACCAAATCAATTTCGAGTGGGGTCTCCAAGGTGAGTTCCATTAACATCATGTAGACATCCTGGCATAAATGACAGTTCAGTTTGGTGTACAGGGTTACTTTTTGCATATTAGAATTTTATCCACAAAAAGCCGGAGATGCAACACCCTCCGGCCTTTTTTGTGAACGGAACCAGCTTAAATATTTTCGAGCAGCCAGGCCGGGGCCAGTTGATTGGCGATGGTATTAAAATAGGTAAAGGTGCCGGTCAGCAGCATCACCCCGATGAGGATGATAAATGCGCCGCTGACCCGCTCGATCAGGCCCATGTGGCGGTTGAGTTTTTTGAGCTGGCTGGTGGCGGCGGTCAGCATCCAGGCCGTCACCAGAAACGGCACCGCCAGGCCCATCGAATAAATAAAGAGATAAAACATCGCCAGGCCGACATTCTGCCCCTGGATGGCCAGGGTCAAAATTGCGCCCAGCAGTGGTCCAATACAGGGAGTCCAACCGGCGGCAAACGTCATGCCCACAATAACACTGCGGGCGTAGCTGGGAGTCTGGCCGTAGCCGTACTCCATCTTCTTTTGCATGTTAAAGATAGGGATGTTAATCAGGCCCATGATATGCAGCCCAAAAATAATCAACACCAGGCCGCCTACCCAGACCATATAATCGGCCACTTTACCCAACGCTCCACCCAAAAAGCCCACCGGCGCGCCAAATACCACCACAAAAATAAAGGTAAAGCCAGCCACAAACAAGAGGGCGTGGGTAAAAACATAACTGCGCGGAGGCGCGTCAGTGCCGGTGATGGTGGAGCCGCTCAAATAGCCCAAATAAACGGGGATGAGCGGCAAAACACACGGGGAAATAAAGGACAGTAATCCAGCGATAAAAGCAGCAAAAATAGTGATATTTTCCATAATTATGCCTAATTTCTTTTTGGAAGTTTCGGGAAACGGTAATTCGTGTTGCGTGTTGCGTTTATGTTACGCAAGACGTAAGACGTAACACGTTGCCTCAATCTTATGACGCAAATCTAACGAATTTCTTACCTACACCCCCACAGCAAATTTCTATTCTCTGTTCCCTTCACCGCGGGCTACTTGCTCCAGCATCTCGACCTCTTTTTGCAGGTTGCGCTGGCGGTTAACCAGGGTGTAAATATAAACAAAACTGACAATCCAGAAGACGGCGTAGCCGGCGGTGAGGTAAATTGTGTCGCCCATTGAGAAAGTCCTTGATTAATTCAAAATTTACTGACGTGTTGCGTGTTGCGTGTTCCGTTAGTATTACGGAACACGCAACACACAAACCTTCGATTACCGATACAATATTTCCTGCTTGACCGCGTCCACCCGCCGTTTCAAATTTTCCAGGCGAATGCGGTGATACATCAAGGTAATATAAAAAACGGTAAAGGCCACCAGGCAGAACATAAGGGTTAGCATAATACTGTCCGACATGCCAAACCCACCCATCGCGTCACTGCTTTTGCCGGGGGCCACCACTGCCGGATGGATGGTCCGCCACCAGCGGATCGCCATCCAATTGATGGGGACCGAGATGGCGGCTATCAGGGCATAAACAGCGGCAAAGCGCGCCTGCCGCTCGGGGTTATCTACCGCACCGCGCAGCATGAGATAGCCGATATACAACAACCAACTGATGGTCGAGATGGTCAGGCGCGGGTCCCAGGTCCACCAGACATTCCAGGTTGGTTTGGCCCAGATAGGGCCGCTCAGCATGACCATCGTAAAAAAGGCCAGCCCCACTTCAACCGAGGCCAGCCCCCAGATGTCCCAGCGGGGGTTGCGGGTGGCAAGATACAATACAGCAGTCACCGCCGCGACGATAAAGGCTAAAAAACCAATCCAGGCCGAAGGGACGTGGAAATAAAAAATGCGTTGGGCGTAACGCTCGGCTGGAGCTTCCAGGTTGAGCGCATCGGGCGCCCAGGCTAAAGCCATGTACAGAGCTATCACCATAAAAATGCCGCTGACAACGGTTAGCCCCAGTCCCCAATTAAAACCGCCGGCAGCCGCCTCGGTTTTTGCTGGTCGTGTTAAGGCAGTGGGTGTCGCCATAAAATTACTCCAGACAAGAGATGAAAAATAAGAAATAAGAATTTAGAAATTAGAAAGGGCAGACTTGTTACAGCCTGATTCTATTCGCCATTCGCTTACGTGGCGCGGCCATTCGCCCGCTCATTCCTCAACGACGTACTCAAACAACATAAACGACGCGGCAATAAAAATAGCATCAAAGGCAACCAGCAACGCCAGCCAGTGACTCACCTCGGCCAGAGGGATGTTATCCAAAATAGCTGCGGTCAGGCGGACGGCGGCCAGCAGCAGCGGCACGATCACCGGAAAGAGCATAATGGGGCAGCATCACTTCGCGGGCGCGGGTATGGACAGCCATGGCCGAAAACAGCGTGCCGACACTGGCAAAACCAATTGTACCCAAAATAACCACGCCGCACAAAAGCGGCAAAGTCGCTGCGCTCTGGTTGAACAGGATGACAAAATAGGCAGAACAAAAAGTTCCACCAGGCTGATAAACAGCACGTTGCCGATCATTTTGCCAAAATAAATGGCGCTGCGATCCATCGGAGCCAGTAGCAAGCCATCCATGACGCCCCGATCCCGTTCCAGCACAAAGCTGCGGCTCAAGCCCAGCATCCCGGCAAAAGCAATAGCCACCCACAAAACCCCCCGGTGCGACAGTTTGCAGATTCTCGGCCCGCAAATCAAAAGCAAAATTAAAGATAAATATAATCAGCAGCGAAAAGACAAACATCGCGCTGATCATCTCTTTGGTACGGATTTCGGTGGCAATATCTTTGCCGACAATTGCCAGCACTTTACGCACATAACCGGCAAAGCCACGCGGAACGGTCGCCGGGATGGAATTGGGTAAGGGTTGGACTTGCTCGGTCATGGTAAGAATTGGGTCAGGTGTCAAGTTTCAAGGTAACTGCTCAGCCATGTCATTTCGACCGTAGGGAGAAATCCTCTACTACCTTACTTCTACGTGTTGCACCTTGTGGATTTCACGCTCCTTCGTCGCTCGAAATGACATGAGCCTGAGTAGTAATGTGTCAAGTTCGTTATATCGTAACACGTGACACCCCTAATTGGCTGTTACAAATTGAAAATAGCGCTCGCGGACCTCGGCTATGCCGACCTCCTGGCGCTGTACATCGTAAGCAATTTTGCCTTTGGCTAAAATCACCACCCGATTGCCCAGCGACAGCCCGCGTTCCAGGTTGTGGGTGGTCATTAAGATGGTGCGCTGGTCGGCTCCGACGGCAGTCAACAACTCGTTCAGTCGGTCGGCAGCATGCTGGTCGAGGCCGGTATCGGGTTCATCAAGCAAGAGCAGAGGAGGGTTGTGCAGCATAGCGCGGGCAATCGCCAGCCGCTGCTGCATCCCCCGCGAGTAAGTTCGCACCGGGTCGTTCTGGCGGCCCCACAACCCGACCTGTTTGAGCAGCAGTTCGATCCGGGCCGAACTGTGAGGTACATCATACAGGCGGGCGTAAAAATGCAAATTCTGGTCGGCGGTCAGGTCATCGTACAACAGCGTTTTGTGCGAAACCAGGCCGATAAAGCGGCGTAGTTCGGTGGCCGAGTCGGCGGTGTTGTAACCACTGATGGCGACACTCCCGCCGGTGGGTTTGCTCAACGTGGCAACGATATGCAGCAGGGTCGTTTTGCCCGCCCCGTTGGCCCCCATGAGGGCCACAAAGTCGCCTTCGTTGATGGTCAGGTCCACCCCGCGCAGCACCACTCGCGAGCCGAAGGCTTTAATGAGATTACGAATCTGGATCATAATATAATCAAGCCGCCGTTGGTACTGGCAATGGTGGAATTCGCGGTGATAACGATAACCCAACTGCTAAAAAATCACTTACCGGCGGTGTAGTAGTTACTGTCAAAACCGCTTGCCACATCTCTTCTGGTAGATTGCGCAAATTGGCCAGGGGCACATAGAGGGGTGCATTCTGAGAATGAGCCATCATGTAGCTAAAACTGATAAACGTTAAACCAATTGCTTTCGGCAGGGTCCCCGAAACTTGGCCGGTATCTAATCTTAACAAGATATTATCGGCCAGTTCAATCCCAGTAACATGATCACTGCGGCCAAAAGAGATGTACAATACATCTGCCACTTCATCATAATTAACTTTTATTTCGCTCATTCTCTATGCCTCAAAAGCCTGTAAATAAGCTATGGTTACGAATTTTTCTTCTCGTATTGTGCCATCTGGATTAGTGGGCCAACGAAAACGGACACAAACCACCAAATGAGTATTACTATCCGGCAAATCGGGGTATGAACGATAATATTGGTAGCCATTTGGATCATAACCATCTTGCCGGCGGTGGCCTAATTTTATCGTTTCAATCACATAATCAAAGAATGGTTCTACCTCTGGATGATTATCTGGGTCAATAATATGCGCCCACCGCTCACTGGTCAAATAAATTTCATTTCCAAAGCGGTCACGCTGAGTCCAGAGTTTACCGACTGCCATACCCAAATATCGCTTACGATAGTGATAACTGTTTCACAGCATCGAAACTATCTTTAAGAAACTGTTCGATGCGTTGCAGTTGCGCTGACTTGGATAGTTTAAAAAACGGTGTCGTTTCTGAGGACATATCTAGTTCGTGTGTCCAAATCCAATATTCATATTCATACCCTTCAACATAGGATACATAACCAACACTCAGTTTTTCGTAAAGAGTTGGATTAATTTCATCTATTTCAACCATGAGTATATTTGGTCGATCATAACGAAGACCAATCCAATACTGAGTATAATCATACTTGAAGGAATAACCAATCCATTCCCACTGTAGGTCAAATTTAATTGCCGAAGCCTTAACCAATCTCAATGCTTCTTCTAGCATTACTACTAGGTTTAGTAATGCGTGAACACCAGGTACAAGTTCTTCACTAACCCGTTCCACCGTTAAGCTCCGTTCTCTTAAAAACCCCAGGAATTGTTGAGCAAGATAAACACTCAATGATTGTTGAATGGTGTTTTGCTCTAGCTCTTGTTCTAACCATTCTGCAACTTGATACCAGCGGATAGTATGATCTGGTGTTTCATCATTTTCGGGGTTAAAGGGATATTTGGTGAGTAAAATTAAACTAGTGTTACTAAAACCGCTATCCTCCAGAGCTTTACAATATTCTTCAAGCTGGCCCTCATGTAGACTAGCCTCAACCTTGACCTCAATATAGATTAAATGAGTTAAAGTCCTGATTTCAACATCGGGGCGAAATCCTTTCGAGGTCCTGATCTGCGTGTTAATACTAACTGTATTTACATCATCCAGTGACAAAACCAGTAAACCATTGGTGATTGCTTTCAGAATATTGATAGCCCCCACTGGATCATACCTGAGCAAATGACGCAAAAAATGAACAAGGGCTTCTGTGTGAAAATTCTCATCCTTTTTCCAAGTTCCATAAAAAAGGTTAAGTAACAGGTTATTGGTAGGGTCATTCATCAAGATCATCCCTCCATCAAATGGACCAACTCGGCCTTGTACTTGGCCCTGGCACGATGATAAACCTGCCGGTCCAGTTCCCCGGCCTCAAAAACTTCATCCAGGCGAGCCAGCATCAGCAATAGCTTTTGGCGGCGCTGGCTGACATCTTCGGCCGCAGCTGCCTGTTCGGCGGTTTGAGGGCGGAGATACGGATACCCTACCGCCACAAACACAATCACGGCCCCACCCAGGCCGATCACAATCCAGCGCAGTATATCCTGGTCCCCATTACCGGCAGAAGCAATCGTGCCGGAAGCAGAAGCCCCGGTGGGAAAAGTTAACTTATCCAGGTCCGTCAATTGGAGGGTTAAAGGCTGAACTTTTTTCAAATCGGCGGCGCTGTAAACAGAGAAGGAAGTACCCTGAAAATCGCCGGTTTCGACAAACTCAAGCTGCTCCCCGCCCAATTTGGCCCCCTGGTCCTGCATGAGCACATTGGCCGAGGCCACATCGGCCGGCAGCGGCACGTTGATCGTGAGTGTGTCGTCATAGGCTAAATCGTAAACGGCCACAATGGACGAACTGCCTTCACCAGGGGTGACGGGGTCGGTGTCGGCGTAACCGTCATCCAGCTCTTTAAAGCGCTCTCCAGACGGATCGTTCTCAAACATTACATTTTGGGCGTTGGCCGGCAGTGAAAAAGATAACGTTTGCCCTTGATTACCGATATAAGTTTTGTTGCCGACATTGCTCAGGATAAAAACCTGAACAACACTGACGGCCTCAGGCGTGAAGGTCATAAGATAGTGAAGTTGGGACACGCTCAAAGCTTCGGGGCTGGAGGTGGTTTCATACACCTTCAAGTCGAGGGTGGTTTCGGTGCTGTCGGGCGTAAAAAGGCCGGGCTGGTCGCTAAAATAGGTAACATCTTTGTAGCGTCCCTCGACTGCATACAAAACGGAATGATCGGTGGGCAGCTTTTCAAAGGTGTAGTTTCCGGCGCTGTCGGCCTGCGTGGTCAGGTGTTCTAATTCGGTGTTGTTCTCGATAATGCGGAGAGTCACTTCCATACTGCCCGAAGGCTGGCCGGTGGTGGCATTGATGACCTGTCCTTTTAACACACCATTGCGCTGCGGCAGCTTAAACGAAAAAGCGCGGACGTAACTGAGCACATGGCGCAATTCCTGGTCGGACAATGGGGTGTTGAGCGACATGTGCGATTCGCTGGTCTTGAAGTTGGCTTCCAGATTGGCTTGACTCCGCTGGGTCATCGCTTCCAGGTCGGTGAAACTGATCATTTGAGCGGCCGCCTCCGGGCCATCACCCGTGCCGCTGCTGCCGTGACAGGAGGCGCACTGTTTGGCAAAAATAGACTCGCCGGTAGCAATATCTTCCGGCTTAACACTCAGACTCCAGACAAACGCCGTCAAATCCCAGATTTGAGCGTCGCTTAACTGGTTTTTCCAGGGCGGCATCAGTTTTTCAATCCGGCCGTTTTTGATCACCTCAAAATTTGCGGTCGGGACATACTGCCAGGCCCTTTCCGGGTCGGACATATCCGGCATAGGATCGGGAATATCTGCACTGGTCGGACCATCCCCCTGGCCGGTGGCTCCGTGACAGGGTTGACAATTTTCAGTCCACAAGGCCCGCCCGCCCGAAACAGCCGGGGACGTTTCCGGGGCTTGCGCGGGCGGCGCAGCAAAAAGGCGAGGCGGTGTAGCGTAGATCACCAGCCCGCTTATAATAAACAAAAAAGAAACGTTCAACGTTAAACGTTGAACGTTGAAAGCGTAGTTCTGTCTCACCCGGTCGTCACCTCTTCAACCGGCTGTAAGGGCCTTTCATCAGGCAGGGCGGCCCCACAACGCGCACAGAAAGCATCACCGGCTTGATAAATATAACCGCAGGCGGAGCAGGCCAGGGCTGGCTGGGCGATAGGTTCGGGCAGGGGCTGGCCGCAGCCGCCGCAGAAGGCATCGCCGGGTAAAAAAGCATGTCCGCAATGAAGACAGGCCGCCTCGTCTATTTTCGCCGGGTCAAGTTGAATATTTTTCAAAAATTCAATTTCTGCATCTACTTCGCGCAGCAGGGTATGGTGGCCATTACCCAGTTGATTTTGTCTTAATTGCGAGACCAGCCGCTCAATTTCCACATCCAGCGTTGCCGCCGAAGTAATGGCTGTACTATGGCTCAGACGGTCTATCTGCTGGCGGATTTCGGCTGCCTCGAGCTTGCTTTTGGCCAGCAGGCGGTCGTAATCATCCGGAGCAATTTTACCCATTTCATAATCAAACATGAGGTCTTTAATCGCCGCCAGGGTAGCCTGATAGCGGGCCTGGTATTCTTCCATGGTTTGGCCGATACGGCTGGGTTGGAGCGGTATTTCGGCGTGGCTCTGCTGCCAGAGGGGATATAAAATTAATCCAAAAGCGCCGGCAACCAGAACGATGGTGGTAAGGAGGGTGAAGGCATCCATCCGTTAGCTGCCCTGGGCCGGCGGAGTTGTAATCAGCCGGTCCAACAAACCATAAAGCTGGGCTTGCTCGATGGGGCCAATCTGCACGTGGATAATCTGCCCCTGTTGATTAATAAAAAAGGTTTCCGGCACGCCGGTGATGGCGTAATCTTCGGAGATTTTGTTGCCTAAATCGGGGCCAGACGGATAGGTAATGCCGTACTTTTCCATATAAGCCAGGCCCTCTTTGTCGGTATCAAGGTAATCAACCCCAACAAATACCACCCCGCGATCCTTGTAATCCTGCCAGGCTTGCTCCAGCAACTCGGCTTCTTTGTAACACTCCACGCACCAACTGGCCCAAAAATTAACCACCACCACCTGGCCGCGTAAATCAGCCAGCGTGATCTGATCCTGCTCAAATTGTTCAAACAGGGTCAGAGCAAAATCGGGCGCAAGGCGGCCCTGCAAATCACCCGATTCAACTCTCTGTAAATTAACGGCCATTACGCCGATTAATCCTAACAGCAGAATGGTTCCCACGATAAAAAAAATGTTTCGGCCCAAGGTTGATGGTTTCGGTTGGGGCAAAGTTTGTTCCATAACTGGTTCAATCCCTCTGGTGCAAATCCTTTTCTACCTGGCTCAAATAGTGGCTGGATGGTTGGACTACTGTTGAAACGGGTTCCCGGTGAGAGATAATGCTGACCGGCTGGGCCGCTGGTCTGGCCCAACGCCGCAGCGCAAAAATGAGCCACGCCCCGCCACCCAGCAAGGCGATAACCGGCAGTGCCCATAAAAACAGGGTTGAGCCGTCTTTGGGCGGCTCCTGCAATACCTGTGTTCCATACCGGGTTGCAAAGTAATCCACAACTTCCTGGTTGCTGTAGCCCTGCTTGACTAAATCATTGATCTGGTCACGCCACTGTTCGCAGGTTAAGGTACGGCAGTCGGACAGATTGATGCCGGTGCAGGTGGGGCAATTCAAATCTTTGGCAATTTCATTAATCCGGTCGTAGTCGGGGTCTTGGGCCAGGGCGGGGGAGTAGAAAGGCGAAGCGAGGAACAGGAAAAAAGAAACTATTAGCAAGACAAAGAAAATCAACGCATGTTTACTAAAAACTTGTCTAAACTTATTATTCTTGGTAACGAAATAATGTAGCATTAACTTCTAATTCTCTATTTCCGTTACTCAGGATTTCCATTCAACTGATCCCAAGTTACTTTTCTAAAAGTTCTTGTAGAGTTATACCAATGTCTCTAGCAATAGCACGCAAAGTTCCGGTAGGTATATCCACTTTGCCATGATTACTTATAACAGTACGTAGGCCGCTTTCACGCTGCCACCAGATTTCATGGCTCCCTGCCGCCGGACGATATTTTTCCCAGCCCATTTGACGCAACTTGCGCGTGAGCTGCCGGTAATTCATCAGGCTGCTTTTGCCAGAGGAATAGCCACTTTCCAAACAATGTCAGCCAAGCTGATATTCGCGTGGCCGGTTACAAATGAAAGTTTTTTTTCCTGACAAAGTTCATAGAGCACTCCGGCTACATCATACAAATTATCAAGCGCCTGGCCTACTGTTTTCCCTTCCGCATGACATCCTATAATGTCAGCACAAGATAGCAGATAGCCCCCTTCAGCCAAAGATTCTATTTCTACCGGCAATTCTAAAGCCTTTGCTACAATCATTCTCGTTACCTCACTTAGCCGGCGAGCCGTCGCCGGTACTTTGGCTCGACTGGTTACCCGTTCGCTGCTTTCCTGGGGAGTCGGCCAGGCGGCCACCAGGGTGCCAAAAACAAAAACAAAACCGCCAATCCACAGCCAGTTGACCAGCGGGTTGATATAAGCTTTGAAGGTCGCCGTTTCGCCCGACCTTCCCAGCCAGCTAAAATTACATAAAGATCATCGGCCAGAGTGCTGCGTTTGTCGGGAATAGTCATCGGCTGCTGCTGGACCACAAAATATTCGCGGGTCGGGATCAGTTCGCCGGCCGGCTGACCGTTAAACGTCACATCCAGCAGCGCCTCGGTGATAATCCGGTCATCCGGGCTGGCCCCCTCGCGCAGGCCGCGATAGGTTAACTCATACGAGCCGACAAATTCACTGCGAATGGTCATAGTTTCACCCACAGCCAGGTTCTGCTGGGTTTCAACCTGATAAGAGCGGCTGCCAATTACGCCAATCGCCACCAAAATGATGCCGATGTGAATCAAATAGCCACCGTAGCGGCGGCGATTTCGTCCGATCAACCGCCATAAAGCTACCGGATAACTTTCGCCTTTGCTGCGATGGCGGGCGCTGACGCCCCGCCAGTACTCAATCAGCGTGGCCGCCAGGGTAAAGGCGCACAGCCCAAAGCCCAACAGTGCCCAAAAAATTTGCACCCCTGCCAGGGTATAAAGCAGTAGTACCGTTACTGCTCCAACCACAACCGGCCACAACAACGTGTCGCCTAGCTTTTTCAACGAGGCCCGCCGCCAGGGGATAAGCGGGGCCACCCCCATCAGCAGCACAATTATGGCCCACAACGGCGCGGTGGTCTGCTCAAAAAAAGGGCGGGCCAACCACAATCTTTTCACCCATCAAGGCTTCGGAGAAGAGGGGAAAATGCGTGCCCCACCACACCGCGACAGCCAGACCGATAAAGATTAAATTATTCAACAAAAAGACCGACTCGCGGGACAGCAGCGAGTCCATTTCGTTGTCCGAACTTAATTCAGGCCAGCGCGACACAAAAAGATAGAACGAGGTGATAAACATAATACCAATAAAAATCAAAAAAAGCGGACCAATGGCACTCTGGGCAAACGTGTGGACCGAGGAAATTACACCGGAACGGGTCAAAAATGTGCCTTCGATGACCAGGCAAAAGGTGAGGATAATCAGGGCCATGTTCCAGCGCTTGAGCATACCCCGATTTTCCTGCATCATGACCGAATGGAGGAAGGGTGTCGCTACCAGCCAGGGGATGAGCGAGGCATTCTCCACCGGGTCCCAGCCCCAGTAGCCGCCCCAGCCCAGCACGTCATAAGCCCACCAGCCGCCTAACAGCAACCCCCCGCTGAGGAAAACCCAGGCGGTCAGCGTCCAGCGGCGAGTGGTCCGCAGCCATAAATCGCCGGTTTGGTGGGTAATGAGTGCAGCAATAGCAAATGCGTAAGGAATAACAAAAGAGACAAAGCCAATGTAAAGAATGGGGGGATGAATAATCATACCGAAATGGCGCAGCAGCGGGTTGAGGCCGCTGCCATCGGCGGGCATAAAATCGAGCTGCTCAAAGGGATTGGCGACAAATACTACCAAACCTACAAAGAAAGCAACCGTAATCTGGGTGACGCCAATCACATAAGGCATCATGACCCGCATCGAACCCCATTTGCGCAGCAAAACCAGAGCGGCAAAAATGGACATCAACCACGACCAGAACAATAATGATCCATCCTGCCCGCCCCACAGCGCCGTGACCCGATAAAAAATCGGGGCCGCCCGGTTGCTGACTTCGGCCACATATTTGGTTTGATAATGTCCGGTAATGAGCAGATATTCGATGATGATAACGGCCAGGGTAATCAAGCCGGTCACGCCAAAGGCAGCATTGCGAGCACTTGCTACCAACTCGCCGGTGCCCCGCTTAGCCCCTATCACCGCTACTATTGTTGCATAAACAGCCAGAGCCAGGGCTAAAGTGAGGGCAACATATCCAACATTGGGCATAAAAACTCCAGTCCTAAATCGGAAATGGGAGCGGTTTAGAGCTTAAACCTTCCCGTTTCACGTCTCATCTTACGGCTTCAACCTGCACTTCTTCGATGTCATTTTCTTCGTAGCGGCTGGGGCACTTGA
>JAAUSP010000128.1 GCA_012032575.1 Anaerolineales bacterium | reverse complement strand
GGGCCAGATTGGGTGCGATAGCCAACAATTCCAGTTCATCCTCGAAGTTGGCATTAACCGGGGTGAGGTTGGCCGGCGCTTCAAATTGGGGCGCGGTCTGAAGATGGATCATGGGGCCGACCATTGTCAGATAGGGCGTGCCGAGCAAATCGGTGGGTTTGCGGGTAAAGTAGATAGGCTGACCGGCGGCGCGTGCAGCGATCACCTTTTCGGGCCAGCGGTCGAGCGAATTGCGGACGGTCACATCGGTGCGCCAGCCGTTGATAAGCTGGTAGTATTTGAAGGGAGTGTATTGTTCCCAGTCGCCCCAGATGATGCTATTGGGTTCAACCAGCGGCAGACTGCTTTCGACCAGGCGTTGAGCCTGTTCGCCGCGCAAAAGCTGCCGCCACTCATCCAGCGGCGCAACCGAGTCGGCATAGATCGTCTGCCAATTCGGCCGGGCCAGCGTGGAGGCGAGGAGGAGGAGGAGGAGAGTGATGAGGAGTTGCGTGACAAAGAGAGAAGAAAGAATGTCGAATTGTGAATTGTGAATTGTGAATTGTGAATTGTGAATTGTATTTATTTCGTCTTTTGACTTTTTTTAATCGTAAATCGTAAATCGTAAATCCGCCGAAGGTGCGTAAAGCGAAATCGTAAATTGCGTTGGCTCCCAGCCCGACCCACACGGCAAAGAACATATAAGCCGGCATCAGATACCAGGTGGGGGCTTCATCCAGGTTGACCACTTCAAAATCGAGGGTGAAGAGTAATAAGAGCACAATCAGCAGGCTTTGAAAGAGGAAGTGGCGGGGCTGTCGCCACAGCAGCCACAGCCCACCGAGCGCGGCCAGAATTACGCCGGGCCAGGAGAGTTGAGCCAGCACATCCTGCCAGATAAAAGCCAGGCGAGCCGGCAGAAAGGCCGGATCAATGGATAAGAACAAGCCCTGAGAGTCGCCGGAGCCGACCAGAAACCAGAAGCTTGACCAATCGCTGATGATTTCGTGGCTGTAGGGCGGCTGATTGACGCCGCGAATGTAAATAAAAAGGTACAGAAGCAGGGGAGCCAGGCCCAGCAGCGCCAGGGAAAGCAGTCGGCGCGGGCGGCGAAGCAGGTGCGGATCGTGCCACAGCACCCAGAGCGCGATGGAAGGCAGATAAAAAAGGGTGGTCCGATGATGCGCCAGGCTGAGACCGGTGAGGAGGGCCAGGAGATAGGGGGTGGGAGGTTGAAGGTTGAAGGTTGGAAGGTTGGAAGGTTGGAAGGTTGGAGGGTTGTCCATGGGGGGCCTTTGGCTCGAAGGTTGGTTGGTGGTGGAGGCCAATTTTCCACGCTTCCAATCTTCCATTCTTTTACTCCAGAAGATTGCGGCCAGAGTGATGGTGGCGAAGAAGAGGATGTTCATTGAGCGGACGCCGGCGATGACGCTCCACTGCCACATGGTTAAGCCACAGGCGAGGGTCAGGCCGGAGAGGAGGGCGCTGAGAAAGGATGATACGTGATACGTGAGGCGTGAGGCGTGAGGCGTGAGGAAATAGACAATCAGAGCGGTGACGGCGGCGGCAAGGCTACCACTGAAAGCAGAGAAGAGATTCATGCGCCAGGCGGGCGAGCCGAAGGGGATGAGCAAGGTCCACAGCTTGCCCAGCAAAATATACAGCGGGTAGCCGGTGGTGTGGGGGATACCCAGTAGCGGCACGGCGAATTGGTACTCGCCGGCATCGCCGCCGACAACGCCGGGGGCCAGGGTAAGCAGGTAGAGAGTCAGGGCAATAAAAAAAACTGTGATGAAGAGAAGACCAGAAACGTGATACGTGATACGTGATACGTGATACGTGAGGGGAATTGTTTGTCGGTTCATTGGGCAGATTTTAAAGGAAAGGGGCGGAATTGGCGAATTGAGGGGGAGCGGGTAGGATGATTAAAAAGAATTCAGCAGGAGGGTTTTTGATATGTCCACTTTAGAACGGGCGATTGCTATTGCGGTGCAGGCGCATCAGGGCCAGACTGATAAAAACGGTCAGCCCTATATTTTGCATCCGCTGCGAATGATGCTCCGCTTGAAGTCGGAAGCGGAAATGGTGGTGGCGGTTTTGCACGACGTGGTTGAGGATAATCCCGCCTGGAATTTTGAACGGCTGCGGCAGGAGGGCTTTGCCGAGGAAATTGTCACCGCCGTTGATCACGTGACCCGCCGCGAGAGCGAATCCTACGAGGAATTTTGCGAACGGGCCGGCAGCCATCCGCTGGCCCGTAGGGTGAAATTGGCTGACCTGGAAGACAATATGGATTTGAAGCGTCTCAACACGCTAACCGAAAAAGACAAGGACAGGCTGGCGAGGTATCATCGGGCCTGGCTGGAATTGACGGCTGGGGAATGAAAAACCCTCTCCTTGTCATGGAGAAGGGGGAACACCTTCCTCGCCTCAGCGGGGTAGCGTAATCCGGGCCAACGTCCCCACCCCTTTAGGATTGGGGCCAAGCTGAAACGTGCCGCCCATATCCTCGACTACGCTGGTGTGGACGATTTCCAGGCCCAGCCCCAGATGGAGATTCATATCAAAATTTTCGGGCAGACCGCAGCCATCATCGGTGACGGTCAGGCGCAGGCGGCTTTTTTCGCCGGTCAGCTTGATGTTGATGTTACCTTCGGTGCGTCCGGCCATGCCATGTTCCAGGGCGTTTTGGAGCAGTTCGTTGGCGACCAGGGCCAGGCTGGTGGCTCGCTGCGAGGGCAGCTCGATGTTGTCGCCGCTGACGGTGATGCGGATTTTGGCCGCCGGGTTGACCATGTTGTTGGAGATGGTGTTGGACATGCGCTTGATGAGGTCCAGCGCCCCGGCCTTATCTACCCCGGCCTCCGACAAAATCTCGTGGACGGTGGCGATACTCAAAACCCGGTTGATGGTTTCGTTCAAAATATCCTGCGGTGACAGTTTTTTCTCCTGCCCCATTTGCAAGCGCAGTAACATAGCAATGGTTTGGAGGTTGTTTTTCACCCGGTGGTGCATCTCGCGGACAACGGCGGCATGGACCAGTTGGGCCTTTTCCAGGGCGGTGGCGGCCAGTTCGGAGATGAAACGGAACAACTCGATTTCGTCCTCGCTGAAGTCGTGACGTGCCACCGTTTGGACGTTGGCTGCGCCGATCACGCGGTCCCGACTGACCAGCGGCATTGCCATCAGCGAGGGAAATCTGCTTTCGCCGGAGCCGAGGATGCGGTAAAAGCGGATATCCGTAAAGGCATTGGTTACAGCCACCACCTGACGATGTTCGGCGGCCCAGCCGGTCAAACCGGCCCCGTGCGGCAGATAAAATTCGCCGATGCCGTTTTTGTTGAGTCCGGTAGTGGCGGCCAGCATCAGCTTGTCACGGGTGGGGTTGTAAAGGTAGATAGAGCAGGACTCGACGTGCATCACCTCGGTGGTGCGGCGGGTGATGAGATCAAGCGTTTCGTTGAGGTCTTGGGCCTCGGCAATGGCCCGGCTGATTTCGCGAATGGCGGCCAGTTGGGCATTTTTTTGTTCCAGTTGAGCTTCAAGGGTAGTCATTGGCATTAGGGGGCAGAGGTTAGGGGCCGGTAGTCAACTGGAGGATGCTGATGGCGCAATTTTTGGCGGTTATCGGTCATCGGTCGGCAGTCTCTCGGCGGCAGTTTTGGCAGATGCCTTGAAATTCTAGCAAATGGCTGCGAATTTCAAAGTTGTATTTTTCGGCCAGTTCTCGGCTGAGTTGGTCAGCGTGGCAGTTTTCAAATTCAAAAATCGCCCCGCACTTGGAGCAAACCAGGTGGTGATGTCCGCCGCTGGCGGAGATAAAGCGCTGGGTGGGATCGGTCAGGTAAAGTGGGCGGAACAAATCCAGTTCCACCAGCAGTTCCATCGTGCGATAAACTGTGGCCCGGCTGAGATGGGGATAGATTTTTTTGCCGGCAGCCAAAATCTGGTTGTGGTCGAGATGCTCCGGGTGAGTTTCCAATACCTCGATCACTGCCAGACGCGAGCCGGTTAATTTGTAACCGGCCTGTCTTAATTTTTGAGCCAGATCAGCAGGTGTGGTCATAATTGTTTCGTCAGTTCGACTGTAGAATAAAATAGAGCAATTGTCAAATAGAGAAACTGAGGGAAACCGATTTACGATTAAAGATGTTGGCTCAGCCCAATCGTAAATCATAAATCGGAAATCGTAAATTTCTTCACCACCCCACCAGGCACAACTCGATGGTCAGGCCGGGGCCAAAGGCCAGCAGCAGGGCATAATCGCCGGGTTGAGGCTGGCCCTGGCGAATAATTTCGTCAAGCACAAAAAAGATGGTGGCTGAGGACATGTTGCCATACCGCCGCAGCACCTGGCGAGCGTAGACCAAATCGGCGGCGGTTAAATTCAGCGCCTGGCCGAGGTAGTCTACAATTTTGGCCCCGCCGGGGTGGATGCCCCAAAAACGAATATCGGTTTGAGTCAGGCCGGCCCGCTGCAAAAAGTCGCGTACTACAGGCGGAGTCAGGTCGCGCAGGATTTTGGGGACGCGCGTGGCCAGGTGAATCTGGTAGCCTTTATCGGACAGGTGAAAACCCATCAAATCCTGGCTGCTGTAGTCGCTGTAGGTCATGGTCTCCAGCAAGCGCGGCTGGCCGGTCACGCCTGAATTTGGGCCAATCACCGCAGCGGCCAGCCCATCACCAAACAAAGCCCCGGCGACCATATTTTCCAGGCTGGCTCCGTGCTGAAAGTGCAGCGTGCCAAACTCGATGGCCAGGACCAGGGCGTGGTTATGCGGGCGGGCGGCCAGTTCGAGCATGGCCCGGTCCAGGCCGGTTAGGCCGGCGTGACAGCCCATGCCAATCAGGGCAGAGCGGCGCAAATCGGGACGCATGCCCAAATCACCGGCCAGGCTGACGTCGAGGCCGGGGTTTTCGAAGCCGGTGCAGGAGATAACAATGAAGTGGTCAATTTGCTGAGAGGTCAGGCGGGCCTGATCCAGCGCCCGGCAGATAATTGCAGCGGCCAAAGGTCGGCCCGCCTCCATAAAAAGGGCATTGCGGGCCTGCGTGCCCGGTTCGGTGGCCAAAAAAGAGGAGCCGGTCAGCACGCTGTAGCGGGTGTCAATTTCGGTGGCGGCAAAAATGGCCCGTGCCCGCTGGCTTTTGATATAGGGTAATAACCAGCGGTCATGAATTTCCATTTGTTGGTGTTGGTTTTCGGGCACGCCGGTGGCTAATCCCAGCAGGGTGGGCACGGTCATCACAGAGGCTCCTTTGGCGGATAGGGAACAATTGTTGCTGGAGAGGGATTGTACTCATGGACAAAATGATTTCAAACTTGAACTTTTTGTTTGACAAGACGGCGAAAGTGACTATCATAGTCCCCATATTTTCGGGTTGAATAGTTCGTCAGCGTTGAAGGAGCGAAGCACAAAATATGGTTGTTCATTCCCCGCCTTCTTTGGGCCTCGATAACCGTAAATTCGGTTTCTGGTGTTTTATTGCCTCCGAAGTTCTGTTTTTTAGCGTGCTCATTGCCAACTTTTTGGTGCTCAGCAAGCAGGATCCGGCCGGCTCTTTCCATGGGGTGGCGACAGGCCGCGAATTGCTCAATATCCCCTTAACCGCCCTCAATACTTTTATTCTCTTGACCAGCAGTTTTACCGTTGTGTTGGCTCTGGAAGCCATTCAAAAGGGAAATCAGAAGATGTTCCGCATCTTTTTGCTGGTTACACTGGCCTTTGGTAGCTTTTTTATTGGCGTCCAGGGCTATGAGTATTTTATCTTGATTGTTCATGAAGGGCTGAACATGGGGACTCTGTTTGGAGCGTCGTTCTTTACCCTGACCGGCTTTCACGGCGCGCACGTGGTGGGCGGCCTGATCTGGCTGGTAATTATTATGTTCAAAGCGTTTGGGGTGATGGGCGGATTTTCGGCCCAGGATAACCTGGGGATCGAAATTTTTGGGTTGTACTGGCACTTTGTAGATATTGTCTGGCTGTTACTCTTCAGCCTGGTGTACTTAATTTAGGTCAAGGGGGGAAATTATGAGCATCGTTACCCATAACGAAATTGACACAAAATCTCACAAGCATCCCAATTATTGGGCCGTTTTTATTGCTCTGGCGATTATCACCGCCATTATCACGGTGACCGAGCTTTTTATTGACTCGATCCCGGTACCCAAAGAAGTTATCCGAACCAGTTTTGTAGTGATGTCTTTTATCAAAGCCACCCTCGTGGCCATGTATTACATGCATTTGAAGTTTGACAGTTTCATTTACTCGGCCCTCTTTATTATCCCCGTTATTTTTGCCTTGTTCCTGGTGGTTATTCTGGCCATTGGTTATATCATTTAGGTAGATAACTGCTCAGGCGCGTCATTTCGACCAAAGAGAGAAATCTCTAGATACGGCCTCGAAACGTGTCCTGAGAACTTCCTGAACTTGTCGAAGGGCCTATCGAAGGAATAGTTACGAAAAACGAGCCTGATAAGCCGAATTTGCGGCTTATCAGGCTCGTTTTCAACCGCTTCGGGGTGTTCTCCCCTCTTTTTTCCGGCTTTGATTTATCCGCAGGATCGAGGGACAGCAACCGGCTTTGCAGCATTGTCATCCATCATTGCACCGCTCCCAATCTTTTTCTCAGCCGCCATTTATGGTTTATTTGGATACAGCTTGGTTAGCAGAAGAGATGAAGACTCATCGCCGGGTTGTTTCGGTTTGAGGGTGAGCGCATAACAGGTGAGACACATCACGCCCTCTTGGGACATAGCCGCATCATTTTCTTCTACCCATTCCTGGCAAGTGATACATTGATACTGGAGCGACTGGCTTTTGAGTCTGATCTCTTTACCTTGATTGCTTCGCCGGCGCTTCACGGGCGTCTCATCGGAGAAGTAGCGCGGCTGCCCCTGATGAGGGTCGTCAAAGCGGGCGTTGATCCAACCCAATCCCGGTTCTTCTCTCAAATTTTCTTTGACGAGCGACTTTGTGGATCCCGGTAGATTGAATTTCTCACCGATAACCAATTGTCCAAATTTTGTAAGGTTTATTTGCGGCATCGTTTCAGTTCTACAAAAATAACAACAGCCCGGTCCCGCCACATAAAAGAACGGGAATAACCTGGGCTGTATCTTCCAGCTCGACCGAACCCACCAAGTCTGTCATCCCCTGGTAGACTTTATAGTGTCCGCCTTCGCGCCGCAGATGACCCACAAAGTAGGTCCAACTCCGGTAGGCTTTGTAAATATCGCCCTCGGACTTGATCCGGCCCACCGATTTAAGGTCGGCCTGGTACACAGCGTAATAATCGCCTCCCTGCTCTACGCGACCCACAAAGTCGGTCCAGCCCCGGTAAATGTTATAATAGCCGCCTTCTTGCTGCACGTGGCCGACAAACTCAAGCAAACCATTGTAGACTTTACAACTTGGCATTGACTCGCTGCTACCCTTTAACTCAAATAATAAAGTCGAGCGATGAGATCGCCGCAGCGGAAATCAATCTTCACGAATGGCGCCTGTTCGGGTCGGGTCAAAGTTGGCCGGCCAGAGGGTGGCCTGATTGTACCGGGCAGCGCTCAGGTTTACCCCGCTGAGGTTGGCCTGTTGGAGGTTGGTCTGTTTGAGATTAGCCTGCCTCATGTCCGCTCCGCTCAGGTCCACTCGACTCAGGTCAGCGCTGCTCAGATTCGTCTCTCTCAGGCCGGCCTGCCTGAGGTTCGCATCGCCGAGATTGGCCTGGCTCAAGCTGGCTCGGCTCAGGTCCGCCTCCCCCAGGTTAGCCCGGCTCAACGTCGCCCGGCTCAGGTTGGCCCGGCTCAGGTTAGTCTTAATCAGCTTGGCCTGGCTCAGATTGGCATTACTGAGGCTGGCCTGACTGAGATTGGCCATAAAAAGGTTGGCCCCACTCAGGTCGGTCTGGCTCAGGTCGGCTTCTTGCAGGTTGGCCCCAATCAGGTCTACCCCACGCAGGTCCATTCCGCTGAGATTGGCTCGCAGCAGTTCCGCCCCGCTGAGGCTGGCCCGGCGCAGTTCCGCCCCGCTAATCTTCGTTCCCCCCAATTTTGCCCGGAGTTGTTCAGTCTCACCCAGGTTGGCCCCGAAAAGTTCGGGTTTTTCGCCCCTTTCCCGGGCTGAGGCGACGATTTGGAGGACCTGGTCTCGTGTGAGTTTGGTCATTGGCTACCGCGCTGTCAGGAGCAGGGCATCAATTTCTTTGATGGCCTCGGTGGTGGATACACCCGCGGCAGTGGCCCACTCCTGATACAGACTCCGCCGGGTTTTTTGCAGCAGCGCTGTGTCGGTCTGCCCCAGCGGTTTGCGCCAGTTCCACGCGGTTAAATCGCGCACCACCTCACAGATGATCTGGAAAGACCCTTTTTTCAAACGACCGACCAGTTCGTGATGACGGCGGTGATGGTTTTTTTCCAGCGGAACCGGAGGGCTTTTCAACAAGGTGCGATAACGATCAAGCTCATCTTTAACCGTTACCGGTCGAAGCCCGCTTTCTGCCCTGGCTTCGACCGGTACCCAAACACTGTGTTTTGAAAGAGCAATCTTGTAATACAGGCGCAGACCCTGTTCAGAAAAATCTTTTTCTTCAATCTCTCTAATGTGCCCAATCCCGTGAGCGGGCAGAACAACCGGATCGCCAATCTTGAATTGCATCAGATGCTCCTCCATTCTGCCGGCTTACCGGCGGTTGCCGCCGCCGCGATTGCCAAAGCCACTGCCGCCGCGATTGCCAAAGCCACTGCCGCCGCGATTGCCAAAGCCGCCGCCGCCGCCACTGCGCTCTTCGCGCGGTTTGGCCAAATTGACCTTCAATTCCCGGTCTTCCAGGCTAAAGCCGTTTAACATACTCACCGCTTTTTGCGCTTCTGCCTGAGTGCTCATTTCCACAAAGGCGAAACCTTTGGAGTTGCCGGTATCCCGGTCTTTGATCAGGGCCACCGAGGTGACCTGACCGGCTTTGGTAAACAACGTCCGCAGGTCATTCTCGGTGGTTTGGTACGATAAATTGCCAACATAAAGCTTTACTTCCATAACTCTTGGGTCTCCTTGAGACTGGCTCGATGAGCCGCTAATAAAAATGCTGACCTCCCATTTTGGGTACTCAGCTTAACCAAAACGATCACGTTCAAGCGAAAAAAGAGCGTTTCGTTGTCAGGTTCTAAAGAGGGGGTGAGGCGGGACAAAGGGCCGGTCAAGACCGCTCCTCCTGTTTGAGCTGCTCAAACAACCGGGGTAGTTGGTCAAACTCGGTTGACTTGTCCAGAAAGAAGTCGGCTCCGGCGCTCAGGCAGCGCTGCCGGTAGCCCGGATAGGGATAATTGGTCAGAATAATGACCACGGGTGGCGGCTGATCTTGTTTAACATTTTGTAAAACATCAATGCCGCTGCCGTCGGGCAGTCTAATATCCAGGATGACCACATCGGGTCTAAGGCTCCGAATGCCACTAATGGCCTCAGCCACATTGCCGGCCTGGCCTACAATTTCAACCCCGGTCAATTCATCCAGCAAAGTGACCAGATGTTCCCGCACGATGAGCGAATCATCGGCGATAAAGATTTTGATCGGGGCATTAGGACGTAAAAATACCATAGACGTAACCATCAGGATACACGTTGAACCGCCTAAAAACTATCGGGGCAATACTGATTTTTAGGAGGCGGTCTATCATCAATATCTGATGGCTCCTTCTTCGACAGGGTCAAAATTTAAGGGCCATAGGGTGTCGCTATTAAATTTCGCCCGGCGCAAATTAGCCCCGCGTAAATCAGTCTCGCTCAGGTCAGCCTGGCGCAAATCCGCCTCGTGAAGATCAATTCCGCCTAACTTTGCCTGGCGCAGGTTAGCTCCGCGCAGGTCAGCCCCGCTCAGGTCGGCTTCGCCCAGGTCGGTTCCTTGCAGGTTGGTCTGGCTTAAGTTGGCTCGACGTAAATAAGCCTGGCTCAAATCAGCTCCCTGGAGGTTGGCTCCGGTCAGATCAATTCCCCATAGGTCGGCCCGGCACAGGTTGGCTATTTCGCCACTGCCAAATGCAGATTTGACTACATCAATAACGTCTTCTCGGGTTAATATCATAGTTTATATTCCAATACAAAGCAGGCAGTTACTAAGGATACACGATCAGAACCTTGAAATCTGTCGGGGAAATTCCGATTGTCGAGTAGGGTTTAGGCTAATTGGCTTGTAGGTATTTACCCTACAAAGCGAGGGGAAATGAAGGCCCCAAAAGGGCAGAGGGTTTATTCAACCAGCCCCAGGTCAAGGGCATACCGCATCAACTCGGCGTTGGTCTTCACATCCAGTTTTTCCATCAGACGGGTGCGATAGGTGCTAACCGTCTTGGCGCTCAACGACAGGTCCTCCGCAATTTCGATGAGCGTTTTGCCCTGGGCCATCAGTTGCATCACCTGAAACTCCCGGTCGGACAATGTTTCGTGCCGCGGCCGTTGGGAGTTGTCATTCAGACCGAAGGCCAAAATCTCGGCCACCTGAGGGCTGATGTACCTCCCGCCGTTGACCACCTTACGAATGGCGCTGACCAGTTCATTGGGGGCGTTTTCTTTGGTAACATAGCCCGATGCGCCGGCTTTCAGAACACGCACCGCCAGTTGTTCTTCGGCATGGATGCTCAACACCAGCACCGGCAGATGAGGTTGTTCGTATTTCAGTTCTTTGAGGATATCGAATCCGCTGCGACCGGGCATCGTGATGTCCAGCACCAGCACATCCCAACTTTCCCGCCGCACCTGTTCCAGGGCTTCCTGGCCGTTGACAGCCTCCCCGGCGACCTCCATATCGGTGGTTCCCGCCAAAATCTGCCGCAAGCCCTGTCTGACTATCGGATGATCGTCGGCGATAAGCACCCTGATCATTTGCTGCCTCCGTCAGCGGCCACCACTAGCGGCAGTCGAACCGTCACCGTCGTCCCCCGGCCTGGTCTCCCCTGAAAATGAACTTCACCCGCTTGCAGCCTGGCCCGTTCCTGCATCCCCAACAGTCCGATTGATTTAGGGCTTTGAATTTCACTTTCGGTCATGCCTCGCCCGTTATCATGCACCCGCAGAGTCAGAAATTTATCGTTTTCTTCAAGCATTACCTCAAGCCGGGTCGCCTGGGCATGCCGGACGACATTGGTCAAAATCTCCTGCAAGATACGGAAGGCTGCCGTTGAGCTGTTATCATTTAGCGTCGTCTCTGCCGCCGGGCTAATCAGAATGCTCTCAATCCCTGTGCGGGTTTGAAATTCCTGGAGCTGCCATTCAATGGTTGCAACCAGGCCCAGGTCCAGAATACCTGGTCGCAACTCGGTAGAAATGCGGCGCACCACCTGCACGGTAGTGTCAATTAACTTTGACATCGCCTGAGTTTTGGCCAACAAGGCCGGCTGCTGCGGCTCCAAATGACCTTGCAGCCAGACCACATCCATTTTAGACCGGTCAGAATCTGGCCGAGTTCATCGTGAATGGCCCGGGAAATACGAGTGCGTTCCTCCTCGCGGACCGACTGCAAGCGGGCGGATAGCTCGCGCAGTTGTTCCGTAGAGCGGCGAAACTCATCTTCCGTGCGTTGGCGGTCGGCAATTTCACTGTCCAGGTTGGCGTTGGCGGCTAAAAGTTGACCATCACGTTCAATAAGACGCGCTTCCAGTGCGGCGTTTTGTTTTTGCAGGGCGTGGTATTGGCGGGTTAAACTATTTTTTTGAGCGGGAGTCAGGGGTTGCATACCATTATTATAGCTTGATACGGCCCAAAAAGATATAATGCCCTCGAATTTGGTTCAAGCTTTTGACGGATCGTCGTCTGTTTGATATACTTTACATAGTTAGGAAATAAATCCGGATTGTTATCGCCGCCCGGTCTTATGAGTGAGGCGGCGTTTTATTTATCTGACCCTCGACGTGTCCTGGCGGCTGTTCACTTCGACCCAACCTGCGCCGCATCACAGGAGTTTTATGCAATTCAAAGATTTTAACCTCGAACCACGTTTGCAGCGTAATCTGCAAACGATGGGTTTCGAGCAACCTATGCCCATCCAGAGCGCGGCTATTCCGCCCGCCCTGAAAGGTGCTGATATTCTCGGCTCAGCCGAAACCGGCACCGGCAAGACAGCGGCGTTTTTATTACCGCTGCTACAAAAATTGATTACCTCGCCGCGCCCACGCCAGCCACGCGCCTTAATCCTGGTGCCAACGCGTGAACTCGCCCTGCAAGTAGCCGATCAGGCCAGGCAGTTAAGCCATGGTCTGTCTCTACGCATTAGCGTGATTTATGGGGGTGTTGGTCTCGGTCCCCAGGAGCAGGCGCTTAGACAGGGTGCCGACATCCTCATTGCCACCCCCGGCCGCTTGCTGGACCACATCGCCCGCCGTAATGTTACCTTCACCGAGTTGAAAGTGCTGGTATTGGACGAAGCTGACCGGATGCTGGATAACGGCTTTTGGCCGGACATCCGCCGGATTGTGCGGTTGCTGCCCCGCGAACGGCAGACGTTGCTGTTCTCGGCCACCCTTGAGCCAATGATGAAGCTGGCCGGCGAGGTTACCCGCCAGCCGGTGCGGGTCGAAGTAGAAAAGACCGCGGCCCCGGAGGCCATCACCCAGGTGTTGTATCCAGTCCCGGAACATTTGAAATTCAAGTTGTTGGAGCATTTGCTCAAAGATAAAAACCTGGAGAGCGTGCTGATTTTTGCCCGTACCAAGCACCGGGCCGACCGGGTGGCCCATCATTTACAACGCGCCCAAATTTCGGCTGGAGTTATCCACGGCAATCGCTCGCAAAACCAACGGGTAGCTGCCCTGGAAGCATTTCGGCACGGACGTACTCGCGTGCTGGTCGCCACCGATATTGCCGCACGGGGGATTGATGTAGACGGTATCTCGCATGTGGTCAACTATGATGTCCCCATGCAGCCCGAAGATTATATCC
This sequence comes from Anaerolineales bacterium, assembly GCA_012032575.1. The sequence continues at coordinate 2,273 of JAAUSP010000128.1, read as the reverse complement.
ATCGTATTGGCCGTACCGGCCGCGCCCAGGCAGTGGGCCAGGCTTACACGCTGGTCACCCCGCTTGATGCGCCGATGATTCAGCGGATCGAAAAGATATTGAAACAAGCCCTGAAGCGCCACAAAATCGCCGGGCTTGATTATAATGCACCGCCCGCGTCACCCGCTCTGCCTCCTCGGCGTAACCTTGGCCCTCGTTAGAGGGTGAGGAAAACAAAAAAACTAGTCTACCACCCCTGGGACTCGATAAATCACTTTGATTGACTGACAGATTTAATACCGCCAGGAGATAAACCTCATAGGTTTTCAAAACCTATGAGGTCTGCCCTGCTTCATCCTTCCGCCTTATTTTCACCGGAGGCAAGCCAGTTTTGATTTTGTTGGCGGTATCTGGTAATATTTACAAAAGTGATGATAAAAATTCTAATATTATTTATAGATGAAACAAAACTACCGCACCATTGACCAAGCCAAAAAAATAATCGCCCAGGAAGAGGGGGTTGTAATAAAGAATTGGGGCGGCAAACTGCCTATTGCCCTGGTTTGGCCCAACAGTTACCGGGTGGGCATGAGCAGTCTGGCGCTGCACAGCCTGTACCGCCTCTTTAATGATGAACCCGACGTGGTCTGTGAGCGGGTCTTTTTGGGCTATCAGCAGCTTCCGCAGCGTGATGAGCCGCTGTTTTCGCTGGAATCACAGCGGCCGCTGGACGAATTTGCGGCCATCGCCTTCACCATTTCCTACGAGATGGACTATTTTAACGTCGTTCAAATGCTGCGCCAGGCCGGTTTTCCCCTCTTTGCCGCCGAGCGTGACGAAAACTGGCCGCTGCTGATTGCCGGCGGCCCGGCGGTCTACACCAACCCGGAGCCAATGGCCGAGATTTTCGACGCCTTTGCTATTGGCGAAGGTGAGGCAATTGTCCCCCCGCTGATTGATGCCCTGTGGGAGATCAATCAAGCCCCCCGCGCCGAAGCCTACGCCCGGCTGGCTCAGGTGGACGGCATGTACCTCCCCACCCTCCATCACGATGGCCCGGTCCCCCGCGTCTGGGTCAAAGACATCGAGACCCGGCCCACCGTAACCCAGATTTACACCCCCAACACCGAGTTCGGCGACCGCACCCTGATCGAGATTGCGCGCGGCTGTGGGCGCGGCTGTCGTTTCTGCATGGCCGGCTACGTCTACCGACCCATGCGCGAGATGCACCTGGATACCGTCCTGGCTGCTGCCCGACACGGTCTCAAACACCGCGACCGGATTGGGCTGGTCAGCGCCGCCGTCAGCGACCATAGCTGGATTGACCAGATTGCCATCGAACTGCGTAAAATGGGGGCGCGGCTAACCGCCTCCTCCATGCGGGTGGATCCCATCAGCGAGCCGCTGATCAAAGGGCTTGCCGAAAGCGGCAACCAAACCCTGACCATCGCCCCCGAAGCCGGCAGCGCACGCATGCGCAAGGTCATCAACAAGCCCCAGGCCGACGCCCAAATCCTGCACGCGGTCGAGTTGGCGGCCAAATATAACTTCCCCCAACTGAAGATGTATTTCATGGTCGGCCAGCCGACGGAAACCGAAGAGGATGTCGAGGCGATTGCCCGGATGGCCCTGGCGGCGCGGCAAGTTTTCCCGCGTAATATTGCCATCAATGCTACGCCTTACGTGCCCAAAAGCCATACCGCCTTTCAGTGGGCGGCTATGCTGCCGGTCGAGACCCTGGAAACGCGCATTAAATATTTGCAGGACCGGCTCAACCCCAACGGCGTCACCGTCCGCAGCGACAGCGCCGCCTGGGCCGCCGTCGAAGGGACGCTGGCTCGCGGCGACCGGCGGCTGGGCCGGGTGCTGGCCCGCATGCGCAAGGTCAATCTGCGCGAGTGGGCGCGCGCCCTGGAGTCCGAAGGTTTGAGCCAGGATGATTTTCTGCGTGAACGCCGCCTGGACGAAAAGCTGCCCTGGGAGTCGATCACGACCGGGGTGAGCAAAGCCTTTTTCTCCTGGGATTTACGCCGCGCCTTGCGCGACGATTTGACCCCGGCCTGTCCTCCCGCCGGCTGCCTCAAATGCAACGCCTGCGACGAAGAATGGGCCTTGCGCCCCAACCATCAAGCCGTCCTCGGTCCCAATCTGGGGGCGTATGGGGATAATTTTATTCCATTGGAGGTATCTTCTCAATAAGTAGGGGCGAACCCTTGCGGTCGCCCCCTGGGCAGGCGCGAGGCCGTGCCCCTACCCCGAATTAATTGAGAAGATACCATTGGAGATATAAAAGA
>JAAUSP010000127.1 GCA_012032575.1 Anaerolineales bacterium | reverse complement strand
CTTGGGCCGCTGTTCCATGGCAAAGCCGTAGGGGTCGCTTTTATCAAAACTCTCACCCTTTTGACTAACAACCCGATATTTGTACACCGTATATTCGGCCAGGCCCGGCACAAACAGAGTCCAGATGCCGCTGTTGTTGGGGTGCATCGGATGGCTTTCACCTTTCCAACCGTTAAAATCACCCATCACATAAACTTGCCGGGCATTGGGAGCCCACACGGCAAAGTGAACTCCTGTTGCCCCGTTTAGTTCGGTCAGGTGAGCACCCATTTTTTCGTAAGCGCGCTCGTGAGTACCTTGCCCAATCAAGAAGACATCAAAATCGGTTAAAAAAGAGCCGGATTGAGCAGGCGTCGTTTCTTGGGCGGAAGCTGCTTTTTGCTTGGTCATAGTTTATTCACCCTTCTTCTAATTTTAGATGAATGTAACTGCTCAAGCATATCATTTCGACTGAAAGGAGAAATCCCTGATACCTATGTTGCATTATAGGGATTTCTCGGCCTATGGCCTCGAAATGACATGGGGGTTGAACAAGTTGCGATGAAATCATATTAACACAATCATTCTACCAGGGCAATTGCCAGTAGCAGATGTCAGTCATCAGAAGATTTTCTGATGACTGATTACTGACTACTATTGTACTATTTAGCGTAGGGATAGCGTAGGCTAAATCGCTTATCAAGAGTTGCCAAGCCGTAAGCCATCATGCTATAATCGCCAATTAGATAGTAAACGGTTGCTCACTCTGGGAACGGTGAGCACCAAAACCATTTGGAGGAAGGTTAAGATGACCGCAACAACACAACGGCGACGACAGACTGAATTTGCTTCGTCACCTCGCCGCCAGCGTATCACTCCCAGAAATCAACCGGCTGGGTCAACCGTTACCTCAAGCCTAAAGGCGGGCCTGGTGGGCGGATTTGGTATTTTGCTGTTACTGTTGATTAGCCTGGTGCCCTTTGAATTTTTGGCTTGCCTGGTTGTACCCGGTTTTTTGGTAGTCTGGCTAACCACCGGACTGCTGGCCGGTATTTTTGCCGGCGATAACGTTCAGAACAGCCAGCAGGGCGGCAAAGTAGGCTGGATGGCCGGGTTTTGGGCCGGGGTGATCGGCGGGATTGTGGCTATGGCGATGGCCGCGTTTGGGGCCATTATGGGCAGTTTTGGACAGAATGTGGTCAGCCAGTTTACGCCCGATCAATTGGCTGAATTGGTCAACTTCGGCCTCACCCCCGAAATTATTGCCCTGGCCGGGCGGGTTTCCGGGGCGCTGCTGGTTTACGGGGTGATCGGCTCGTTGGTGTCCGGCCTCTTTAGCTCCATCGGCGGGATGGTTTATCCCAAATTAGGGCATCAGTAATTACGGTTTAGTTCAAGCCAAAGCTCCCGCAGTGCGGGAGCTTTTTTGTTGTAAAAATTGACAATTAGCCCCTAACCCTTAATAATTGCGCCTATGACATTTAACTCACCCACCGAAAAACACCACTACGTTAACACCATGTTTGGCCGGATTGCCCATCGCTACGATACGATGAACCGGATTATGACCGGCGGGCAGGACCGACGCTGGCGCAAACTCCTGATCCAACAGGCACAACTGCCGCCCCAAGGCAAACTGCTTGACATTGCCACCGGCACCGGCGATATTGCCTTCGAGGCGCTGCAACAGCACCCTGATTTGGAGCAGGTTGTTGGCGCGGATTTTACCCTGCCAATGTTGAGAGAGGCGAGGAGGCGAGGAGGCGAGGAGGCGAAGCAGGGGAGCAGGGGAGCAGGGGGGCAAGAACTTTTGACTCCCCTTCGTCACCCTGTCACCTTGTCACCTTGTCAGCTTAGTTGGAGCGGCGCGGATACGCTGCACCTGCCCTTTGCCGATAACACCTTTGATGCCGTTGCCAGTGGCTTTTTGATGCGCAATGTGACCAGTGTGCCTTCAGCCCTGGCCGAACAGCGGCGGGTTTGCAAACCAGGCGGGCGGGTGTTGATTCTGGAAATCCCGCGTCCGGCCGATACCCCGTTTGGCTGGCTGTTCCGGCTGTATTTTCACCGGGTTGTGCCGCTGATTGGCGGTCTTATCAGCGGCCAGCGCGACGCTTACACCTATCTGCCCGCCTCCGCCGAAGTTTTTCTGCGTCCCAACGAACTCAAAACCGAAATGGAAAAGGCCGGCCTGCGGGAGGTGCGTTATACCATGCTGATGTTTGGAACAGTCGCTTTGCATTTGGGAGTAAAAGGAACTGAGGAACTGAAGGAACTAAGGGGTTAAGTTCCCTCAATTCCCTCAGTTCCGTTTTTCGCAATCAATGACACTTGCATCCAACTTCAACAAAGCTGATGAGCGGGGCGTGCCCAGCCTGGTCTGGCGGGCCGGACAAAACCGGCGGCTGGCGATGATTCAGGCAGCAGCGGACGGGCGACTGTCGCCGTCGAGTTGGGTATTGGTGGATGGTTGTGGAGTGGGTATGTATGTGCGCGCTTTGCGCCAGTTGACGCCGCACGTTGTTGGGCTGGATATTGAGCCGGAGCGGGTCAATGACAGCTACGCTCATTCGCCGCTGGTCAATGTTGCGGCCGGCGAGTATCTGCCCTATCCCTCCGGCCGCTTTGATCTGCTGCTGAGCCATGAAGTGATCGAACATGTCCAAAACGACACCCTGGCAGTGGCCGAGATGGCCCGAGTTCTCAGAAAAGGTGGTCGAGCTATCATTTTCTGTCCCAACCGGCTTTATCCCTTTGAAACGCACGGCCACTACTGGCAAAGAAAATATCACTTTGGCAACACCCCGCTGATCAACTATTTGCCCAACACCCTGCGTAACAAGTTAGCGCCGCACGTCCGGGCCTACACCGGAAAGGATTTGAAAAAACTGATCGCCGGCCTCCCGGTCAAAATAGTGACGCATACCCAAATTTACCCCGGTTACGATAATATTGTGGCTCGCCGTCCGGCGCTGGGCCGGCTGCTGCGCCGCCTCACCTACACCCTGGAACAGACTCCCTTGCGCTGGTTTGGCTTATCGCACCTGCTGGTTATTGAGAAAAAATAAAAGACCCCAAAGGGTTTAAAAACCTTTAGGGTCATGAATTAATGAGGCTTGAGTTTATTCCGTCTTATCCTGGCGCATTCGGACTACTTTTTTGGATAATACCGCCGAACCAACTTCCAGATAACGATCAATAATATCGGTCAAATCATCGGGGAGAATGGTTTTGATCAGATAATCGTCAGCCCCGGCCTGAATCGCTTCGTCAATAAGGGCCTGCTCCTGGTAGGCTGAAAGCATCAAAATAGGAATATCTTTGGTTACTTTTAGTTTACGCAGCCGTCTCACCGCTTCGACGCCGCTCATGCGGGGCATCATCATATCCATCAAAATCAAGGCCGGACGCCAGGCTTTGGCTTTTTGAATCCCCTGGAAACCATCGTCGGCGGTAATAACCTCATAACCAGCTTGAGTTAGCAGAAAACTTAACATGCGCTGGGTATCGGCGTTATCTTCAACACAGAGAATTTTGAATTTGGACATTTAAATAGCCCTCCGCTAACGCTATTTATTCTACCACATCAAAAACAGGGTGTAAATTCCGTCACAAAATATTCTGTTAAATTATCAAAAAATTCGGGTGGAAGCCCGTTGTACCCGGCTTGCCCAACCTCCCCCTTTCTGCTAACATGACGCTTCGTTAAACAGGGGGCAGTAGTCAGTAGCCAGTAATCAGTCGTCAGACTTCATCCATTCACAGACAACTGACACCTGACCGTTGATTACCATTGTGCGAGGAGCAAGTTTTAAAAGTATGCAGACCAATCGCAAAGTAATGATTACCCGCCGCCGTCGCCGGCGGCTGCTGGAACAAAAACCGAAGATTTTTCTTTACCTGCTTAATTTTGCCATCGCGCTTGTAGCGGTGGTAGTAGCGGCCATTCTGACCGTTATTCTCAGTAGTGTGGGTTCAGCCTATGCTGTTTATAACAGCTTCGCCCAACAACTGCCCGACCCAACCGCCATGAAACCGAGCAGGAAGATTTTGAAACCACCAAAATCTATGACCGCAGCGGCAAAACCCTGCTGTATGAAATTTTTGACCCGCTGCGCGGCGACCGCAGTTATATCAAGCTGAGCGAAATCCCCGAATTTTGCCGTGAGTCAACCATCATTCTGGAAGACAAAAACTTTTACAGCAACCCCGGCTTCGACATTGAAGGTATCACCCGCGCCTTTGTGCAAAACATGCGCGGCGAACAAATTCAGGGTGGCAGCTCGATTACCCAACAGCTCATCAAAAACATTTTAATTGCCGAAGAAGAACGAACCCAGCTTTCTTACACCCGCAAAATCAAAGAAGTCATCCTGGCCACCGAAATTACCCGCCGCTTTAGCAAAGATCAAATTCTGGAATGGTACTTCAATACAAATGGCTACTTTAATCTGGCTTACGGTATTGATGCGGCGGCGCAGGTCTATTTTGATAAACCTGCCAGCGCCCTTTCTAAAGCGGAGTGCGCCATGCTGGCGGCTATCCCGCAGAACCCTTTTTACAACCCTATTGATAATTTCGATATCGCCAAAAATCGCCAGCGAATTACCCTGAACCGGATGGTTGAGGAAGGGGTGCTTGAGACCGAAGAAGCCGATCAAATTTTTAATGAACCGGTCAAAATCAGGCAGGAAGAGGAAAAGCGATTTGATATTATTGCCCCTCATTTTGCCGTCCACGTCCGCAAGGAACTGGAGCGCACCCCGGAACTATACAACATCACCGATCCAGACCAGATTTATCGGGGCGGCTTGAAGGTTTACACGACGCTTGACCTCGAGTTGAATAAAGAAGCCCAAAAGATTGCCGCCGAACACGTTAAACTGTTGCTGGAAGAAGAACACAACGCCAGCAATGCATGTGTGGTTTCTATCCGTCCCAAAACCGGCGAGATTTTGGCTATGGTCGGTAGTGTGGATTATTGGGATGAAGACAACGACGGCAATGTGAATGTCTGCACCGCTGATCCCGGCCGCCAGCCCGGCTCATCCTTTAAACCCTTCAATTATATGACCCTCTTCTCGCAAGGCGTTTATAATGCCGCCACCATGGTCATGGATGTGCGCCAATCCTTCCCCGATGATCCCAACCCGCCTTACGTGCCTGAAAACTACGACCCGACCGGCCAGGGCAAATATCACGGCCCTGTCCGTTTGCGCAACGCCCTGGCCAGCAGCTACAACATTCCAGCCGTGTGGGCCTTGAGCAAGGCCGGGGTGAAAAATGTCATCGCCACAGCCCACCGCATGGGCATTACCACCCTCAATCAGGATTATTACGGTCTGGCTCTGACTCTGGGTGGGGGTGAAGTAAAGCCGCTGGATATGGCCTATGCCTACAGCGTCTGGGCTAACCTGGGTGCTATGTCCGGCCAGCCCGTCCCCGAAGTAAACCGCCGCCCCGGCCACCGCACCCTCGACCCGGTCTCAATTCTGCGGATTGAGGACAAAGCCGGCAATATCATTTATGAGTACAAACAGCCAACCACCGAACAGATCATTGATCCGGCCCTGGCCTATTTGATGGTAGACATCCTGTCGGACAACAACGCCCGCGCCCCCGGCTTTGGGGCCAACAGCGTTTTGAAAAAGGACTTTGAAGACCGGCCCATCGCCGCCAAGACCGGCACCACCAACAACTTCAGAGACAACTGGACGGTCGGCTTTACTCCGCAGCTTTCTACCGCCGTGTGGGTGGGCAATAACAACAACGAAGAAATGGAAGATGTGACCGGCCTGTCCGGCGCAGCCCCCATCTGGCACGATGTTATGCTCTACTACCTCAAAGATAAGCCGGTGGAAGAGTGGCAGCGTCCGCCCGGACTGGTGGATGTCCGGGTTGATTCGATTTCCGGCCTGCTCCCCAACGAATATACTCCCGGTTCGGTGGTTGAACTTTTCCTGGAGGGAACCGAACCCACCCAAAGAGACAATGTTCACCAGATTTTCCGTATTAATCGCGACAATGGCAAGTTAGCCACCGTTTACACCCCGCCCGAAAAGGTCGAAGAGCGCGTTTACGAAGTTTATCCCCCCGTTGCCGCCGACTGGGTGCGCGAAAACGGCATCCCCCTGCCGCCGACCGAGTATGATGACAGCACCGGCCCGGCGGTCAATGTTGGCCCGGTGGCAATTATCAACCCGCGCCCCTACGAATATATCAAGGGTGGTCAGGTGATTACCGGCAACGCCAAAGCCGATAGTTTTCAACTATATCGGCTGGAAGTGGGCAAAGGTTTGAATCCCGCCGAGTGGCGGCAGTTGGGTCAGGACCACAACAACCAGATTGAGGGCGGGCCGCTGGAGTATTGGGATACAGCAGCGGAAGAAGAGGGACTGTACACGCTGCAACTGACGGTGGTCAAAGGCGATCAGGGCATCGAGCGCAAAGCCGTTCAGGTGACGGTGGACAACACCCCGCCGACGGTCGAATTGATCAACCCGGAAACGGATAAAGTTTACGTGCAGGAGGATGATCTGTGGGTCAATATACAGGCCGACGCCGCAGACAACCTCTCGATGAACCGGGTCGAGTTTTTTATGAATAATCAAAAAATTGGCGAGAGCACGGTTGCGCCCTACACTATGCGCTGGAACATTGTGATGACCGATACGCCTATCCTGTATCAGGAAGCGCCGATTGTGCAGCCGGTGGTGATTACCCAGCCCGATGGGACGATTACAACGACCGGCGTTGTCACGGTCAGTGAAGTACTGACCGTAACCCAAATCATCACGACCCGGCCGAGCTGGCCAAACTGGCCCGCCAACTTTGCCCCGGAAAAATGGATCGGCTATCAAAAAGTCTACTCCGGCGGCTTCAGCATTATCAGCACCACCCTGGGCTACACCGAAACTCACCTGCTCCACGTGGTCGCCTTCGACTCCGCCGGCAACGAAACCAAAACCGAGCCAATTCGCATTCGGGTGATGCACAAGAAAGAAGAGGAAGAAGAGGAAGAGGAAGCCACGGATGAAAGCCAGGGCTACCTTTTGCCACCTGTTTATCGGGAGCGAGCGCCGTTTGGCTGGCAAAGGCGGGTGATACCTTATGGTTGATACAGGTAGAATGATGAATTTGCCACTTTTTGGTGCGTCAAAACAAATTGAAAGCCACTTTAATCCAAACGCTAATCTGGTTCTTTATCATGGAGATGTTAGAGAGTTTATTTTCACGATACCCGATAATTCAGTGAGCCTTATAATTACTTCTCCTCCTTACAATTTGGGGAAAGATTACGAAAACCGTGTTTCCATTCAAAAGTATTTACAAAATCAGGCTGAAATAATTGCCCAACTTTATCGTATATTGAGGGAAGATGGTAGCTTATGTTGGCAGGTAGGCAATTTTGTTGAAAATGGAGAAGTTTATCCCCTGGATATTCTCTATTACAGCATTTTTAAGGAACTGGGTCTATTTCTGCGAAACAGAATTATCTGGCATTTTGGACACGGATTACATGCTTCAAAACGGTTCTCGGGGCGATATGAGACAATTCTGTGGTTTACCAAGAGTGATAACTATATATTCAACCTCGATACGGTTCGAATCCCTTCAAAATACCCCGGTAAGCGTCACTTTAAAGGCCCCAATAAAGGCAAACCATCGGGGAATCCAATGGGCAAGAACCCTTCGGATGTGTGGGAAGTATTGACTCAAGATTGGGAAGAGGCTCTTTGGGATATTCCCAACGTAAAATCAAATCATCCAGAAAAGACCGTTCACCCCTGTCAATATCCGATTGAACTTGTAGAGCGATGTGTCCTTGCTCTAACCAACGAAAATGATTGGGTCTTTGATCCATTTGCTGGTGTCGGCACCTCCCTAATTGCTGCTACCATGCATAACCGGCGAGCAATAGGGAGTGAGAAAGAGCCAGAATATATTGAAATTGCTCGCAATAGACTCCAATCTTACTTCAGCGGTACACTTCGCACTAGACCTATCGGCAAGCCCGTACATGTACCAACAGGTAAAGAAAAAGTAGCCCAAATTCCCACTGAATGGCAAGAATTTCCCCAACCTAAACTACTGGAAAAGAAAGAGGAATACGAGTGATTATTGCGGGGATGTATTCTTTCAAAGGTGGTAAAGAAATTATTGAGGCAAAATTTGGAGCCGAACTTCAAGAAGTCATACAAATTATTGTCGCAGTAGACAGCGGAGTTCATAAAACCAAAATAAGCAAAGAGAAAACTATGCCCGGCAAAATACTCTACGAACCAGGATCACTAAACAGGGCGTTTAAAAAAGAATTTGGAGACCGAGGCTGGCAAAAGTACAAAGTCTATTGTGAGTATCCTACTCAGTTTTACATCCCCGATTATATGCCCCTGACCTCCACAAGAGGAGCTTTTCGAGAAGTTGACTTCGTGAAAACCGTGTCGGTGTAGAAGTACAGTTTGGTAAATATGCATTCATGGTCTACAACGTCTGTGCCAAGATGACGATTTTCCATAACTTAGATGTAATTGATGTGGGTATTGAAATTGTGCCTCTCAAAGGCTTTGCTGATGATATGTCAACTGGAGTTTCGTATTTCGAGCAGTTTGTGTGGGATTTGGAACATCGCGGAGTGGCTGACATAGATATTCCGGTACTGATTTTAGGCATAGCGATGTAGAGGCAAAAATTTATGTTAATTCTTATCACCAACGACGACGGCATCAACGCCCCGGCCCTGTTTCCACTCAAACAGGCGTTGGATAGCGTGGCCGAAACTCTGGTCTTTGCCCCCGACCATAACTGGTCGGCTTCCGGGCATCCCAAAACCATGCACAAACCCCTGCGGGCCGATCCCTTCACCCTGCCCGATGGCAGTCAGGCTTTTGTTTCCACCGCCCCCCCCACCCGACTGTGTGGCCCTGGCTATGCTCGGCGTGGTAGACCGCTAAACCCGATTTGGTGGTCTCCGGGATCAATCACGGGGCCAACCTGGGCTATGATGTTTTTTACTCCGGCACGGTCGCCGCCGCAGTCGAGGCCACCATCGAGGGACTACCGGCCATTGCCATCTCGCGCGATTTTGAAGAAAAAGAGATGGATTTGGCTATCACCCCCGGCTTCAGCGACGAAGCCGTGCGCATGGAGAATTCTCGGATTGATTACACCCCCATCGCCGCTTTTTGCGCCCGTCTGGCCCAAAAAACGCTGGAGCAAGGACTGCCGGCCAACACGCTGCTCAATGTCAACATCCCCAGTGCCCCCTGGGAGCGCATCAAAGGGGTCGAACTGACCCGGCTGGGGCAGCGGGTGTACCGGGATGAACTGGTCGCCCGCAAAGACCCGCGTGGCCGGCCCTATTACTGGATTGGCGGCTTGCCGCCCTACGGCGTCCCCGATCAGGGCACCGACATCTGGGCGCTGGCCAACAACCTTATTTCCATCACCCCCATCAACCTCGACCTCACCGCCTATCGCTTCACCGAGGAACTCAAACGCTGGAAGCTGGAGGAGTTGTGATACGAGGATACGAGGAGGCGAAGACGCGAGGAGGCGAAGACGTGAAGACGCGAGGAGGCGAGGAGGCGAAGGCACCAGGACCAGAAGGAGCCAATAATGTAATCTCCTTACTCCTACTCCCTACTCCCTACTCCCTACTCCCTACTCCCTGACTTATGAACTTTCAACCCTACCCTACCCGCAGCGGCTTTATTGCGCTGGGCTTAGCCCTACTCACCGGCGCGGCTGCCTTTTTCCTGATCAATTTATTGCCCTTACAAACCAACCTGGCCGATATTTTCAAACTCCTGGTGGGGGTGCTGGTGCTTGTAGGGGTGGCAGGATTGGCCCTTTATTGGGCATTTGTGGCTTTCAAACTGCACTATCACCTCAATCGCAACGGCCTGGCCATTCAATGGGGCATGGCCCGGCTGCTCATCCCCTTCGACAGCATCAATAAAATTGTCTCAGGCAGCACCCTGGAAACTGGCCCTTCCTTCGCGGGGTTAATGTGGCCGGCCTGCGCTTTGGCTGGGGTCAATCCGCCGAGTACGGCCCGCTCAGATATTTTGCTACCGCCCCTCTGACCGAAAGCCTTCTGGTGGTTACACCCCAGCAGACCTATGTTATTTCACCCCATCAGCCTCACCATTTCTTGACCGCCTGGCAAGCCCGCCAGACCATTGGCCCCACCCAACAATGGACCGTGAGTCTGCGCCGGAGCTGGCCTTTCAATTATCCCCTTATGACCGACTCGCTGGGCTGGTTGTTTTTTGGTCTGGGCGCAGTCGCTTGTGTAGCCTTGTTAGGTTATCTGGCCATAACTTTTACCGACCTGCCTCGCTCTCTGCCCATTCATTTTAACGCTTTTGGCGTTCCGGACCGCATCGCCGATAAGTCGGCCCTTTTCACCTTGCCGCTGGCCGGGGCAGCTATCTTTGTTATCAATGCGGCACTCGGCGGCCTGATTTATCGCTGGGAAAAAGTCGCCGCTTATATTTTGTGGGGCAGCACAGTGGCTATACAGGTTTTTCTGTGGGGGGCCATCCTCACCTTAACGCTTTAGGAGCTACCCGGATTTATGGACGATCAAAAACGCAATCGGCTGTTGGGGGTATTGTTTGTGGGCGTGCTTATGGCTGCCCTGGACATTGCCATAGTCGGCCCGGCCCTGCCGACTATCCGGGATTATTTTGGGGTAGATGATCGAGCCGTGACCTGGCTCTTTACCATCTACGTTTTTTTCAACCTGATCGGCACCCCGCTTATGGCCAAACTATCGGATAGCTGGGGTCGGCGCTCCGTCTATCTGGCTGATATAATTCTGTTTACGGTGGGGTCATTGATTGTCGCCGCCGCTCCTTCTTTTGCCGCCGTATTGGTGGGCCGGTCCATTCAGGGCTTAGGCGCCGGCGGCATTTTTCCAGTCGCTTCCGCCGTGATTGGCGACACCTTTCCCCGCGAAAAAAGGGGCAGCGCCCTGGGGTTGATCGGCGCTGTCTTTGGGGTGGCCTTTATGATCGGGCCAATTATCGGTGGGCTGCTGCTGCTGGCCGATTGGCGCTGGCTCTTTGCCATCAACCTGCCCATTGCGCTGGTCGTGCTGGTGCTGGCCTCACCGCTGTTGCCCAGCCAGCCGGCGGCCAACCGCCGCTCCTTTGATTGGCCGGGTATGCTTGTTCTGGCCCTGATGCTAAGTTTTCTCACCTATGGCTTGACCCAAATTGACTCGGCCAACTTCTGGGCCAGCGTGGCCAGTCTGCGGGTGTGGCCTTCGCTGGCGCTGGCACTGGTCCTGCTGTCTCTTTTTATTTTCCTCGAACGCCGAGCCGCCGACCCTCTCTCGAACCTGAGCCTGTTTGCTTCGCGGCAGTTATCGCTGGCCAGCCTGCTCTCATTTGGAGCCGGCCTGGGCGAGTCGAGCATTGTTTTTATTCCCGCCCTGGCTGTGGCGGCTTTTACCGTGACCGACTCCACGGCCAGCTTTTTGCTTATGCCGGTCGTGCTGGCCTGGGCAATCGGTGCGCCGGTTACCGGACGCATGCTCGATAAAATGGGGTCCAAAATAGTGATTATGAGTGGGGCCGGTTTGCTCACAGCAGGCATCCTGCTGTTGAGTTTTTTCCCGCAAAGCTGGACCGCCTTTTTCATTGCCGGGATTCTGATTGGCCTGGGGATGTCGGCCCTGCTGGGCGCGCCGATCCGCTACATTATGCTCAACGAAGCCCCGGCCGAAGAAAGAGCCGCCGCGCAAGCCGTCATCACCCTGTTTACCGGCGTGGGTCAGTTGACCAGCGCAGCCCTGGTCGGAGCGGTGGCGGCCAGCTTCGGCGGCGGTGTCATCGGCTACAGTTCGGCTTATGGCGTCATCGGGCTGGTGGCAATTACCATGATTATTCTGGCTCTGGGCCTAAAAAGTCGCGCCGACGAATTAGCCAGCATTGCCCAGCAGGAGACAAGCCCCGAAGCTGCCCGCGTGGCGATAGAGTCGCTGCGGTAACGTGTTGCATCCTGCATAACATAAACGCAACACGCAACACGTCCGACATTAACCTCACATTGTAATTGCCCGCCCCCCATGATATAATTTTTGTCAGACTGAACCTCTTCACCTCCCCCTGTTTACAATCAAAAATAACTCCGGGGTCAAGCCTGGCTCATTATTTTGAGGTCGTCACTGTTGAGCGAAACCAAACTTAAACGATTCCTCAAACGGCTCCACAAAGATTTGAATATCCTGCACGAGCGCGAGCAAATTTGGCGGCAATACGCCCCTGGAACTCCTCAATCAGATTGACGACCACCAGACTGCCATTACCCTGGTTGAGTCAAAATTGGCCGGCGACCTTTCGGACGAACAGCTTTTTGAACAGCTTGACTCGCTCAACATCAACCACAACTACAATCGAGCCAACATTATTCCCGTTCCCACGCTGCCGCTGGTAATTGTGGCCTTGAGCATGCTGGGGCTGCTGGGCTTCATCTCCTATCGCCTGGCTGCACCCCCGCCGACTCCCACCTCCACCCCTGTCCCCACTCCTTCCCAGATGAACGGCGACTTTAACATCGCCATCGCCGAGATCGGCCGGCAAGGCCCTGACGGCAGCCCCGTTGCCTCACCCGACGGCCAGCAGCTTGGCCGCTGGATTTTTAGCGAATTACAGAACGAGATCAAAGCCCTGCCCCAACAGTTTGAAGTGCAGGTCTGGTACGACGGCCCGGAACTGGCCGCCAAAAATGTCAAACTCGGCCTGGTGGCCGATGACAAAGCCGCCGCCGAACTGGCCCGGCGGGTCAAAGCCAATCTGGTTATTTACGGCGCGCTGGAGGGCGGCCAAAATCCGGCCAGCTTTGTCCCCAAATTCTATATCAAGCCGCTGCAAGGCGAGGCCGGCGAGATGGATGAGTTGAAAGGCCCGTTTCAACTCGGCGCGCCCATTCCCATCCCTATCCCCCTCGATACCAGCGACCCGGTGCTGATCGCCTCACTCAAGCCGGAGATCAGTCTGCGGGCCAGGGCGCTGCGCTGGTTTACGATGGGTTTTATCTGGGATTTGGCCGGACAAACCCATAAGGCATTAGAAACCTTCCAGCAGGCCGAGCAAGCCCTTCAAGACTGGGGCGAGAAAAATCAGGGCAAAGAAATCCTCTACTACTTTATTGGCCGGGAGACTCTTTTTCTCAGCCGCGACGAGTCGCAGGCGCAAAAAGCGTTCGACTCGGTCGAGACGGCGCGAACCGCCGCCGCAAGCTCTTTAAAAAAGCGCTGAACAGTAACCCCGAGTACGCTCGCGCCTACCTGGGGCTGGGCGGGGTGTATTACCAGCAGGCCCAGCAGCAGCCGCTTGAAGCGCGACTGATTACTGCCGACCTGGCCCTGGCCCAATACGATAGCGCTTTGGAATATGCCCCCAAACTGCCCGGCGAAGAACTCGTCAGCCTGGAAGCCCATTTTGGCAAAGCAGTGGCCTCTTTTCTCAAAGGCGACACCCTCTACAAACTGGGCTATAACCAGGGTGACAATTCGAGCATGTACGTCGAGGCCGGCGGCTATTTCGAGGGAGCGATCCGCGAGATTGAAACCATTTTGCAGCCTCTCTCAGCCACCAAACAGCATCGCTCGCTGGGTCACGCTTATCTGGCTCTGGGCGGCGCTTACGCCCAACTGGCCCTGGTGCGAGAAAAACAGGACCGCCAGACTGAAATCACCGCGTTGTACCAAAGGGCCAGGGATGCTTATACCGGCTGTATCGCTCAAGGCGATGCCTTCAGTGGGGGGAACCCTTACGATGCCCTGCTGAAAAACATAATTGATACTTACTGCCGGCCCTATGCCGACCGTATGGCTGAGAAACTTGTTACCCAGGAGGAGCAATGATGCGCCTGCAACCGCTAAATTATTATCTCACGCTGCTGTGCCTGACCTTATTTTTGGCTGCCTGCAACCCCTCAGTCCCTACGACCGAACCTGACCTGATTGCGACCGAGGTGGCCGTCCAAAAAACAGCCGCCGCCATCCTCACCGCCGAAGCTGCCCCCACCCAGGCTGCCTCCGAGCCGACTTCCACCCCTGTCCCGGATGAGCCAAACTCAACGCCTGACCCGGTCACGGATACGTCGGCCCCGACGCCCGGCAGCGAAAATGCACCGTCTCCCACCCCAACTTTCACACCCGAAACTGCCGCCTCGCCCGCCTGTACGGTGGTGGCCTCTTCCCTCAATCTGCGCAGCGGACCGGGGGTGGCCTATACGCCCATCACTACAATTGGTCAGGGTGTCGAGCTGGTCCCCATCGGCTTCAGCGCCATCGGCTACCCCGGCGGGCAGTGGGTGCAGGTGCAAACGCCCGACAATCAAACCGGCTGGGTCAGCACTGACGTACAGTTTGTAAGTTGCAACGTGGATTTTGTCGCCTTGCCGCCAGTGTCAGTCCCTCCGCCGCCTACAGCCACGCCGACGGCAACCCTGGTTCCGGTCCAACCCACCCCCACCCCATCACCCACTCCGGAGTCGTTTGTGGTCTTTGAGCCGCCGGGGGGCGGCAACGATAACATTGACGGCTATGTTGTCTTTCCCGGTTATGCCCAGGGGCAGTTAGATTTTGACGATCTGGTTTTTCGGGACAGGCTGGTTTTTCGGGTGGTGGCGTTTGATAAAGAGGTGGGCCAGAGCGATGGAGCCGGGATTGACAACGTTCACTTTGAAATACGGAACGATGCGGGGATAGTTCACGAGCGCACCGAGCGAACGCCCGGCTACTGTGTTTTCGGCGGAGGCGAACCCATCTGTGAGGTTTGGGTCTTTGACCAGCACAACTACCGCTGGCCTGCTCCCCACAATGACAAAGTAATCGAAAACGGAAGTTATTCGGTAAAAATCATCTTCAACCCGAAAGAGAGCGAACCGGCAAACTGGCGCTTTAATTTCAGAATCGAAGGCTCGCCGGCGAAGAACCAACCCTCAAACCTGAGCGCCCAAATTGTCCAGACCGCGCCAAATTCAGACGCCGATGTGGTCTACGATGCCCTGATTTTTCAGGTATTCGCTTCGGCGGATGGGGTTAACGATGGTGAGGGCATTGACCGGGTTGATATGCGCATCATCGGCCCAAACGGCGAGGTTTACCAACGAACCGAGCAAAGCGCCGCCTACTGTGCCTTTAGCGGCGGCGAACCGGATTGCAATGCCTGGAATTTCGCCGCGAACAACTATCAATGGCCCAACGGCGACCCCATTGAGTTTGGCAGCGAATACCTCCTCCAGGCCATCGTCCACGCCGAGGATGGCAGCAGCACTACGGTAGAAATGGATATTCAGATACTACAGTAACTCACGGGATTGAAGAACCTCTCCCCGTCGCTGGCGCGACTCCCCTCTCCCTGGCAGGGAGAGGGGTTGGGGAGAGGCTCAATTTATGAGGAGTCTGAATGAAAGCTGCATTTTTAGTGGTCCCC
>JAAUSP010000126.1 GCA_012032575.1 Anaerolineales bacterium | reverse complement strand
CTGATTATTTCAGTTATGCGGTTTTTAAGGTGCAGTCAAGGGTAATGCTAATGAGCATGTTCATGTAGGAATATCCTTTTCATGTAGTTCCAAGGGTTAATTAACAAAACGTGTTGCGTCTTGCGTGAGATAAAGCAAACGGAACACGCAAGACGCAACACGAAAATCGAGTGATTATTTCAAGGCATGTTCCATTGCTATCCGGCCTGTGCGCCCTTGTTCCCGGAGGCAACCGAGGCCATGACAGAGATTTGTACTTTTATTAAGAGGAGTTTCGGGGAACCATAGGGGAGTTAACTGGCAGGTCATAACAACAATTTGTTATGACCTGCCAAAGAAGGGTGTAGCTCAGAGTCACATCAAGAGTGATACTCCAAGACTCGATGGGGACTACCAACATGCCTACGGTGTGTGCCATCTTGACCAATTTTGGGACTGGCCACTTCTGGAAGATTATGCCCCAACTTGAATTGAGCTATCAATTTTTGCAGAGTTTGGGCAGCTTCAGCCAGGGCCTGGGCTGATATATTGACTTCTTCAACCTGGGCGCTCATTTCTTCAGCCGACGCACTCACCTCTTCCACCGCCGCACTGTTCTCCTGGCTGACCCCGGCGATATTTTCGACGGCTTCCATCACTTCTGCCGAACCCGCCGCCATCTCTTCCGTCGCCGCCGAGTTCTCCTCTACCACCGCCGATACCTGTTCCACTGCCTCTTGCACCACTTCTGATGCTACCCGCATCTCCTGAGCAACCCGCCGATTTTGTCCAGCGACTTGTTCCACCGCTGCCAGCGCCTGCCCTAGCTGACCTACCGCTGCCTCAATTACCTTGACCGCAGTCAGGATCGCCTTTATCTGCTCCGCCGATTCGGCTGTGCCCGTCGCTATTGCTTCAAACGCAGTCCCGGCCTGGCGAGTCAACCTGACCCCTGCCTGCACCTCTTGTCCCGTCTGATTCATCGCTTCTACCGCCTGCTCCGACCCTCGCTGCACTGCCTCGATCATCGTTCGGATCTCTTTGGTAGCCAATGACGACCGTTCCGCCAACTTCCGCACTTCATCGGCTACCACCGCAAGCCCTTGCCGTGCTCCCCCGCCCGGGCTGCCTCGATGGCTGCGTTCAAGGCCAACAGGTTGGTTTGTGAAGCAATCTCGTTGATAGTTTCCACGATGGCCCCGATTTGGCCAGAACGTTTTCCCAGTTCCTGAATACGTTGGGCCAACTGTTCGGTCGCAGCCCCCAGTTGGTCTATTCCCGTTACCACCTGGCGCGAGGTTTGTTGCCCCTCCTGAGCGATATGCAACTGGTTTTGGACGAAGTCGGCCACTTGCTGAGTGCGTTCTGAAATCTGGGCAATGGTTGCGCCCAGGCTGTCACCAGCGCCCTTAGCCCCAACCACTGCCTGAGTCTGCTCATCAGCACCAGCCGAGATTGTTTGGATGGACCCGACCAATCCGGTGATGGCTTCGGCAGTACGGTTAACCGCCTGCGCCTGCTCCTGGGCGCCCTGAGCAACCCCTTCAATGGCTCTGGCAGACTGCTCAAGGTTGGATCGGGTTTGAGAAAGCGCCTCAGCCTGGTGGCTGGCTCCCGTTGCCAACTGCTGGATGGTCAGGCTCACTTCTGCTGTCGTTCGCCCGGATTGATTGGCTATTTCGGCCAGACGAGTGCTCGCCTGTGCCAGAAATTGACTGGTCCGGCTGGTTTCCTCAAGAACATTTCGGACAGTACCCTTAAGCTCGCGATAATTTTCCGATAAGTCATGTTCCAGGCTCTGCATCTGTACTTGCCCAAGGTCCATACCAATCGACTCTAAATAATCATAAAAGAATGCGTCAGCCACAGCCTGCATGTCATAGTTAAAAACAGTCAGAATGGCCAGTTCAGCTTTGGCTCGCCACCAGGGGCGGTACCAGAAACGCCGGGAAAGATATTTTCGCACCAACTTAAAATACAGCGCATAGCTGCCAACATACCATTTGAGGGGCAGATTGATGACATTATGAAGCTGCCCTACCTTCAGTCGTCGTTCGAAATAATGAGGTCCAAAATCACCCTTAGCAGCTTCCTCAAAAATTTGGCGGAAATATTCAGCCTGCACGCTTTCCAGGTGATGGCGCAACTGTTCAAATGGCATCTGCTTTCTTTGCGCATACGCTTCATAAAAGGTGCGCGTTGGAGCAAAGGCATATTGATGATCATAAAATTCTCTGGCCATTGGGTCAGCTACGCCATTGGCCCAACCGGCAAGCTGCCTGAGGATTTCAATATTTTGTTGATCCAGGGTAATGAACTGTTTTCTCAAACTCAAATTGGTGTCATTAATATGATACTGCTCGACTAAATGATTCATGGAGGGGTATCCTTTTCTATAGTAATCTGATTGACTGACAGATTTAATATTTCACCGCTGACGCGAAGCGTGCTGAAAACGCAGAGATTTTTAAATCTCTCGGCGGACTTTGCATATTCAGCGGTTAATTTGGGTCGCATGGTTAAAAATGTTCGTATCAGAAGAAACCCAGCAAATGGGTGTTGCTCTTTTTGTCGGCAAAAATTTTTCTAACGCATAAACAAAGTGTAAATGCTTTTTGTAACTACTCAGCCCTCAGGTCATTTCGAGGCCGTAGGCCGACACAAAGCGTCCTTACAGCGCTACGCATCAGAGATTTCTCCCTTTGGTTGACATGCCTGAGCAGAGTTATAAACCAGGCTTTACTTTTTCTTTATAAATTATAACGCTTTCTTACCGATACTAAGTAAGTGTACAACCGTCTGCCGCCATTGATTGAGTGGCGGTGGCTTTGTACTTTTTATTGCTTCTTTTAACCAAAACGTAATAGGACTGCTTTTATCAATCAAAAATACAAGAAAGGAAAAAAATGAAATCGTTAAATGCTTCACCCATCCAAAAAGAAGGCCAAATTAATTTCTTCCACTCCCTGCAAGGCAAATTAATGATGCTCTTCCTGGGGTTATCCCTGCTGCCCCTGTTGATCGTCAGTCTGATCACCTACTGGCAGGCCCAACAGTCTTTACAGACCCGTATCAGCAGCGAACTTGAACGCCTGGCCCTGATTAGCGTTGAAAGTATTGACAATTGGCTTGGCGATCGTCAGAGCGAAGTGAAGGTGATTGCCGGCTCGAATGAAATACGCACAATGGACCCCGTCCAAGTTCTTAAAGCACTTCACTTTTTTGTTGAGAAGTGGCCGCAGTATCAAGACATGTTTGTCGCTAGTCCTGATGGCATGACTATTGCCAGGATTACGGGCGATGACCCTATCAACCTGGCTGAACGTGAATACTTTAAGAAAGCCATTCAAGGCAAATCGAACATTTCAGATGCATTGGTATCGAAGGCTGATGGGCAAGTAATAATCGTCGTGGCAGAACCAATAACCATAGATAATAAGGTTGTTGGTGTGGTTGGCGGGGTGTTGCCAACTGCCAAAATTGTGGATATCCTGGATAAGGCGCAGGTCGGGCAAACCGGCGAAGCTTATCTCATCAACCAGGACGGCTATTTCATCACCCCTTCCCGTTTCACCGACGAACTGAAAGAAGAAGGACTGATTAAAGAACGGGCCGAACTTGAACTTAAGGTGGATAGTTATGGCGCTCAGCAGGTGCTGGCCGACACCAGCGGTGTAGCCGAGTATCAGGATTATCGCAACCAGGCCGTTTTGGGTGCTTTCTCCCCCATTAAGCGGATAAGCTGGGGACTGATAACAGAGCAGGATAGAGCTGAAGCCTTGGCAATGGTGACACGATTACGGAATATTATGTTGGGGGTCGGGTTAGTCACGGCTATCATCGTTACCGGATTAAGTATCTTTTTCGCCCGCGGCATAGCCAGGCCGGTGAAGATTATGACCGGAGCGTTGCAAAATATGGCTCGTGGCGATCTTAACCGCGATATTCCCCTGCTTGTAAAACAAGCCATCAGGATCCGCCGCGATGAAATTGGGACGATGGGTCGAGCCTTGGGTGAAGCCGAACTGTATTTTACTACGATGGCCGAAGCTGCCGGACAGATTGCCCAGGGTGATTTGGCGGTTGAGATCAAGCCCAATAGCGACAAAGATGAATTGGGTACCGCTTTTGCCCAAATGATTGTCAATTTGCGGCAGTTGATTGTCGAAGTGACCGACAATGCCAATAGTGTTGGCTCTGCTTCCGCTGAACTGGCCGCGGTGGCCGAACAGGCGGGGCAAGCCACCAGCCAAATCGCCGGAACCATGCAGCAGGTCGCTCGCGGCACTCAGCAGCAAACCGACTCCATTACCAAAACCCTCGGTTCGATGGACCAGATGGTCCGGGCCATTGACGGCGTCGCCAAAGGCGCGCAGGACCAGGCGACCTCCATCGGCCAAACCGCTCAGGCGGTCGGCGAACTGACCTCTTCCATTCATCAAGTCGCTCGCGGCACCGAAGCTCAGGCCGAGGCTGTCTCTCAAGCCAAAACCGCCGGTCTGGCCCTTGAAACCGCAGTGAAACAGATCAGCACCCAAGTGGATCAGGTGGCAACCTTTATCAAGGCCAATCTTCAGGCCTCCCAATCCGGCCAGCAGGCGGCCCGTGAAGCCGTCTCCGGCATTGACCAGCTTGGGACCGCGACCGAACAACTGGCCCAACGGGTCGTTGACCTGGGTAAACGCTCCACTCAAATCGGGGCTATCATCGAAACCATTGACGACATCGCTTCTCAGACCAATCTGCTGGCCCTCAATGCTGCCATCGAGGCGGCCCGCGCCGGGGAGCACGGCAAAGGCTTTGCCGTCGTCGCCGACGAAGTCCGCAAACTGGCCGAACGCTCCTCGCAAGCGACCAAAGAAATCCGCGAGATGATCCAGATGGTTCAGAACGGGGCTGAAAGCACCGTCGAAGCGATGAAACAGGCCGGCCAGGAGGTCAAGGGCGGGGTGGCCTTGACCCGCCAGGCCGGCTCGGCTTTTGAGGTCATTGCCAACGGCACGGCGGACTCGGCCAAACAGATCGAGGCGGCGTTGACGGCTCTGGCCGCCGTCCAGCAAGCCAGCCAGCAGCTCGACCAGGCCATCGGGGCGGTGGAGCAGGTTGCCTCCGAGAACCGCACCCTGGCCGCTCAAATGGGCAATGCGGCTCAGGCTGCCGGGGAATTGGTCGAGCAGGTCTCAGCGGTGGTCGAGGAGAACTCGGCCGCGACCGAGGAGATGGCGGCCAATGCCGGTGAAGTGTCCGAGGCGATTGCCGACATTTCCAGCGTCAGCGAGGAGAACAGCGCTGCCGTCGAAGAGGTAACGGCCTCGGCTCAAGAGATGAGCGCTCAAGTGGAAGAAGTGACCGCTTCGGCTCAAGTCCTTAGTGAATTGGCCGATAAGCTGACTTCAATTCTGGCCAATTTTAAAGTATCTACCGATCAAGACCAATCTCAGCAAATTGAGCTATTTAAACAGGCTCACCTGCGGTGGGCAGATCGTCTGAATAAGCTGTTAGCCGGACAGGTAACCGTGAACGAACATGAACTGGATTCGCATACCGATTGTTTGTTAGGCCAGTGGTATTACAAGCAGGGAAAGGATCTCTGTGGGAACGAGCCGGAATTTAAAGCAATTGAAGAGCCGCATCGGCGGATGCACGAAACCGTGCGCCAGGTTGTTGTTGCCCATAATCGGGGGGACCATAAGTCAGCCAAAGCCGGGGTAGAAGAAGTGAAACGCTTCTCTCACGAAGTTGTAGCCCGCCTGAACCAGTTAGAACAATGTTTATTAGAGGTATCTCCTCCGGCCAAGGTTGCCGTAACAGCCCCTTTAATGCGACTGAACGGCCATCAGTACCAGGAACCCGTCCTTCCGCTGGCTAATGGCCGGCATTGAGTCTGATCAATTATTCAGCATTAACTTCTTCCACTAAAATTGGGGATTGGACCCATCAAGCATCCAATCCCCAATTTTTAATCTCCAATCTCCAAAACCGAAACCTCATTTGTAGAAATCCACTATTTAGTTTACCACTGCCGCTAACCTCTCCTGGGCTTCGACCAGCCAGGCGGCAAGTTCCTTTAACTGTTCCGGGGACAAGTGATTGAGCAGTTTGATCAGGTCCGTTTTCAGGCGGGTCCGCAGCAGTTCGGTTTCATCTTTGTAGCCTATGCCTACTTCAGCCTCGAACTCGTCGCGGGTGGCCCAGCTTGACTGGCAGGCATCGTTAAGGCAGATAACCCCTTCGTTGAGCTGAACCGCCCGGTGACCACAGCGGGGGCAGGTAAAGGTGTCGGGTTCGGCTTGAGCGGACTCAAACTCCCTGACAACCGTTTCGATGTGCCGGGCCGTAATTCTGCCCTGGGGAGCGGTTTCGACGGCCTTTTGCCATACCTGGCGCTGTAGGTCCAGGCCCAGCCGGGCCAGCGGCCGGGCCTGGGCTTCGTTCAGGGGCAGAGGCAGAGGTCCACTTGAAAGTTCCACAATTGTGGAACTTTTCAGGTTTTCGACCACCTCAGCCGCGTCCATCAATTGATAGGTCCGGCTGCGGCGCAGGTCCCAGCGCTCATGGCAATATTCCTCAAAGGTGGGGTGGGTTTGCCGGTACAGGCGGGAGTTGCGGATTTCCATCAGGGCGCTGCCGACCTCGATAAAGGTTTGCAGCCCCCGCTCGATGACAATCTCCAATTCGACCAGGCGAGTAGCTTCGGTTGTGGTTAAATAGTCGGTCATCGCTACCTCCCAATTAAGGTAGTCCCAAGAAAACAGTTATTCAATTCGTGTTGCGTGTTGCATCTTGCGTAACGTAAATGTAACGCGCTTTGATTGATTTATTTAAATCCTGGAAAGGCCGGGTCTGCCAGAGATCAGTTAAGGCGATGCTTGGAGCAACTGCTGGCAGGCTACCTCGTGGGGGATGGCCCGAAAGATGCCCCAATCGGCAAATTCTCCGCTCATTGAGCGGAGTTGGCGGGCGGTATCGGCCAGGCCGGAGGCAGGCACTGCCTGAAAATGAGCAATAGCTTCTTTGGGGTCAGTGGGATGGGGCTGGCCCTGAGTGGGGGTGGTCAGAAAAATATAGGAGACAAAGGGAAATCGGCCCTCCGCAGCGGCAACAGTATAGGTAATTACCGCCAGGCAGCGCTGCACTTTTACTTTGAAGCCGGTTTCTTCGAATACCTCGCGGCGCAGGGCCTGGTGAGGCGCTTCGTCGGCTTCCAGGCCGCCGGTCATCAAGCGATAAACGCCCTGCGGATAAAAACTTTTGGTATGCAGCCAGACCTGCCCTTGTTCATTCGGCACCACCATGACAACCTCGGCCCGGCGAGGGATGGTTTTCTGGTTTATTTTGACCACCATCTGCCGCATGATCTCGGTGGAGATCACCAGATCAACATGCTGCGTGTGAAAACGCCAAAGCGCTGTTCTAGCTTGCTAATGATTTTTGGGTTGTAAACTGCGGATAGAAATGGATCGGAGATTATCATCGGGCTATTCTTTAGAAAGTAAAATTAATTTATGTTTTCATATCATACCCTCACCCCCTTGTAAACAAAAATTCGGATGACCCCAACGGGATCATCCGAATATAAAATTCCTCGCGGCCTTGCCTCACAACGCCGGCTTCTGTTTGTGCCACTCCGTCGCCTGTTCGTACTGATAGGCGGCGCGCAAAACGGTACTCTCACCCAGGGCCGGGCCGATAATTTGCAGACCAACCGGCATCCCGGCGGAAAAGCCGCACGGCACCGAAATACCGCAGACGCCGGTCAGGTTGAGCGAGACGGTGAACACGTCAATCAGATACATTTGCAGCGGGTCGTCAGTTTTGGCCCCAATTTCAAAAGCCACTGTCGGTGAGACCGGCGCAACCATCACATCCACTTTTTCAAAAGCCTGCTCAAAATCCCGCCGGAGCAGGGTGCGGACCTGCTGCGCCTTCAAATAATAGGCATCGTAATAGCCCGCCGAAAGAGCATACGTACCGAGCATGATCCGGCGTTTGACCTCGCGGCCAAAGCCGGCCTCGCGGGTCTGGCGCAGGGTGTCCCACATATCGCTGCCGGTCTGGCGCAGCCCAAATCTCACCCCGTCGTAGCGGGCCAGGTTAGCCGACGCTTCCGCCGGAGCGATGAGATAATAAACCGGGATGCCGTAGCGGGTGTTGGGCAGCGATACCTCTACAATCTCCGCGCCCAGCCCGGCCAGTTGGGCGATGGCCGCCCGCACGGTTGACTCCACCCCGGCGTCCAGCCCTTCGATAAAATACTCTCTGGGCACACCGACTTTGAGTCCTTTCAGGTCATCACCCTGCTTTATCTCGGCCACGTAATCCGGCACCGGGACGTTGAGGCTGGTTGCGTCGCGGGGATCGTGGCCGGCGATGGCGTTGAGCAAAACCGCCGCATCCTCAACATCTTTGGTCAGCGGGCCGATCTGGTCCAGCGAGGAGCCAAAGGCAATCAACCCATAGCGGCTGACCCGCCCGTAGGTTGGTTTCAGGCCGACCACGCCGCAGTAGGAAGCGGGCAGGCGGACGCTGCCTCCCGTATCCGTGCCCAACGCGGCCAGGGCCTCGTCGGCGGCGACGGCGGCGGCGCTGCCCCCACTGCTACCGCCGGGAACCCGGCGTAAATCCCAGGGATTTTTCGTAACCTGATAGGCCGAATATTCGGTGGACGATCCCATCGCAAATTCGTCCATGTTGGTTTTACCGACAAAGACTGCCCCGGCCGCACGCAGTTTGGTGACAGCCGTCCCATCGAAGGGCGGGACAAACCCTGCCAGAATTTTCGACCCGGCGGTGGTCGGCACACCGTAGGTAATCAGCACATCTTTAAGGCCCAGAGGGATACCCAGCAGGGGGTTATCCTCGCCGGTAGCGCGGCGCTCGTCGGCCAGGCGAGCCATGTCCAGGGCCAGATCGGCCTGCACGCTGAGGTAAGCCTGCGTTTTAGCCTCAACCGCTTCGATCCGCTCCAGTACGCTTTCGGTCAATTCGACCGAAGTAATCTCGCCGTGGCGCAGTTTATCCTGGGCTTCGTGGGTGGTGAGTGAGTAGAGTTCCAATGTTAATCTCCGGGAAATGTGTTACGTGTTGCGTCTTGCCTATTCATCAACGGAAGAAGCAACACGCAAGACGAATCATTCCAAAACCGCCTGCACCTTAAAATAACCATCTTCGGCGGCGGGGGCATTAAAAAGGGCTTCTTCATTCGAGAGGCTGAGGCTGACTTCGTCGGCCCGCATGATATTACTCAGGGGGAGGGCGCTGGCCGTGGGCGGAATGCCGGTGGTATCAACCTGCTGTAGCATTTCGGCGTATTCCAGAATGGCCGAAAGCTGCTCCTGAAAAACCGTTTTTTCGGCCTCGGTTAGGGGCAGTTTGGCCAGTTCGGCAATGGTTTCAACTTCGGCCAGGGATAATTTTGCCATAATAATCTCCAGGTTTTAGAGTCCACAGATACACACAGATGGGCACAGATAAAAAATTTAAACTTTAAAAATAATCTGTGAATATCTGTGTCCATCTGTGGACCATTCTAAAGGCGTGTTTATACCGCCGCCACTACCGCTTTTTCAAACTTCTCCAACCCCTCGTTGATCTGGCTCTCGGTGGCAACTAGCGGTGGAATCCAGCGAATGACGTTGCCGTACATGCCGCAGGTGAGTAATAACAGATGGCCCTCCTGCATCGCATGGGCGGCTACTTTTTTGGTCAGGCCGTCGTCAGGCTGGTCGGTGGTGGGGTTGGTAAACTCGCAGCCGACCATGAGGCCCAGCCCGCGCACGTCGCCCAGAGCAGGGAAGCGGCTCTGGATTTCGGCCAGGCCGTCCATAAGCTGCCGGCCTCGTGCTGCCGCATTCTCGACCAGTCCTTCTTCTTTAATAACCTTGATAGTCGCTTCGGCGGCGGCGCAGCCCATCACATTGCCGCCGTAGGTGCCGCCGTGGGTGCCGGTCTGCCATTTGCTCATAATTTCGCGGCTGGAGGCGATACCGGAAATAGGAAAACCGCTGCCCAACCCTTTGGCCATCACCAGCACATCGGGGTTGATGCCGGCGTGCTCGTGGGCAAACATTTTGCCGGTGCGGCCAAAGCCGGTCTGGACTTCGTCAACGATGAGCAGGATACCGTGCTGGTCGCAAACCCGGCGCAGCCCTTGCATAAACTGCGGTGGCGCAGGCACATAGCCGCCCTCGCCCAGCACCGGCTCGATGACCATCGCCGCCGTTTCCTGGGGCGCGGATTGGGTGTGCAGAATCAGGTCCAGCTCGCGCAGAGCAAACTCGCTCACCTGTTCGTCAGTCATGCGGTAGCGGTAGGCATAGGGAAAGGGCGCGACAAAGATGCCGCCGGGCAGGGGTTGGTAGTCAACCCGGTAGACGGTTTTGGCCGTAGTCATAGCCATCGTCTGGGCGGTGCGTCCGTGGAACCCGCCCTGAAAAACGATGATATTGGTTCGCCCGGTATAGTGCCGGGCCAGTTTGACCGCCCCTTCGACGGCTTCCGCGCCGGAATTGGAGAGGAAAAAGGTGTCGAGGTTGGGCGGGGTGATCTCATTTAAGGCATGGGTCAGGCGGACCAGGGGTGGGTGCAAGTAAATATTGACCTGAGCGTGGAGCATTTTCGCCGCCTGCTCCTGAATAGCTTTGACCACCGCCGGATGGCTGTGCCCGGTATTGGTCACGCCGATGCCGCTGGTAAAGTCAAGGTACTGCTCCCCGTCGGTGGTGTAGACGTGGCAGCCTTCTCCCCGCTCAATCATTAAAGGGGTGATCCGGCTCCATACGGGTGAGATATGAGATAGATCAGATAGCATGGTTGCCTCCTTTGCCATAAATGAGGGGGGTAGTATATCATGGCCCGGCGAAAGCTGCCAAAAGCACCAAATTAAGAAACCCGCCGGACTCGATGAACCCGGCGGGTTTGTTTCAATGATTTGATTGTTGAGGGATGTGACGCCTCACATCCCAACCTGAAAACTTAAACCTGACGCCTGGCGAACTTATCGCGGCAGGCGAATGGTTTGGGTTACAATGGTCAGGCTGTTGCTCTTGGGCGAGCCAAACACATACTCGATGTACAGATTGCGTGCTTTTAAGCCCACAAAGCCCGACTTAACCAGCCGCTGATTGTTGTTAGCCGCAAAAATTTGGGTGTTGTAGCGGCCCGGGGCGACTACTTTTGCGGCTTCGCTGCCATTGGTCACATCCTGGAAGATTTTAACAGGGCGGTGATTGCCGCGCCGGAAAATCTTGACATCCACCGCACCGGCATCGGCCAGGTGACGCACCACCAAACGGGCGCGACGGCGCGGATCAGGGAGACATTGTTGACAAACTTGCTGGCTGTCGGTTCACCTTGCCCGTTCAGATGGGCCACAATCGAAACATTCTCGCCTTTGGCTACAGGCACATTGAGCGGGCCAATCACCGGAGCGTTGCTGCACGGAGCCGCGGTATTAGCCAGGCTGATGGCGATGCGATAGGTATCAACCGGCAAAGAAAGCGGGCCGGCAATCTTGCTGAAGGTAAAGCCGGGTAGCACACATTCGCCGTCTACCGACACGTCCACCGGCAGAGCCGGGTCAGCGCCCAAAGCCTGGCCGGGGATACCGTGAACAACGGTCACATGCACTTTGGGGCGCAGGGACGGCGGGGTGAGCACGGTATCAATCACGTGGATCACGCCGTTGGACGCTTCAATGTCGGTGATGATGATCTGGGCATCGTTGATAAAAACTTTATCGCCCTCAACCCGCACTTTGATTTTCTCGCCCTGAACGGTGGTCAACTCGGTTTGCTGGACCACATCGGCAGCCTGGGCTTTCCCGGCCACTACGTGGTAGAGCAGGATTTGTTTGAGGGTGGGGATGTTGTTGAGCAGAGCTTTCAGGCCGCCTTTGGACAGCTTGGCAAAGGCATCGTCGGTGGGAGCCAGCACGGTGAAGGGGCCATCGCCTTGTAGGGTTTCAACCAGGTCAGCCGCTTGCAGGGCCGCCACCAGCGTTTCAAAACGGTCATCGGCTACGGCAATGTCCACAATGGTTTTGGGCTGCGAGGGCGGCGGAATGAGCACGGTATCAATCACGTGGATCACGCCGTTGGACGCTTCAATGTCGGTAATGATGATCTGGGCATCGTTGACAAAAACTTTGCCGCCTTCTACTTTGATTTTTACCTTGTCGCCCTTAGCCGTGGTCAGTTCGGTCTGCTGAACTACATCGGCGGCCAGGAATTTACCGGGTACAACGTGGTAGAGCAGAATTTCTTTGAGGGCCGGAATATCGTTGAGCAGAGCTTCGAGGGTACCGGCGGGCAGTTTGGCAAAAGCATCGTCGGTGGGGGCAAAGACGGTGAAGGGACCATCTCCTTGTAGGGTTTCAACCAGGTCAGCCGCTTGCAGGGCCGCCACCAGCGTTTCAAAGCGGTCATCGGCTACGGCAATGTCTACAATGGTTTTGGGCTGCAAAGACGGCGGAATGAGCACGGTATCAATCACGTGGATCACGCCGTTGGACGCTTCAATGTCGGTGATGATGATCTGGGCATCGTTGACGAAAACTTTGTGACCTTCGACTCTGATCTGGACTTTCTCGCCTTGCAGGGTTTCCAGTTCGGTCAGTTGAACCACATCCGCCGCCATATTTTTGCCGGCTGCCACGTGATAGAGCAGAATTTTTTGCAGGGTAGGAATATCGTTGAGCAAAGCTTCGAGGGCGCCATCGGGCAGTTTGGCAAAGGCGTGGTCAGTGGGGGCAAAGACAGTGAAGGGACCTTCTCCTTGCAAATCATCCACCAGTTCAGCCGCTTGCAGGGCTGCCACCAGCGTTTCAAAGCGGTCGTCGCCGGAGGCAATTTCAACAATAGTGGGCTTGTCGGCGGCAGCCCGGCCCGGTAAAAGGGCAGCCATTGCGCCGAAGAGTAACAATAAACAGGTTATTAAGAATGGAACTGCTTTTTGGATCGGTTTCGACATTTTACATTCTCCTTTGAGTCATTTTTGCAGCTTATAGTTTATCGTTCAGGCAGGTTGGAAGACAGGCTGACCTACACCTTCCATCCTCCGTTTATCCAGATTATGAATAAATTTGAAAACCGGGTGTAAAGCTGTGACAGTTTAATTCATGCCTTTTCCTCCTTCTCCTTTCGGTTTGGTTTCATGTTTGGTCATAGTCCCCAGGCTTGTAACTTGTAGCTGCTGATTGGCTGGCTGAAAGAGTCGGCGCAAAGTTCAAAGGCAGCCGTTTGACCGCTGGCCAGCGTCTCCGGTTCCAGATAGGTGTCGCCAAAACTGATGACGTTGTTTTGAGCATCGTACAGAACCACAGCCACGACGG
This sequence comes from Anaerolineales bacterium, assembly GCA_012032575.1. The sequence goes on along the minus strand of JAAUSP010000126.1, from coordinate 2,219 downwards.
CATATTCGGCCAAATTAGCCCCCGGATTGCGGACCGTTCCTTCAAAGCAAAGGCCGAATTCATCGCTTACCTGAGAGGTGGTGGTTAGCTCAAAATCCTGGCGCGGTACGCTGCTGCTGGGCTGCGCCTCAGCCCGAAGGTCGAAGTCGGCCGCGGCCTGGATGTCCTGCACCGACAGTTCAAAAGGAACCTGTCCCCGCGTAGGAATGATCTGTACGGGCGCGTAATCGGTGGTGTTGTCTTCATCGGCAATCATCTGGCCCTGAGCGTCAACAAAGGTGCCGGTGACCCGCTGAAGTTCCTGGGGCGAGTCACTCTGGTTGATTACATCACCGTAGAGCAGCACACCCCCTTCCACCGGATCGTTGACCAGGCGCACATTGGCAAAAGTCAGGGCTGAACCGGGCTGCGGGGACAAAACATTATTCACCGGCTCACTATTTTGAACAGGAACGGTATTCGAGGTTGGGTTGGACGCGGACGGTACGGCAGTTGGCTCGGCCGGGCTGGTTTCTTCAACGGGCGCAGCAGAAACTTCTGGGGCAGGCTGGGCCGGTTCAACTTCAGCCACTGCCGCCGGTTCGACGCTTTCCATGGGTACGGCTGTAGGCGTAACTGCTGGCAGGGGCGCGGCTGACTCGACAGAAACGGGTGCAGCCGGGATTTCTTCGATGGGAGTCTGGCTAACAGGCTGCACTGCCGGGGTGGGAGTCAAAGTGGGGAGGCGGGCAATTCGAAGGGGGCCAGCAGCAGGGCGGGCCGTATTATCCAGAAATCCGCATGCCAGAGTTATCAAGGCCAGAGATAAAATTAATAACCAGACCAATCGTCTGGATTGAGAGCGGGAGTTTAAGACTGCGGCAGAAGACTTTTTTATTTTTGGCTAACCCCATCGTTCCTCCTCGTTCAACAAAAGTTTTAAACACGCTGTTATCTGGTAATACGCAGCGCATTTGATTTCGTATCTATATTTTGCAACGAATTTGTATATAATTTGTACAGATATGGGGTTTATTTCAATACGGCGAGAGCGGAGGAAAAGTTTAAGGCACAATCGGAAAATTTGTGGGGCGACTGCATGAACTGATACGGGTGGAAACAAATTTTACATTCATAATTAGCCCGGATTTTCTTTTTATTTCTTTCACAGCCAGCAAATACAAGGTTAAGCAGTTTGGTACTCTTAGACTATTGAGATAATGACCATTATCCGTTATGGTGGAGCTAGTTACAACAAGTAACAATTTTTCAGAAAGGAGGCTAATAAGACATGCTGTTTCTCCCGCGTGAAGAAGGTCAGGGTTTGGTAGAATATGCTTTGATCCTGGTGCTGGTGGCTATCGTCGTAATCGCCATTCTGCTCTTGCTCGGCCCGGTTGTTGGTAACGTGTTCAGCAATATCGTTGGCAACCTCTAATTCTTTTTTATTTCATAGTCATTCTGTTTATTTTATAGATACAAAAAAGCCCCGCCGATTGGCGGGGCTTTTCTTTTTGTTTTGTTCCAGGCTTAACGCGAGTTATTCCTCAAAAGGAATGACTTTTTGGCTGACATATTTGGGGAAATAGGTGAAGATAACTTCGTAGCTGGCTCGCTCACCGGGAGCTAAGGTGGGTGGGTTGAGATAGGTAAAGCCAACATTGATAACCGCGCCACCCCGCCCATAAATTACCGCCGCCACTTTGGCCCGCCGGGCCACGATGCTGCCGCTGTTTTCAATCACCCCTTTAACGTGGAAAAAACCGGCTTCATCTTCAAACCGTTTAACTTGAATCACCGCTAGCTGGGGAGCCAATTGCGGCGCTACCGGCCGGGCGACGGCTCTCACACTGTAAGACTCCATCCCCTCCGGGCGGGAAAGCGTAATCAAAAAAGGCGAATTTTCGCCGGGCGGGATTACATCGAGGATGGTTTGTCCATTCGCCGCGCCGATAGCAGCCCCCGCGCCGTCATAAAAGGTGATCGCAATGTCGGTCTGGCCGACATCCACATTGGAGTCATTACGCACTTCGCCAACTACATGCAAGGTATTAAACTCATCAATAAAACTGTTGTCACTCAGCAAACCGAGCAGCACTGCGTCGGCAGGGAGCGCAGTGGGGGCGGGAGCGACGGTAGCAGTCACAACGGGTCGCTGGCCAAGCAGGGTATCTGCCGGGGCCTGTCCTCCCAAGGTAGCCGCCGCAGTTTGGGCCAAAACAATCTCCTGCTGGTTTTCC
>JAAUSP010000125.1 GCA_012032575.1 Anaerolineales bacterium | reverse complement strand
ATGCTGGGCAGCGGCCAGATCGCGCTGTTATTACCTATGGAAACATTGCTGGCTGTGCTCTGGTCGGTGCTGTTTTTGGGGGAGCGGCTGACCTTTTGGGAATGGATGGGCGGTGGCTTGATTTTGCTGAGTGCGCTGCTGGCCATCCAGCGTCTCAACTGGGCACGCTGGCGGCCTCGCTGGAGGGCATGGTCTCGTTTATGACATTTATATCTCGACTGCGCAAATTGAATTTTTTGACGGGTTTGGATTGGGGCGGCGTCTGGCTCGGCTGGACCCTGGCGATCACCTCCACCATTGCTTTTAGCCTGGCGACTCCGTTGGGCAAAGCGGCTATCAGCCTGGGCATCACCCCGACGACTCTGCTGGTGCTGCGCTTTGGTATTTCCATTGCCCTCCTGGTGGCCACGCTGGGAGTCACTTCGCCCGGCAAGCTGCGGGTGGACCGGAAGGGGTTGCTCATTATCGGTGGAGCCGGGGTGATGAATGGCTTCGGTGTGCTGGCCTTTTTCTGGTCGCTGACCCGCATGGATGCCTCGGTGGCGACCATGATTTTCTCGATCAGCCCGGTAGTGGTGCTGGGCGTGCTGGCTCTCGGTGGCGAAAAGCTGACCTATCGCCAATTTATCCGGCTGGGACTGGGACTCATCGGCGTCTATTTGCTGATTGGGCCAAGCGGCCAGGCCGATTGGCTGGGGGTGCTGCTGATTTGCGGCAATATTATCAGCGTTTCGATTGAGTTTGCCGTCATTCAATGGTACGCCCGCAATTATGATACCCGGACCATTACTCTGTATGTGATGTCTGGTATGCTGACCACGGTTGGCACGTTTTGGCTGTTCCAGGGAGCGCCCTGGCCTGATCCCGGCTGGCAGGGTTGGCTGGTGGCCGGGGTCATGGGGGTAGTGACCGGCTACTTTGCCTGGTGGGCCATGTTTACGAGCATGCGTTACATCGGCGGCAGTCAGGTCATCCTTTTGACCCCCCTGGAAACGCTGCTGTCGGTCCTGTGGTCAGTCCTCTTTTTGCAGGAGCGACTGTCGGGCTGGCAGTTGTTGGGCGGACTTTTCATCCTGGTCAGCGCTATCCTGGCGGCCAAGCGACTGAGTCGCGTCCATTAAGTTAACTCCAAAAAAAGAATCCCCACAACCCGTCAATACTTTGACAAAGCGCCCTTTTGCCTCTACCATAGTCAGTAAACGTAGATAATAGACAGACATTCCCCGTCTACGGTCTAGCGTTTACTGAATAGGGAGGCAGCTATGATCAAAGCGCAACAAATCCAGCACATTAGCATCCCTCGCCCGCCGGGGCCGGAATCTGTCGCAGCGGCCAGGGCTTTTTATGGCGGATTATTTGGGCTGGAAGAAGCACCCGTGCCCAAATCCATTCAGCATCTGGACCTGGTCTGGTTTCGCCTGGGCACGATGGAGTTGCACCTTTTCTCCGAAGAGCCGCTGAATGACCCGTCAGGCCGCCATTATTGCCTGGTGGTGGAAAATTTGCCGGCGGCCTGGGACAAGCTGGTTGAGGCCGGCCACGCTCCCTGGGACGCTGTCGCTATCCCTGGCCGGCCCCGTTTCTTCTGCCGCGATCCTTTTGGTAATACCATTGAATTTATGACCATCGAAGGTAATTATTTGGAATTGGAAGCGCAGGCTGATGGTCATGCCGTTGTGTAGGGCTAGAGAATGATTAATGGAGTGATTCTCCAAAAATTGCAATCGCTCGATGAGACCTTGCTCGAACTTCGTTCGTTAGGGCAGATTAGCGCCGCGCAGTTGAACAACGACTGGCGCACCCGGCGGGCTGTGGAGCGGGATTTGCAGGTGCTGGTTGAGATTGTGATTGACATCTGCCAGCGGCTTATTTCTTTGGCCGGACAAACTCCGGCGGTGACGGGCGTGGCTGCTATCGAGCGGTGTGTTCAACTGGGCGCTTTGTCGGACGCCGAGGCGTATCGGCAAATGGTGCGTTTTCGTAATTACATCGTTCATCGTTACGAACAGGTGGATACGGCAATTTTGACGGATGTGGTTAATAACCACCTGGTGGATTTTGACCAATTTCGGGCGGAGATTCTGAATTATGTCCAGCGTTGATTGGCCGCGTCTTGAACAGGTTTTGGCGGCTGCCCCAAATGTGATGGCAGCCTGGGTCTTTGGCTCGGCTCAGACAGGCCAAATTAGAGCAGGCAGTGATCTGGATATTGGCGTGTTGTTTGACTCAACCCTTCCCTTTGATGAACAACTCAGGTTGCTTGGCGACTTGCAGCCTGTAGTACCCTTTGCCGAAATTGATCTGGTTCCCCTCAACGAGGCCAACCCGATTCTTCGCTTTGAAGCTGTTTCTGGCCGAGCTATCTTTTGCCGCGACGCCAGCCGTCGGGCCGAATTCGTTTCGCTCACAGCGCGGGAGTACGAGGATGAGATGGCCATGGTCGAGCGGTGGGTGAGGGCAGGGTAGCAGGTAGCATTGTCAGAGGAGTGTCACTATGAATATCGCGGAAATTGCCCTTGAACAGAATGAAGTGATGACCAAAGCTAAGACGATCATCCCGCCTCTGGAAAACGGCGACCGGCTGACCCAGCGCGAATTTGAGCGGCGGTACCAGGCCATGCCGCAACTCAAAAAAGCTGAACTGATCGAAGGAGTTGTTTATATGCCCTCACCTGTACGCGCCAGCCATGGTAGCACCCACGGAGACATTATGGGGTGGTTAGCGGTCTATCGGGCTGCTACTCCTGGCATCAGCTTGCATGATAATACGACGGTTCGCCTGGACGCTGATAATGAAGTTCAACCGGATGCCCTTTTACGTCTCGATGCGGCGTTGGGCGGAAACTCCCGCATCAGCGAGGATGATTACGTGGAAGGCCCCCCGGAATTGATTGTGGAAATTGTCGGTAGCAGCGCCTCGTATGATTTGCATGATAAGCTAAAAGTATACCGCCGTAATGGGGTGCAGGAGTATATCGTCTGGCAGGTTTTTGAAAAGCGCCTGGATTGGTTTCAGTTGAACGAAGAAGGTGAATACGTTTCGTTGTCTATGGATGAGGCCGGGGTTATCCACAGCCAACGCTTCCCCGGCCTGCGCCTGGCTGTTGTCTCCCTGCTGGCCGGTGATCTGGCCGCCGTGCTGGCCGAGTTACAGCGTGGTCTGGCGACGGAGGCGCATCAGGCGTTTGTGGGGAGGTTGGGAGGCCGGACAGGATGAAGGATAGGGTAATTTTCTGATGACAAAAGCGCAGAGATACCTCTGCGCTTTTTGTGTTTTTAGTGGATTGACTTTATAAGGGGCTGTCTCTATAATCGTAGGTGAAGATGACAAGTATTTATTTGTGACCGAATTAGTTCTGAAACTAGGTGACTGTGTAATGGTTACCAAAGACGCGAATCCAATATCAGAGCCACCTCTTACCCAAGGGGAGGTAGATTCATATGACCCGGCGAGAAAAAAAGGTTCTATTACTTACATGTCGGGTAATCGTCCTAAGACGTTCTCATTTAATAGAGAACAAATAATGGGTGGACGTGATCCTGAAAGGGGTGATAAGGTTGAGTTTGAATCATCAGGATTACGACATAATGCTACTAAAGAAGGTTTTGACCCAATAGCTCGTAACATTCGTATCATCTCACGGCAAGATAAGATGAAACAATCTGAACCCGTCAGTGCTTCTCCAAAAAAATCAATGGTACCGAAAACTTTCTTTAAAAAAACAACCTGCTTCTAAAAAAGGTAAAGCTGTACCAATACATATAGTTAATAGGACACAGGAGTTTTATCGATCTGCAGTTGTAGCTCGTGCCGACGGACGAATTCCTGAAGCTCGTTATTGTTTTGAACAGGCCATTGATGCTGGCAATGCTGAACAGGGTGTATATAAAGACTTTGTTCAGATGCTAGTCGAAATAGGAGATAAAGAGGAAGCTTTGAATATTATTCGCCGAGCTATTAACGCCTTTCCTCACAATAATGCGTATTTTTATGAGCAACATGTTCTTATGGAACTTGAAGTAGGTAATGATTCAGAAGCTAGAAAAATCCTTCAAAAAGGTTTGAACCAAAACCCCTCTGACCCTGGCTTAAAAAGACGGTTGGCATATTTTGATCTTTCAGCCAAATCCGCTGTTCCAAATAGTCATCAGGGTAGACCTCAAAGTCAGGCAGAATTGGTTAGGCAATCAGTAAAACAAAAGTTTAACCCCTATGTTGTCGGTAAACAAGTCACTGGCGACAAATTTATTGGCCGCCAGGATATTTTGGCCGATCTGATTACTGCGCTGAAGGCGGGCAACCACCTGATTATCGAAGGGGAACGGCGTATTGGCAAAACATCTATCCTCTACAAATTGGTTGAAATGCTGCGCCAGGATCAGGACTATTGTTTTATCCCGGCCTATGTGCAACTGCAACAAGTAGAAGAATCTGAATTATTTTACGCCATGATGCGAGCGGTCGCAGGGAGAGTCGACGCCGTTTTGACCAGTTACCTGCGCTCCAGTGTGAAACAATCTTTAATGAGTATGGACCTTTCCAGGCCGAAGATGATTTGCTCATTATTACTGATACATTTCGAAAAATCACTCAGCTACCTGTGCGGGTGGTCGTCTTGTTGGATGAAGGAGATCGGTTACGGGATTTTACCGAAAAAGTGCATCGGCGCTTGCGAGGATGGATGGGGTCAGAAATTCCGAATGAGGTTTTATTGCTGGTCTGGTGTGGCGTTTCATTCGACAAAACCTGGCATCAAAGCACCAGCCCCTGGTACAATCAGTTCAGAAGTGCGATTAAAATCTCATCGCTTTCGTCTTCCGAGGCCAAGTTGCTTATTACCCAACCTGTCCAGGATTATTACCAATATGAAAACCAGGCTATCGTTCAAATTCTTAAGTTGAGTGACCGAAAGCCTTTTATTATTCAACTCATCTGTGATGAATGTATCAAGCGGAATTGGCAAAAGGATAACAATAGTACACTTATTACTGAGGCCGATGTTATTGCAGTTTGGCCTCAAGTACAGGCCCGCCTGGCAAGTGATGAGCAAGCGTATGCTTCAAGCGAGGCCAATGCAAACCCAATCGCTTATCAACCAAATTTTATTGCTCGACGAGCAGCCGAAAGATCAGAATCATATTCCAGTGAATCACGGGAAGGACCAGATGACGCTTGAAAATCCTTACAAACACGGTAAATACGTAATCGGTCCACAGTTTTACGGTCGAGTAGATATATTGCGCTGTTTGGAACAAGATGATTATCACGGGGCTTATGTTATTGGTACACGGCAAATCGGTAAAACTTCGCTCCTGCGAGAGATGGAACGGCGATTGCCGGCTTTTTATCTTGATTTGAATAGTTTAGCCGATGATGATCTGGCGCAATGGGCCAATTATCTACGGCGAAGTATCAACAAACAGCGATCTGTTTATAAGTGGCTGCCCGACTCAAATGCCATCGAACAATCGGATTTTTTTACGCTCTTGGAGCAAGCGGCCCAGGCTGCTGAAAATAACAGCCAGAACCAACGGATTTGGTTGTTACTTGATGAAGCAGAAGATTTAATAACCGCAGCCGGGGAACATCCCAGACTACTGCCGAAATTGCGGGGAATCATGGGTATGCAGCCTAATCTGCGGCTGGTACTGGCAGGTTACCGCAATCTACTCAAATTACGCCAAATTACTCCTCCTCAACATTCTTCACCATTTTTAGGTGGTTTTATTTCTTTCATTCTACCTCCTTTATCTGAAAAGGAAGCCACCGCGCTGATCCGGCAAGAACAGACGCCTCCTTGTATGCAGGTTGAGGATACTGTGGTCAGAGAAATTTTGATCGAGACCGGCGGACATCCATACCTGTTACAAAGATTGTGCAATTATCTTTGGCACAAAAGTAACCTGATCCCCCTCGATGGCTCTGCCCGATTTAAACTTGACGGAGACGCCGAAAATATTTTTCCGGCTGATTTTGGACTATTAACAGAAATCGAGCAGCAAATTTTGTTCGAACTGTGTCAATCTCAAGAGGCTACCTTCGCTGAGATGGAAACCCTTTTGAGTTATAAAACGTTTCATCTCCCTAAAACCCTGCAAGATTTAGTAGATTTTGGTTTCATCTATCGCACCTCTACTGCTTATGCGGTCAGTAGCCAAACTCTGACCAGATGGCTTCGTTCACTGAAATATTCCGATATGCCACCCCCCCTCTCAGATCCCACCGTTATCGAGCCTCATTCGATAGATGAGCAGGAACAACACTTTTTAAAATTGCTCAAGACTCACCAAGATAACTTGTATCACTATGAAGAAATCAAGGCTAAATATGGGTTTGATGTACCATTACATGTCGTCAATGGTATAAAAATTGAAGAAGAGGCAATTCAAACTCTGCAACAAGAATTGGCAAAGCTAAAGGCACCCAAGATTGATCATTGACTCATGCACACTGCCGATACCCTAACCAACCTCCAAAAATTCCTGACCCTTCTCAACCCCTCGCTCAACCTCAACGCCATGCTGACCAATGTGGCCCGGCAGTTGGTTGAGATGTTTGAGGTTGACCACAGTGGGGTGTTATTTTTTGACGAGACGGATGTCGAAGGGCTGGTGATTGCCGAATATCCCCACCAGGGTGCAGTGGCCCTGAAAGTGCCGCTGACAGAATACCCCTTGATGGACCGCATGAAGGTCGAGCGGAAGCCTCTGCAGGTCGAGGACGCCCAAAATGACCCACGTATGGGCAGCGCCCGGCCGACGATGCGTTTGTTGGGTATCCGGTCCATTGTTATCATCCCTCTGGTGGTGCAGGATAAGCTGGTCGGCAGCCTGAGCCTGGATGCCGTGCGCCAGCCGCGTAGTTTTACGCCGGCCGATTTGGAGTTGTACGCCATCATCGGCAAGCAAATTGCGGTGGCCGTAGATTACACCCGCGCCCTCGAAACCGTCGAAGCGCACCGCCGCCAGGCCGAGACCTTATATGAAGTCAACCGGGTGCTGAGCGAGTCACTCGACCCGGACGAAATTTTGCCCCTCATTTAGAGCAGCTTCACCGGGTCATCTCGGCGGATGGCAGTTCGATTCATCTGCTCAAGGGTGATGATGTGGAAATAGTCGCCTATCGCGGGACGCATCAACCGGTCCAGAGTCGCCCGAATATGTCGCTGCAGAATTTGTGGGGTACGCGTGAGGTCATCCAATGTAAAGGGCCGGTGTTGTTGGCCGATACTCGCACTCACGAGCAGTGGCAATCGCTGCCCGGCAGCCCAATCAAGTCGTGGATGGGCGTGCCGCTCAGCGTCAGAGGCGAAGTGGTCGGTATTTTGAACATTGACGGCTACACCCCTCATCAGTTTGACGAAACCCAAATCAACATCGCTCAGGCGTTTGCCGGTCAGGCCGCTATTGCCATTCACAATGCCCGTTTATACCGCCAGGCCGAAAAGCGGGCCGATTTGATGACGTCCGTGCAGGAAATTGGCCTGGGTATCGCCGTCTCTTTGGATTTGAAAGAAGTGCTGCGCGCGGTGGCCGAAGCCGTTTTAACGCTGCTGGAAGCCTGTCAGACCCGCATCTATCTTTATGACGCGCCGAGCGATACTTTTACCCTGGCCACTACCCTCGATGGGGTGGAGTCGGTCAGAATTCAGGTTCTACAGCCTCGTCGAAATGGATTGACCGCCAGGGTGGCGCGTTCAGGCCGCTATATGGCCGTGCCCAATGTGCTGAAACACCCTCTTTACCAGAGTGAAGAAGCAACGCACGGATTTAAGGCGATTATCGGCGCACCGCTCAAAAAGGGCCAGGAGGTGTTGGGGGTGTTGAATGTCTTTTATGATCAACCCCACAGCTTTGCCTCGGATGAACTGGATTTGCTGCACCTGCTGGCCACCCAGGCCGCCGTCGCTCTGGAAAATGCCCGCTTGTATGAATTTGAAGTCAAGCAGGTGGAACAAGAGTTAAATATTGCCCGCCAGATCCAGCAGGGCTTCTTTCCTGAACAGATTCCCGTGCTGTCCGGCTGGGAAATTGCCGCCATCTGCCTGCCGGCCCGTGAAACCGGCGGCGACTTTTATGAATTTGTCGAGCGCACGGATGCGACCCTGGGCCTGGTCGTGGGCGACGTGTCGGGCAAGAGTATTCAGGCGGCCATGCTTATGGCTGCGGCCCAAAGCATGGTCAGCGCCAAAGGCTCGGATCACCGTTCGCCGGCCAAAGTGATTACCGAAACCAATCATCTGCTGTGTAAAGATGTTCCTGCCGGCGCTTTTGTGGCTATATCGTATGCGCTTTTGTCCCCCGACAGCGCCGAGGTCTGCCTGAGCAACGGGGGACAACTGGCTCCGTTTCTCCTCCCCGCCCAAGCCAAGCCGGTTCTGCTGATTGAAACACCGGGCGACCATCTCCCCCTGGGGATCATCGCCGATATGACCTACGATGAGCTGTCCATTTCCCTGGCCCCCGGCGATTCGCTCATCTTTTGCACCGACGGCCTGATCGAACGCAAGGATGCCGCCGGACAGCTTTTCGGCTTTGAACGCGCCCTGACCGTGCTGGAGACCCTGCGCGGCCAACCGCCCCAGGTGGTGCTGGACACGCTGCTCGCCGCCGCCGATACCTTCGCCAACGGCATCGGCCCGGCGGATGATGTGACGCTGGTGGTGGTGCAGCGGCTGAAGGGGTAAGTTTTTATTTTACTTCATTTTGTAGTGAAGTTAACGCCGCTTTGGCCTCAGCCACCTTCTCCTCCCCCGGCGCTTCGGGCCGATAAGCCGCCACCTCGGCCGCCTCGGTCAACTGGCTCAGAGCCGGCAAACGCCCCACCGTTTGAGCATACTCGCTCAACGTTTCCCACTTCTCTCGTTTACGATACCGGCGACGGGCCAAAACTGCCGCGCCCTGCTCGTACAGGGCTAAAATCAGGCGGCGAGTCGGATCGGTGGCACGCTCACGGGAGGAAGCCGATCCGGCGAAGGCCGGCTTGAGCCGCCGGACCAAATAAAGGGCGAGCAGACCCAGGCCCACCAACACCGTCGAAATAACCAGAAACGGGACCATAAAGGCCAGGCTGGCGGCTCCGCCGGAGACCAGGTTGGCGATGGGCAGGTCAAAACCAAACGCCTGGCTGCCGGAGAAGAGCCAGGTTTGCACCGGGGTGGGGTAGGGCTGCGGCGTCCAGCCGGGCGTGGGGTCGAACGGAACCCAGCCGTGCTCCGGGAAATAAACTTCGGCCCAGGTGTGGGCGTGGTTGAGCCTGACCTCATAATAGCCGGTCAGCGGGTTGTAGTCACCGGAGCCGTAACCGGCAACCAGCCGGGCCGGGATGCCCAACATGCGGGCCATCACCACCAGGGCGGTGACATACTGCTCGCACACCCCCTCCTTATCCTCGAACAAAAAGGTGTCCACCACCTCCGCGCCGGGCGGATGGGGCGGAGGATAGAAGTTGTAAGGGTAGTTTGACAGCAGGTGATTGGTCAGGGCCATGACCTTATCGTAATTGTTGGTCTGGGCAGCGGTCAATGTTTGGGCCAGATTTCTGACCCGCGTGGAAATGTTGGGCGGCAGTTGCAGGTAGCGTTGGGCCACGGCAGACGGATACCGGCTCGAAGCCTGGCGCAGTTGGGCCGGCTCAAAATTGGGCCGGTACGAAACCACGCTGTAGGTCATCCCCGCCTTGAGCGTTTCCGGCAGGCGCAGGCCGTCGCCGCTGTCGCGTGAGATGCTTTCGGCGACGATAAAAATTTCAGCCGGGCGATACGCCGCAAAATAAGGTTTGGCTGGTCTTTGGCGATAGTAAAGGATTGGACAATTTGCTGTTCACCCTGCGCCGGTTCGGCAGTGGCGGGCGAACCCAGCGGCGGCGTCAGCTCAAAATAAACCCGGCGGCGGCGAGGGACCGGCGTCAGGGTGGAGTCGCTCTGGCCCCAGCTTTCGCCGGTGTAAAAATCGTAGCTGTGGCTGCGCCAATAGCTGCGGCTGGGGCTGCGGACGTACATGACCATTTCATTGCTGAGGCCGCCGCGATAGCGCAAATCCAGATTGGTATCAAAGCCGTAGAAATAGTCGCTGGCGCCGTCGCTCCAGCCGTTGATTTGGACCAACGGCACGCCAGGATTGATAATCTGCGCTTTGATCCCGCCGCGCAGGGGCACATTGATGGTAAACGGCGGGACCAGTGGCCGTCCGGCGAAGCGCGGCGTAAACAGAAACGCGGTAAAGATGGCGCACAGCGTTGCCAGGCCAAAGGCGAGGCCAAAAAGCAGCAGGCCGCGCCGGGGCGATGAGGAACTTTGAGGGCTGGCCGGGCCGGTCACAGGGTGTAATCTGGTCCCATTCAGACCATCCTCTTTTTCGGCCACAAAAAAGGCGGCCAGAACAAAACCGGCAAACAGAAGCAGATACAGGCCCAATTCGGCGGTGCGGCTCAGCGAGGCAGCGATGTACAAATTGGCCAGGCTGTGGATCAGGGTATTGAACAGACTGCGGCGATAGCGCAGGTCGAAGCTGGTGATGGCCTGGGCAAAAATAGCAAACTGGGCCTGGGGCAGCGTGGCCCCGCCGGCCAGCCCGGCACACATCCAGGCCAGGGCCAGGTGGACAGCCACAAACATGACCGCCCGCACCATCCGGCTGGGGCGCTCGACAAAATAATAGCTGTAGGCGTGCCCGGCGAGGATGCCCAGCGCCGCCACCACCACCTGCGGCCACAGATTGCCCACCCGCGCAATGGCCAGCAGCGGGACCAGCATCGCCGCCAGGATCAAATAGCGCAGGGTGCGCGAGCGTTCGGGTTCTTTTTTTGGCTTCGGATGGCGTTGGAACATAGCTGTTATCTTCTCGGAGTGCAAAAGCTATGCTTTTGCACTCCAAAATGCTCAGAGGGGATTGTCCGCTTCGCGTCCCCGTTGGAGGTCAGGATTGGCCAATCCTGACACAGCCTCTTCCTTAGAAAATAGCTTGGTTCATGTCACTGCGAGCCGAAGGCGAAGCAGTCTCCTTCCCCGGCGAGGGGGATTGCTTCGGCCTTACGGCCTCGCAATGACATTTTCATGGTCGGCGGCGTGTCACAGGTTCGTGAACACTCCTTTTATAAATTTGTCAGTACTTCAACCCAGTTATGCGGACTCACACTCTTAACCGCCAACCCCGGCTGTTTCAACGACTCGGCCAGCGCGGGTGGCGCACCATCCGGGGTGATGAAGATCGCCAGGGTTTGCCGGCCCGGCTGAGCCAGCGCGGCCAGGGCTTTGGTGATGGTTTCGTGGGGGCGGCTGATCAGGACGACCACAAAGGTAGACGCGGGCAGGCGGTTGAGCACCTTTCGCCAGCGGCTCGTGTCCATCATTCTGTACTTTGGCCAGGTAATTGAGCAGGCCCCACCAGCCCAGCGGCATGGCCGGGGGAGTCCACTTGGGACTGGAGCCAACCAGCCGCAGGGGAATATCTTTTTGAGTGGCGTAATAGCCAATGCTGGCCGCCAGCCGGATAGCTGTCTCAAAAGTGGAAAATTTACCGGCCCCGATGGAGAGGTCGGCCTGCAAATCGAGCACGACGGTAAAGGCTTGCTGCTCGTCGTCGCTGAATTCCTTGACCACCAACTGGCCGGTGCGGGCAGTGCTGCGCCAATGAATCTGCCGCAGCGAGTCGCCGGAGCGGTATTCCCGTGTGCCGATCACCTGGCTGCCCCGGCCACCCGCAGCGACGACTGCTCGGCGAATTCTCTCTTCTCAAAAAGGCGCAGGCGTTTGAGGGGATGGTAGGCCGGATAAATCAAAATTTCCCCGCGAGCCGCCACCGCGCTGCGGGTGCGAAACAGGCCAAACGGCCCCTTCGACTCCAGCCGCAGCGGGCCAAACGAGTACAACCCCCGCCGGTCGCACACAGTCCGGTAGATCAAACTGTTAGTTTGACCCCTAAATAGAGTAGAAACAAAAAACGGCTGAACCACATCCTCGACCGGAGCAAAAGGACACTGCTCCAGCCCACCGACCAGCAGCGCCGGTCGCAGCCCGGTGTGTTGAAAATGCAGGCTGATTTCGATGGGGTCGTCTTCGTGAAAGGCGGGGAGAGTCAGCTCAAACTCGTCGGTTTGTGATGCTGGTTCTGCCGAATCGACTGTCACCGGCCGCAGCTCCCGGCTGGCCCGGATGCCTGTCAGCATACCCCAGGAATAAAGCGCCGCCACAATCAGCAGGCCGATGATGCCGTCGGTGATGATGTAAATCCAACCGACCTGGGTTTGATTGGCTAGAAAATAGAGGATTGCGCTCAGTATGAAGAGGGTCCAAGCGCGTCGAGTCGGCATAAAAATCAGTCCTGCCCATCGAGGCGGCTCGAAAGTTTGCGCAGTGTCGAAGAAGCAGCCTTAGCCGACGGCGGCTGCACCGGCACCGGCACCGAGGTGAGCACCGAGTCTACGATGCGGTGGGCCAGCTCGGTGGAGCGTTCCGGGGTGATGAGGCGGTGGCTGAGCACGGCTTTGGCCACGGTTTTGATGTCGTCGGGGGTGACAAAATCGCGGTGGTGGAGCAAGGCCATGGCCTGAGCGGCCCGCTGCAAGGCCACGCCGCCGCGTGGACTGACGCCCAGCAGCACATCGGGGTGGCTGCGGGTGGCGGTCAGCAGGTTGACGATGTACTCTTTGAGCGGGCGAACCACACCCACATTTTTGACCAACTCCTGCAAGGCCAGCACGTCGCCGGGGGAGAGAACCGCTTGAATGTTGTCGAGCGGGTCTTCCTGCTCTTCGCGCTCCAAAATCAGCACTTCATCTTCAAATTGGGGGTAGCCCAGGCTGAGCGAGACCAGAAAGCGATCCAGTTGGGCTTCGGGCAGGGGGAAGGTGCCGGCGGTCTCAACCGGGTTTTGGGTGGCAATCAAAAAGAAAGGTTCTTCCAGCGGGTAGCGCTGACCGTCTACCGTTACCTGGCGCTCGGCCATGCTTTCCAACAAACTCGATTGGGTGCGGGGGGTGGCCCGGTTGATTTCGTCCACCAGCACAAATTGGGCAAAAAGCGGGCCGGGCACAAAGATAAAACGCTGCTCTTTCTGGTTGTAAATCGAAGCGCCGGTGATGTCGCTGGGCAGCAAATCGGGGGTGCATTGGACCCGTTTGAAGCTGGCGCTGATGGACCGGGCCAGGGCTTTGGCCACCAGCGTTTTGCCCACGCCGGGCACGTCTTCCAACAGCAGATGGCCTCGCCCCAGGATGGCCGTTAAAATAAGCTGCAACGTTTGGGGTTTGACCACTGCGGCCTGAGTTACATTGTCTTGCAGCCGGTCAATGGCCGCCATAGCTTCATTCAGGGTGAGACTTTTGAAGGTGGGTGAGACGGGGGCGACTCTTTTGAGGGTTTGCGGGCCGGTTTGGGTCATGATTTTTTGGTTCTTGGGAGTGATGAATCAGTTTGGGTGGGGTCGCGGATTGGGCGACTTCTACTACCGCTGAAATTATAGATTTCTCCGGCAGGCCCGCCAAATTGAACCAAAAAATAGTGAATTACTGACCCAAAAATCATTACACATAGAAAATCGGAGACAGCATTGGCATTGCCATCAAGGACGCGGCTAAAGGGGCTTTCGCCGTGTTTTTTAGCCAGTCCGCCCTGTTTCTGGCGCACCAACAGGCGATGAAACAAACATAATAACGGGTTCAGGCGGCGGTCCGACACGAAGTCGCTTACATATTTATTACAACTGAATTTCAGGAAGTAACCCAATGTTCTGCCATTGGTAAGCCTATAGAGCGTATAATGACGCATGCCCGGCAAAAATCCAAATTATGCCTGGCATGAGGGAGCCGGGTCGGTCTGGTTCAAGCTGTCTCTTTTTTCAGCCTTTATCTGCATCTCTTTTTATAATTTTAAGGTTCCGGTACTTGACAACTGTACTACAGCGGTAGGTTGCCTTTTTTGCCTCAAATGGGATACCGGATTGGATTAACCCTGTTTTCAATAACTGACCGGCTGATAAAGCTGTAAGTTGGAAATGAACCGAAAATCTTTGGCGTTCAGAGTATAAAGTTCCAAGTTATGGACCAGAGCGGTCGCGGCAATCAGCGCATCGGGTAAACTCAACTTGTGACTCAGCGAATAGGTTTCCATAAGCTGTAGAAATACAGCCGAAATAGAAACATCCAGTGGCAACTGAGATAACAATGAAAGATGCTGTCTGATTTTCTTTAATTCTGCCTTATTGAGTGCCCCAAAGTAGAGTTCTGCTTGAGTGATAGGGCTAACGGCCAGTTGGCTTGGTCCTATGTGGCGTAACTCTTGCACAATCTGGGGATTGTTTTTGTAGAATTCGATCAGAATGTTGGTATCGCACAGAATCATGAGTACTGCCGGGGCCAGGCTTTTTGGCGAATTGATTCTAAAGTTATCTCTCTATCCTGCCACAGTCCCGCTAGCGAGAAGAAATCTGATAGTTCTTCCTGGACGGTTGCCTTTACTTCGACCTCTTCGGTTTCACTGGTTTTAACGGAGTCAACAAAATCTAAGGCGGTCAGTAGCTCGAACAGCACTTTTGCTTTTTCTTTATCTCTGACTTGAACGACGATTTGTTCCATGCTTTTATCCTACCGGGCTATCCTATAACTTGGCGTCATCACTTCTATTCTTTCTTTATTGTAGCACAGAACTTTATGAGACGGTAAAGTACAAACGATAAACAACGGTATAGCAGAAAAATTAGTGACCCATTTGGGTGTTTTAGTTGGGGCACATTTTTGGCAGCCCAACGCCCCCGCATAACCCGCTTGCGGGCCACCAAAGAGTGACCCACTTTACCCCAACCTGGCTGGCAAAACCAACTTCAATCATCGCAGCGGTAGCAAGTGGGCGTTAATGCGGTTGTTGTTAATATGTGTAAAGATAGACATCCGGTTTGTACCGGTAGAACAATAACTTTACAGAAACGTGTTTTATCCGGTATCCTTACCTTACGTTGTGAGTAGGGCGGGGACACCGGGGAAACGTGCGGTGTCGGGCTGGCTCGGAGCTGCCCATGGGACAATAATGAGCCCGCGTTGTTGTTTGAGTTAGCCCGCCCGAATTTATTCACATGAGACGGCCCGCTGTTTGTGGCCCAACTCGGATCGGTGTGTGCAACGCACTTCAGCCCCAAATAACACGTTTCACCGGGCCGCTCGGTGAGCGGTTTCAAAGCTATCGGAGGAAGTGAAATGACCGATAAACAAAAACGGTATGTGGGTCTGGATGTCCACAAACATTATGTGATGGTTGGAGCAGTCAACCGTTTCCAGGAAATGGTGTTGCCGCCGCGCAAGGTCAGCCTGGCCGAGTTTGAAGGATGGGCCAAGAAAAACCTGCGCCCCACGGATGAAGTGGTGCTGGAAGCGACGACGAATGCCTGGTATCTCAATGATCTGCTCGAACCACTGGTGGCACGAGTGGTAGTGTGCCATCCGCCGCAGGTCAAGCTCATCGCTGCGGCTCTCGTCAAAACCGACAAGAAAGATACGATGACCCTGGCCAAGCTGCTGGCGGTGGGCATGATCCCGGCGGTATGGGTACCCCCGCTGCAC
>JAAUSP010000124.1 GCA_012032575.1 Anaerolineales bacterium | reverse complement strand
CGCGTGTGCGGCGTAACGACCGGCTGGTTGAAACCTCATGGGACGAAGCGCTGGCGGTTGTGGCCGAACGCCTCGGCTCCTATCAGGGCGACTCATTCGCGGCGGTGCCTCGGCGGCGGCCAGCAATGAAGAGAACTATCTGCTGCAAAAATTTACCCGGACGGTAATGGGCAGCCCCAACATTGCCCTGGCGGCCGGTTTCCCCAGCGGAACCAATGCTTTGGAACTGGCCCGGACGCTGCGCGATATTGATGGCCCGGCCATCCACGAGGTGCGCGAGGCGGATTGCGTGGTGGTGATCGGGGCCAATCTCAAAGAGTCACACCCCATCCTGGACCTGGAAATTCGCCACGCCTTGAGCAACGGGGCTGAACTCATCGCCTTTGATACCCGCCAGACCGAACTGGCTAAAAAAGCCGGGGTCTGGCTGCAACCCAAAGCCGGGACGGATCATCTGCTGTTGGCCTGGATGATGAAAGCGTTGAATGTTGAACGTTCAACGTTCAACTCGGTAGATTTAGCCCAGGTGACTCTCCGCACCGGGGTGGTTCCGGTCGAGGTTATCAGAGCGGTGCAATTACTGGAGAAGCATCGGACTGGCCGCATCATCGTTATTTATGGCTCCGGCGTCACCCATTATCCGACGGCCCTCGAAACCATCCAGGCTGTGCGCAGTTTGGCCCGGACGTTGGGCGCGGGGGTGATTGGTGTGGCCGGTGAAGGCAATTTTGTCGGCAGCCACGATATGGGCGTTCATCCGGCCCTGCTGCCCGGCTATGCTTCGGTCGCCGACCCGGAAGCCCGGCGCGTATTTGAAAATCATTGGGATGTTACCCTGGGCGACCAGCCCGGCTCAAATTACGAAGGTATTGTGCAGGGCATCAAGCAAGGCCAGATCAAGGCGCTCTGGCTGGCCGGCGAAGTGCCCCCGCTGCCGGAATTAGCCAATCTGGAATTTTTGCTGGTGCAGGATATTGTCGAAACCGAAGTGATGCAGTACGCCCATGTAGTCCTGCCCGCCGCCACCTTTGCCGAGCAGGACGGCACCCTGACCAACCTGGAGGGGCGGGTGCAGCGGCTTCATCAGGCTATTCCGCCGTTGAAGTTGGCCCAGCCCGGCTGGATCATTGTGAGCAATGTGGCCCAGCAGATGGGGGCCGGCTGGTTTTACCCATCGGCGGCGGCGGTTATGACCGAAATTGCAGCGGTTGTGCCGGCTTACGCCGGAGCCAGCTATGACAAGCTTCATTTAACCGGCCATCTCCGGCGGTTTGAGTCAGGTACGCCCGTTCAGACCAACGGTTTTAACCTGGAGGAAAACCCGTGCTACAGCAGCGATGCCTTCCCCCTGACCCTCCTGACCGAGCGCAATTTATTGTATTATCGCGGCGTGTGCCTGACCGAACAGGTGGATGGCATGAACCTGGTCAAACACGAAGAAGTTCTGCACCTTAACCCGGACGACGCCGTGCGTTTGGGCATTGGCGATGGCCGGCTGGCCAAAGTGATCTCGCCCTATGGCAGCGCGGAGTATGTGGTGCAAGCCAAAGATGGTTCGCTGCCGGAGGGGACAGCCTTTATCAGCTTCAACCGGATTAGCAGTTCGGCGCTCTTCCCCACCCTGAACCCCAGCGCCAAAGCGTATGCCATCCGGGTTGAAACATTAGAAAATGGGGGAAAATAGCTGATGACAACTTTAAATCAAACTCCTGAAAAATCGGCCAAGCACGATATGTTTGAACCACAGCAGGCGACAGTGGTCAAGCGCGAGTCGTTGGTGCCCAATTTGCAACTGCTGACGGTCCACGCTCCGACGGTAGCCGCCAAAATTCAGCCCGGCCAGTTTGTAATTTTGCGGGCCGATGAACACGCCGAGCGGATTCCCCTGACCGTAGCCGATTGGGACCGGGAAGCGGGGCTGGTCAGTTGTGTGTTTATGCAGGTGGGCACGTCAACCTATAAACTGGGCAAACTTAAGCCAGGCCAGGTGATTCCCACATTTGCCGGGCCGCTGGGCCACCCATTGGATATAGAGCAGTGGGGCACGGTGCTGTGCGCCGGCGGTTGCTACGGCATTGGCAGTATCTATCCGGTCGCCCGCGCCTTGAAAGAAAAAGGCAACCGGGTCATCTCCTTTGTTGAAGGGCGCAGTAAATTTCTGCTTTATTGGCTCGACCGGCTGAAGGCGGTGAGCGATGAAGTGTTAATTGCCACGCGTGATGGCTCGCTGGGCGAAAAAGAGGGCTATCCTAATATGGTGGACCGCATGCTGACCGCCGGGGAGCCGGTGGACCGGGTGATTGCCCTGGGCTGCACTTTTATGATGTATCAAATGGCCGAAACCACCCGGCCTTTTGATGTCAAGACGATTGTCAGCCTGAACCCGATCATGATTGACGGCACGGGCATGTGCGGCGCGTGCCGGATATCGGTGGGCGGGAAAACGCGCTTTGCCTGTGTGGATGGCCCGGATTTTGACGGCCATGAGGTGGATTGGGAGCTGTTATTATCCCGGCGCAAAGCCTACCTGGGGCCGGAAACCGAATCGGCAGAGAGGTAATGAGCTATGGCTAAACAAATTATTCCCCTCAAAACCCCTATGCCGGAACAAACCCCGGCGGATCGCGTTAAGAATTACGATGAGGTTGCTTTTGGCTATACGGCTGAGCAAGCTATGGCCGAAGCCCAACGCTGCCTGGTGTGCAAACGGCCTGGCTGCATGAGCGGCTGTCCGGTAGGGATTAATATTCCCGGTTTTCTAACCCTGGTAGCCGAAGGTGACTTTCGGGGCGCGATCAATCTTATCAAAGAGACCAACGCGCTACCGGCGGTGACAGGCCGGGTCTGCCCGCAGGAGTCACAGTGCGAGGGCAGTTGCGCCCTGTGCAAAAAATACGAATCGGTTTCAATTGGCCGGCTCGAACGCTTTGTGGCCGATTGGGAAGCCGCCCAGGGGCCGCCGGAGCTTCCCCAACTGCCTCCGCCGACCGGCAAAAAAGTAGCCATTGTCGGTTCCGGGCCGGCGGGTCTGACCGTCGCCGCCGACCTGGCTAAACAAGGCCATCACGTGACCATTTTTGAAGCCCTGCACGAGGCCGGCGGGGTGCTGGTTTACGGTATTCCCGAATTCCGTTTGCCCAAAGCCATTGTTCAACGCGAAGTGGAATATATTTGCCACATGGGCGTCAAACTGGTCAAGGATTTTGTGGTCGGTACAGCCGCTACCGTGGATGAACTGCTGGAAGAGTTCGACGCCGTGTTTTTGGGCACCGGGGCCGGTTTGCCCTGGTTTTGAATATTCCCGGCGAAAATCTGAACGGAGTCTACTCGGCCAATGAGTACTTGACCCGAGCCAACCTGATGAAGGCTTATCGCTTCCCCGAATACGACACCCCCATTGCCCAGGGCCGGCGGATTGCCACTATCGGCGGCGGTAATGTGGCTATGGACGCCGCGCGCACCGCTCTGCGCCTGGGAGCCGAGGAGTCGCTGATTGTCTATCGGCGTTCCCGCGAAGAGATGCCCTGCCGTGAGGAAGAGATTCATCATGCCGTCCAGGAGGGGGTTCAGCTTAACTTGCTGGTCACGCCGCTGGCTCTGCACGGTGACAACAATGGCTGGGTTAAGGAAATCGAATGCCTGCGTAACGAATTGGGCGAACCCGATGCTTCGGGCCGCCGTCGTCCGGTGCCCGTGCCAGACTCTAATTTCCGCATCCCGGTGGACCTTGTGGTTATTGCCGTCGGGCAAAGCCCCAACCCCCTGATCCCCAAAACTACAACGGGGTTGGAAACCAGCCGCGGTGATGTGGTTAAAGTGGATTCTACCACCATGAAAACGTCAAAGAAAGGCGTCTTCGCCGGCGGTGATGTTGCTACGGGTGGAGCCACGGTTATTATGGCGATGGGCCAGGGCAAAATTGCCGCCCGGGCGATTAATGACTATTTGGAATCAGGAGAATGGTGAGAGGAAGGGTTTATAGCTCGTGGATTGGTTGGAAAGGAATGATAAACCATGTTTCTGGAAGGAATGAAAATCAATTTACAGGAAGAGGCCAGTATCATGGCTTCTTATCTGGAGCAGGGCGATCCCTGCGCCAGCGTTCACCTGGCCCGGCTGATTGAGGCCGATACCGAGGGCGCATTTCGGCCCTTTGCCGAAGCCCTGGCGGCCCGGCTCAACGATCACCTGAAGCGCTATGCCGAAATGGGCGTGACCGACCCCGACGTGACCCTGGAAGATGAGGTTTACCGGCTGATCCGCTTTGCGGCCATTGATTGGGATGGCATCCCCTGCGGCAGCCGCCCCGGCGAGGAGGTCTGAACCAGTTCCGGCCTGGTTCTCCGCCAAAAATGGCTCTCGGCCTATCAAACGGATGGATGCCCAGTTTGATAGCGCTATAATTAAATTTGCTTAAACATGTAGGACAAGCTAACAGCTTGTCCTACTATTATTTTCCCCTGTTAGCTTGCAAACCCCATCGGTTGCCTCGGTAAAGCCTCTCCTGAAGAGTATAGTCTGGCCCAATCTTGACCCAAAATTTACTTGATTTGAGCGTTCTTTTCCGATAAGATGAAGTTTGAGATTGTTGCAACTTTGCCTTAGCTCAAGGGACGCTAAAGATGATGAAAATTACCCCTTCGTATCGCGACCTGATTATTCTTTTCAGCCTCAACCTTGCCCTATATGGGCTGTTTGTAGGCTTGGGCCTGTTTGAGTGGTTAAATCCATTGTGCCAACTTCCAATGATCGGCTTGCTCATTGAAGATCAGATACATTTGGGCTTAACAGTGATTGGCCTTAGCTGCGCCATCTTTGCCTGGCGGCGCTGGGCCGACCTCAATCGCGAAACCAGCCGGCGAGAAGAGGCTCAGGCGGCGCTGATTGAAAGCGAAGCCCGCTTCCGGCAAATAATGGACCATCTCGAAGATATTGTACATCTGTCTGATGTAGATGGACACACCCTATATGTGAATTCGGCCTACGAGAAATTCACCGGCCGTTCTATCGAGAGTCTCCATGAGCAGCCGTCTTCCTGGCGGGATACGATTCATTCAGATGACCAGGCCAGGGTGCTGGAGGCCATCGCCAGTTTCAAAGACAATGACAATTTTGATATGGAATACCGGGTGACCCGGCCCGACGGCACAATTAGCTGGGTGCGTGACCGGGCTTTTCCTATTCGCACTGAGGTCAATCATACCTATCGTATCTGTGGGACTATTCAAGATATAACGGCCCGCAAACAGATGGAAGAAACGCTGCGTGAGCGGGAACAGTTTATCCAACGTATCCTGACTTCAACCCCCAACCTGATTTTTATCTACAACCTGGCTGATCAGAGCCTGGTTTTTAGTAATCACCAACTTGCCGATGTTCTGGGCTATCGCGAAAGCAAAGCACAAACCTTTGAGCAGCAGCTTTTGTCTGATTATCTCCACCCTGATGATATTGAACGTTACCAGGCTCATCTGGATGAACTGCGCATCGGCCAGCCCGGCGAAATTATGACCTTCGAGTACCGATTGAAAGAAAAAGATGGCGGCTGGCGCTGGTTTCGCAGTCATGAAACCGTCTTCAAACGCGACCAGTCCGGACAAACCCTCGAAGTGCTGGGTATTGCCGATGACATCACGAATCATAAAGAGATTTTGTCTATTTTAAAGCAAGAACGAGCTTACTTGCGCCAGGTGATTGATGCCGTGCCAGGGTTTATTGGGGTAAAGAATATGTCTGGCCGCTTGATGCTGGCCAATCAAACTCTGGCCGCTGCTTACAATACAACTGTAGACAGAATGGTGGGCAAAACCGACGCCGACTTCAATCCCAACCGGGATGAAGTAGCCTTTTTTCAGGCTAACGACCAGGAAACTCTCGCCACCGGCCAGGTGCAGTATATTTCTGAGGAACCCGTCACCTATGCAGATGGACAAACTCGCTGGCACAGCACCTACAAAGTCCCGCTGTTTAACCCGCAGGGCCAGCCCGCCCAGATTCTCTTTGTTTCAACCGACATCACCGAGCGCAAAAGCATGGAAGCAGCCCTGCGGTCGAGCCAGGCTCAATACCAATCGGTCATTGATCATATCAAGGAAGTTATCTTTCAAACGGATGCGGAAGGCCGGTGGACCTTTCTCAACCCGGCCTGGACCGATATTACCGGCTTTGCCCTGGCCGAGAGTTTAGGCCAAAACTTTCTGGATTTTGTTCACCCCGACGACCGCCTGCGCAACATGGAGCTGTTTCAACCCTTACTTGAGCGTAAAAAGGAGTACTGCCGCCACCAAATTCGCTACCTGGTTAAAGCCAGTCAACAGGGGGATGATTTTTGCTGGATCGAAGTCCATGCCCGGTTAACCCTGGATGCCGACGGTAATATCACCGGTACTTCAGGGATGCTGCATGATGTCACCGAGGTAAAGCGGGCCGAGGAAGCCATTCAACGCCTTAACGTCGAACTGGAAGAGCGGGTGCAGCAGCGCACGGCTGAATTATCCCAGGCGAACCAGAAACTGGCTCAGGAGATAATTGAGCGCCAACGGGCAGAAGCTGAAATCCAGCGGCGCAACCGCGAACTGATGATGTTTAATCACATTAGCGATGCTTCAATGTCGGCGGCTGATCCGGTGGGCATGTTGACCATAACCTGCCAGGAATTGGTCGGCATCTTTGATCTGGCCCAGGCCCAGGTGGTGCTGTTCAACGAGGCTAAGACTGAGGCCCGTGTAGTTGCAGAAGTCTTTGGCTCGACCGGTCTCTCCCGACTCAACGAGGTTATCCAGGTAAATGATGTTCCGCTGCTACAGCAGATATTAGCGCAAAAATCGCCCTTGACCCCGGAAAGCAGCGGCTTTACCTTTGGCCAATTTCAACCGGAGGACTTGTTGGACGGCGAACAGGTGGAGTCGGCCTTGGTTCTGCCGCTGGGGATAAACGAAGATATCGTAGGGGTTTTGAGCCTGGGCGCGACCCGGACGCAAGCGTTCTTTACCCAGGATTTTGCCTTGCTCTGGGGTGTGGCCGATCAGATCAGCGCTGCGTTGACTCGGATTCATCTGGCCCAAAACCAAAAACGCCTGGCTACCGTAATGGATCAGGTCAATGACGCGGTGATAATAACCGATCCAGCCGGTCATATTGTCTATGTTAATCCTGCCTTTGAACAAATGACTGGCTACTGCCAAGTCGAAGTACTGGGCCAGACACCTCGCTTGCTCAAGAGCGGCAAGAATGACCAGGCTTTTTATGCTGAATTATGGTCCACTATTACTGAAGGGCACACCTGGCGAGGCCGGTCGCTAAACAAGAAAAAAGATGGCACATTTTACACCTGTGATATGGCTATTACACCGGTCTTTGATGAGTATGGTGAAATTATCAACTTTGTAGCAATCGAACGAGATGTTAGCCAGTCACTTCAACTGGAGGAACAATACCGTCAGGCGCAAAAAATGGAGAGCGTCGGTCGCCTGGCCAGCGGCGTGGCCCACGATTTTAATAACATCCTGACCGCGATCATTGGCTACACTGGTCTATCTATACGGGCTTTGCCGGATGACAGCCCGATCCGGGCCAATTTGCAGGGCGTCGAGGCCAGCGCCGAACGAGCGGCTAACCTCACCCGCCAGCTTCTGGCCTTTGCCCGCAAGCAGGTCATCGAATTAAGGCCCGTCAATCTAAACGAGTTGATTGCAGGCAGCAGCAAAATCCTGCGCCGCTTGATCAGCGAAAATATTGAACTGGTCATTTTATCGGCGGCTGATTTGGGTTGGGCCAAGGCCGATCCCGGCCAGTTGGAGCAAGTTTTGTTCAACCTGGTGGTCAATGCCCACGATGCCATGCCTAACGGCGGTAAGCTCATCCTGGAAACGACCAATGTCACCCTAACCCAAGCCGAGGCAGAGTGCTGTGTTGAGGTTACACCGGGAGATTATGTGTTGTTATCGGTTATTGATACTGGGATAGGGATGAATGATGAGGTGAAAGCTCACATTTTTGAGCCGTTCTTTACCACTAAAGCGCCGGGCAAAGGCACCGGCCTGGGGTTGGCGACCTGTTTTGGCATCATCAAGCAGAGCAACGGCCACATCTGGGTTGAAAGCGAGCCAAACAAGGGGACAACCTTTAAGGTCTTTCTACCACGCTCGGTCGAAGCGGCCAGCTTAGCCTCGATGCGGAGCGGAACCTCTGCCTTACCCGGTGGGAATGAAATCATCCTCGTGGTCGAAGATGAGCCGCTGGCCCGAGATACCTCGGTCCGCAATTTGCGTGAGTTGGGGTATACAGTTCTGGAAGCCGGGAATGGCGAGGAAGCCCTGCGCGAAATTGATAGGTTGGGGAGTGAAAAGCTGCAACTGTTGATTACCGACCTGGTGATGCCCCAACTGGGCGGCAAGGCCCTGGTCGAGCTTCTTAAACCAGCCCATCCTGATTTAAAGATTCTCCTGATGTCTGGTTATACCGAGGAAATCCTGACGCGGTCCTATCTCACCGAGATAGGGGCTGTATTTTGCAAAACCTTTTTCGCCCGCTACTATGGCCTACAAAGTCAGAGCGATGCTTGATCATCGCCCATTCTAATCGTTGTGAACCCTGCTCCTCAAATTTATAACCTGCCCCGTGCACCAATTGAAAATTGTATATTTTCAAAATCTTCATAGACTCTCCATAAGTTCTTAACCACTTTTGCATAATTGAGGGGTAGAATTGAGGGGAGAGATGACTCAGAGTCATGGGCCAATAAGCCCTACATTCAAGAAAAAGATGGTCAAAACCTTGTCAAATCGAAATGTCCTGGCTGCCCTGTTTATTATCGCGGGGCTGGTTGTAATAATTTTTTTTGGATCGCGGGCGCTCCAATCCTACCGCCAATTGCAATACATCCGTGAGCAAGGACTGGACCGGGGCACGGCCAGCGTTGATGCGATTCGAGGTTGGATGACCATTCGCTATGTCAGTGTGGCTTACGCCGTGCCCGAGGAATACATTTTTGACCAGCTCGACATCCCTTACACCGAACGCAACAGCAATGATATTTTGGGCCGATTGAACCGGGAGTATGAGTTTGAAAAGCCGAAAGACGGCGCAGACCCCGAAATTGTAGCTAAAGTGGCCCAGGCCATCCTGTCCTATCGGGAAAATCCGGTGGCGACCGGGCTATCCGATATCCGCCCCTGGATGACGGTGCGCTATATTGCCAGCAGCACCGGCGTGCCGGAGGATTACCTGCTTCAACAGCTTGGGATTGACAACAGTCACAATCATTCGGTGATGCCCCTGCCCGACCTGGCCGATGTGACCCACTTTGAAGGTGGACCGCGCCGGCTTATTGAAACTCTCGAAACCGCCCTGGTTAACTATGAGGATAAGTAGTGGACTTTTCGCTGAGCGACCTTTCTGACACGCTGTTAAGCTGGACCGTTATTTACGGCCCCTCGATGCTTTTTGTCGCGCTGTTTTTGGGCGCTAGCGGCGTCCCGCTGCCGGCTACCTTTCTGGTGCTGGCGGCGGGGGCATTTATCCGTCAGGGTGTGCTCGACCCTTATGGCGCCATTATCCTGGCGCTGCTCGGCGCGACTCTGGGCGACATCCTCAGCTACGGCATGGGCCGCTTCGCCCGAGGGCCAATCACCCGGCGTTTTGGTCGCGCAACCACCTGGCAAAAGCCGAACTGAACCTGCGCCAGCGGGGCGCGCTAGCTGTCTATTTGACCCGCTGGCTCCTGACTCCCCTGGCGATTCCCACCAATCTGGTGGCCGGCAGTACCGGCTATCCTCTCTCCCGCTTCGGGGCTTATGTTCTGGCCGGTGAGCTAACCTGGCTGTTATTGTTCGGCGGGATTGGCTACGCCTTCAGCAGCCAGTGGGAAGCGGTGAGCGAGTTTATCAGCAACTTCAGCGGTGTGCTGGTGGGGCTTGTGCTGCTTGGGCTGGGCGGATATTTTTTGTTTCGCCGTCGAAAAGTTGCCGATGTCGCCATCGCGCCGATCATCCCCGCCGAGCCGGAACTCGAATGACATCTATCTGTCAAAATAATGATTTGCCTCACTTTCTATTCAGCCTGAACTGAGCTATGCTAATTGATATAAATTGCTCAGGGGGTCCCCATGCTAATGTTAGAAGAGTTGATGGCCACCTCGGCGGCTATGCATCACCATCTCTGCCCCCGGCAGGTGTTGGGCATACGGATGGGGCTGGCCGGGGGGCGCTGGCTGGACCTGGCTGTACCTCAAACCGATAAGCGCCTGCTGGTGGTAGTCGAAACCGATGGCTGTGTAATTGATGGACTGGCTGTCGCCACGGGCTGCCGGGTGGGCCGGCGGACCATGCGGGTGCTGGATTTTGGTAAAGTAGCTGCCACCTTTGTGGATACCACCACGGGCCAGGCGGTGCGAATAGCGCCGCACCCCAATGCCCGCGAACAGGCCAAAGTTTATGCGCCGGATGCTCGCAACCGCTGGGAGGCTTATCTGTTGGGCTACCAACGCATGCCCGAAGAAGACCTGTTGCGTTTCCAGCCGGTCACTTTAACCATCTCATTAGAGAAGTTGTTGAGCAAAGAGGGCTATCGGGTGGAGTGTGAACGTTGCGGTGAGGAAATTTTTAACGAACGGGAAGTTATCGAAAGTGGGCAAATCTTGTGTCGAGCCTGCGCCGGGGAAGGGTATTATGTGGCTGACTCATCGTATCACCAAAACGGGCCGGTCCATCTGCTCGATGATTTGCTGAGCCAGGTCGTCAAGTAAAAGCCGCTCCCAGCCCGTACCCCGGTGCGCCCCAATCACCACCAGATCGTAGTCGCCCCCCTGTGCCTCGGCCAGAATTTCATCCACCACCAGGCCGTGTCGCACTTTTGGCTGAGGCCGCAAGTTGGATTTTTGCAGGATTTGCACATCCTGCTCCAGCAGTTCGCCTTCGGGGGTATGTTCCTGGATAAGTTCTTCGGCGCTGGCCCGCAACTGCTTGCCCCGGACGCCAGGGCCGGCCGTCATTTGCGACATGACATGCAGCACGGTGATTTCTATATCGCCCTCAACCAAAGCGGGCAGCCGAGCGATAAAGCGATTGAGCAGCGAGACGCTCTCGGCCCCGCTGTCGCAGAGCAAAATGCGATGGATTGGACCCAGCCTACCTTTGGCAATAATGACCGGACAGGGGGCGTGCTCAATCACCCGTTTCACGGTGGAACCCAGCAAGCGGGTTAGCAGATCAGGAGAGCGTTTCTCGCCCATTACAATCAGATCGTATTGGCCCTCTTCGGCCTCGTGGATAATTTCTTCGGCAGGCTGTCCTATCCGAACTTTAGTTTGCAGGTCTGATTCTTTCGCCTGTAACATTTGACATGCATGGGCCAGGACCGGTGCAGCCCGCGCCCGGTTGTTTTCGTTTTTGATTACCGTTAAAACGGTGGGGATGACACCGGGCTTGCGGACAAGCTGCCTGCCCAAAAGTAAAGTTGCTTCGGACTGGTGCATACCGGCGGTAGGGATGAGTAAACGCATCGAAATATTCCTCCTAAACCCAATACTATTCAAATAAGACGGTAGCATCGGGCCTTGTGCCCGCCCACAAGGGGCTAAACTACGTTATTTGAAAAGTATTGCTCCTAAACCAGCACAAGAATGATGGGTACAACAAAAATGATCGCTATAAAAAGAGCCAGATGTCGCTTTTTGGCCGTAACCCAGTTGACAAAAGCAAGGATGGCCCGCTCGTAGTGACGGTAGCCTATGATCAAAATAACAATGGAGACCAGGCTAATACTGAACATTTCAACCAGAACAATGGTGAAGGCCGGCGGATTGTCCAGCAGGACGGCAGCCAGAAGCGTATCCACAAACGTGGTGATATTAGCCCCCATGATGTAGGGAATAACGTTCTCCCGGCGAACAAAGCCGCGATTACTCAGGGGAATAAGGATGCCCAATGAAATGCTGACCGACATCGAGATCAGGGTAACGCCCGCGCCCATCAAAAACATAACCCAGGGCCGGTACACCAGGCGTGATATTCGCCCAACCTGACTTTCTTTGATGCTCATCTGGGGCAGGCAGCGATCAAACAGACTGAAACTCAGCATAATTAAGCCCAGGCCGGCCACAAAGAGGCTCCAGCCGGGCAGATACGTCACAAACAGCGCCGTGATGGGGTTAAAGATCAAATCAATGACCGAATCAAGCGCAGCCCCGGAGCGAAGCTGAACCTGATCGAGGATCTCCGTTTGCAGGATACTCAAGCCTACCATCAAACTAAATACATAGGTTGTGCCGGTGACAGTCAATGATAACAAACCCATGCTCAGGCTGGATACCCGGTTACGACCGCGCAAAACATAGATAAAGCCAATCAATAGCACAATAAAACTGGCACCCAAACGAGAGCCGGTAATCATAGTATAAGCGCTTAGCTTATCAATCACCCCGGCATCAAAAAAGGTCAGCGAAACTGCCGCCACCGGCGAGCCGCTCATAATCACATAAGCAAACAACCAGCCAAACCCCAGGCTATTGAAAGGGTTGGTGACGGCAAAAGTGTCGCGCACCAGAAAGGTCAAGCCGCGAGCGCCTTCCTTCATTAACATAATCGCCAGGATAAAACAAAAGATGCTGGCGACAAAATGATGATTTTATCAAGGCGAACGTTATGCCAGACGGCATGGGCGGTGCGCTCAAGCTTATTAGTAAAGGGGGGCGGCGGTAAATAGGAGACCGGTTGGCTGGAAACAGATTCAACCAAGTTTTTGTCAACTAAGTTATCATTTTCCATTCGCTTGATCCTGCTTGATAATGTTTCTGCAATGATCAAAGGGTAGAATACATTCTATCACAAATCGGCATCGCTCAGAAACCTGACCTGTTAACTTGACGCCGCTAATCCCCAAGATCATACTACCAGGCCGGTTGTCCCAAGATTTTTATTGCAGCCAAACTCTGCTATAGTTGTATAATCTCAGTAGATCCAATTTTTGAAGCGGAGCAGGCTCCCACGCCTGTGTAGCGGCGGCGTGGGATCCGCCACTGCTGGCTACTGAATCTGGCTGAAAAATCAAGAGCCTCTTATGAACTCGTCATCTTTAACTCGTTTCGCCTGGTTATCCATTGGCGCTGCCCTGCTAACCATTGGTTTGAAGACACTGGCCTACTTTTTGACCGGCTCCGTGGGCCTACTTTCAGATGCGCTCGAATCGCTGGTCAATCTGGTTGGCGCGGTGATCGCCCTGGCCATGTTGACCGTTGCCGCCCGCCCCGCCGACGAAGACCACGCCTACGGCCACAGCAAAGCCGAGTATTTTTCCAGTGGGGTGGAAGGAACCCTCATTCTGGTGGCCGCAGCCAGTATTGGCTATACCGCCATTCAGCGCCTGTTTGACCCCAAGCCGCTGGAGCAGGTAGGGGTGGGCCTGGGGGTGTCTTTGGCTGCATCGCTGATTAACTTTGGGGTGGCCCAGGTGTTGCTGCGGGCCAGTCGGCTTTACAACTCGATCACCCTCGAAGCCAACGCTCGCCACCTATTAACCGATGTCTGGACCTCCGTGGGTATTTTAGTTGGCGTCGGGGTGGTTGCCCTGACCGGCTGGGTCTACCTTGATCCCTGATTGCGCTGCTTGTGGCGGCCAATATTGTCTGGTCAGGCTTCCATATCGTGCGGGCTTCGGTATTGGGGCTGATGGATACAGCCCTGCCTGCCGCCGAGCTGGCTACCGTGCAAGCCGTACTTGATAAGTATCAGCAGAATGGTCTCGAAATCCACGCCCTGCGCACCCGTCAATCCGGGGCACGCCGTTTTGTCTCTTTTCACGTGCTGGTGCCCGGCCACTGGACGGTCGAGCACGGCCACAAACTGCTGGAAGAGATCGAAGCCCAGGTGCGGCTTGCCCTGCCGAATACGACCGCCTTTACCCACCTGGAGCCGCTCGATGATCCTGTCTCCTGGGAAGATCAGGGCCTGGACCGTCTGCCCTCGTCCCCGGTTGATTCGTCGAACAAAACAAAATGAGTCTCACCCGTGTTGCGTGTTGCGTTTTCCGTTAATTTACGCAACACGCAACACGTTTTGATTAATCTAAACCTTGGAACTACCCCAATCTAACGCAAAGGAGCAACCGTCCATGAGTAAATCATTTTTACCCGATGACCGCTATTTTGGCCCTGACTCCCGCCAACAAAAAATCGCCGCCGCGCTTTATCAGCCAGTGGCCCATTTACCGTTGATCTGCCCCCACGGCCACGTCAACCCCAAATTGTTTGCCGACCCTGACTACACCTTTGGCTCACCGACCGAACTATTCCTCATCCCCGATCATTATATTTTTCGGATGCTCTATTCGCAGGGCATCCCGCTGGAAGCGCTCGGTATTCCCCGCCGCGATGGCGGCGAAGTGGAAACAGATTACCGCAAAATCTGGCAGATTTTTGCCGAGAATTTCCACCTTTTCCGGGGGACGCCCACCGGCATGTGGCTCAAGCACGAACTGCACGACCTGTTTGGCATCGGCGAAAAGTTGAACGGCGTGAATGCTCAGGAAATTTACGATCAAATCGCCGCCCGGCTGCAATCTCCCGATTTTAAGCCGCGCCTGCTGTTTGAACGCTTTAACATCGAAGTCCTCTGCACTACCGATGCCGCCACCGACCCGCTGGAACAGCATCAGGCTATTCGGGCGTCGGGCTGGTCGGGCCGGATTTTGCCGACCTTTCGCCCCGATGCCGTGGTCAATCTGGACCATCCCGATTGGCGGCCGCAGATTGACCGGCTGAGCGAGGTGTCGGGCATCACCGTTGACAGCTATCCGCGCTACATCCAGGCTTTGGAAAACCGCCGCGCCACCTTCAAAACAATGGGCGCGACCGCCACCGACCACGCCGCCCTGACCGCTTATACAGCGGAACTTTCGCCTGCTGAAGCGGAAACTATCTATCAACGCGCTCTCAAAGGCGAGGCCACCGCCGAAGATGCCCGGCGTTTTACCGGCCACATGCTCATCGAAATGGCCCGCATGAGCCTCGACGATGGCCTGGTGATGCAGCTTCATATCGGCTCAGCCCGCAACCACAACCCCCGCATCTTTGAACGCTTCGGGCCGGATATGGGCGCGGATATCCCCATCACCAGCGAATTTACCCGCAACCTGACCCCGCTGCTGCATAAATACGGCAACGAAACCGGCCTGACCCTGATCCTGTTCAATCTGGATGAAACCACCTATGCCCGCGAACTGGCCCCCCTGGCCGGCCATTACCCGGCGGTCAAACTCGGCCCGCCCTGGTGGTTCCACGACAGCCTCAACGGGGTGCGCCGTTTCTTTGACCAGGTCATGGAAACCGCCGGCCTGTACAATACCGCCGGCTTCAACGACGACACCCGCGCCTTTCCCTCCATCCCCGCCCGGCACGATTTGTGGCGGCGGGCCGCCAGCAACTGGGTGGCCGGCCTGGTCGTCCAGGGGATCGTGGACGAAGAAGAAGAAGGCCACGAGATGGTCCACGAGCTGGCCTATGGCCTGGCCAAACGGGCGTATCATTGTAAAAATCATGTCATTTCGAGCGCCATGCGAGAAAATCTTCTCGCCC
>JAAUSP010000123.1 GCA_012032575.1 Anaerolineales bacterium | reverse complement strand
GCCAGGGCCAATGTTGGGGCTGCCCATTACCGTCCGGGTGAACTTTTGCAGCAGATAGTTCTCTTCATTGGTAGCCCCCGCCGAGGCCACCGCCGCGAACGAATCGCCCTGATAGGAGCCGAGGCGTTCGGCCACAACCGCCAGCGCCTCGTCCCAGGAGGTTTCAACCAGCCGGTCATTGCGCCGCACCAACGGCGCTTTCAACCGGGTGGGGTTGTGAACGACATCTACCACTCCAAAGCGGCCGCGGGTGCAAAGCTGCCCGTCGTTGACCGGGCCATCGGCCAAACCGATGGTGCGAATGAGCTTGTTGTTTTTAACTTGCGACTGCACCGCGCAGCCCACCGAGCAGTAGGGGCAAATGCTGGAGACCGTCGAGGTGGGGACGCCTTCCCACTTGGCCCGTTTGTCGAACAGCGCGCCGGTGGGGCAAACATCCACACACGAGCCGCAAAATTCGCAGTTGGTATCCAGATGGGAGTTACCAAAAGCTGTGCCCACAATGGTGTGAGAGCCGCGATTGACAAACGCCAGCGCCCCGACGTGGCGCACTTCCTGGCAAACCCGCACACAGCGCCCGCACAAAACGCACAGGTTATAATCGCGGTCAAAGAAGGGGTCATCCTGCTCGACCGGCAGGCCGCGATAGGTGATCGGGTAGGGCAGGTCACGAATTTCCAGATAATTCACCAGCTTTTGCAGTTCGCACGTGCCGTTAGAAGGACAATACTGGCAGCCGGTTGTCACCGCCGCCTTACGGATAGTGCCGCAGTGGAACAGGCCGCAGTCAACACTGCAAACCAGGCAGGTGTGAGGATGCTCGGCCAAAATCAATGACAAAACTTCGCGCCGCAAATTTTGCACGGCTTCGGTTTCGGTGCGGACAACCATACCCTCAGCCACCGGCACGGTGCAGGCCGACGGATAACCGCGCAGTTGCTCAATCTCGACCACACACATGCGGCACGCCCCCGCCGGTCGAAGTTGGGGTAAAAAACACAACGTGGGGATATAAATACCGCGAGCCTGGGCGGCTTGCAGCACCGTCATCCCGGGTTCAGCCTTTACATCAAGACCGTTGATCGTTAGTGAGATAGACATTTTTCCTCCCCTTGATTAATTCACCAAAATAGCGTGGTGATTGCAGCTATCGTAACACGCGCCACAGCGGATACAGAGCTTGGGATCAATGACATGCAGTTCTTTTTTGTTGCCGCTGATGGCGTCCACCGGACACGTCCGGGCGCACAGGGTGCAACCGTTGCAATTTTCGTTAATCTGATAGGTAATCAACGCCGGGCAGACAGCCGCCGGGCAGCGATGTTCGACAATGTGGGCCAGATATTCGTCGCGGAAATAACGCAGGGTGGTCAGCACGGGGTTGGGCACGGTTTGGCCCAGACCGCACAGCGACCCGGCCTTGACGGTTTTAGCCAGCGTTTCCAGCCGGTCCAGGTCTTCGAGGGTGCCTTGCCCTTCTTTGATGCGTTTGAGAATCTCCAGCATTTGGGTGGTGCCGACGCGACAGGGCGGGCACTTGCCGCACGATTCGATTTGGGTGAAGGAGAGGAAGAAGTAGGCCACGTCTACCATGCAGGTGTGGTCATCCATTACAATCATTCCGCCCGACCCCATAATGGTCCCGGCAGCGGTCAGCGATTCGTAATCTACGGCGGTATCCAGCCGGTCGGCGGGGATGCAGCCGCCCGACGGCCCGCCGGTTTGCACCGCTTTGAGGGGCCGCCCGTCCAGGCAGCCGCCGCCGATGTTATACACAATATCGCGCAGCGGCGTGCCCAGCGGAACTTCGATCAGGCCGGTATTTTTGATTTTGCCGGCCAGGGCGAAGGTTTTGGTCCCTTTGCTGCGCTCGCCGCCGAAGCAGGCATATTCATCGGCGCCTTCCCGTAAAATCGTGGGCAGGGCAGAAAGCGTTTCGACGTTGTTGATGATGGTCGGCTTGCCCCACAAACCCGCCACCGCCGGGAAGGGCGGCCGGGGCTGGGGCATACCGCGCTTGCCTTCGATGGAGGCAATCAGGGCCGTTTCTTCGCCGCAGACAAATGCGCCGGCCCCTTCGCGAATTTGAATATCGAAGTTGAAGCCGGAATTGAGGATATTTTTGCCCAGCAGTTCAAACTCGCGCATCTGGGCCAAGCCGCGCTTGAGCTGCTCGACAGCCAGCGGATATTCGGCCCGGATGTAAATGTAGGCAGCGGTTGCGCCGAGGGCATATCCGGCAATTAAAATCCCTTCCAGCAGGGTGTGCGGGTCGCCTTCAATCAGCGAGCGGTTCATAAACGCGCCAGGGTCGCCTTCGTCGGCGTTGCAGATGAGATATTTCACCTCGCCCGGCTGGTCGTGGCAAATCTGCCACTTGGTGGCTGTGGGGAAACCGGCCCCGCCGCGCCCGCGCAGCCCCGCCTTTTTGACCTCGTCAATGACCTGTTGGGACGACATGCTCAAGGCTTTTTCAAAGCCGGCATAACCGCTGCGAGCCAGACAGTGCTGGAAATCGGTGGGGTCAATCAGGCCGCAGTTACGCAGAATAATGCGCGGCTCGATGCCCAGCATCGGATGGGCCGACAGCGGCGGGATGCCGTCCAGCGGCTCCGAGCCAAAGACGCCAATGGCCAGGTCGGCGCAGGGATCATCGCCAAGCAGCCACTTCTCGGTCAGGCGTGTGACCGCACGGGCATTGACATTGCCATACAGGATGGTCGGCTGGCCCGGCTTGGTAATCATCACGACCGGCTCCAGATAGCACACCCCAATGCAGCCTACCTGCCCAATAACCATGTCGAGACCCTTATCGGCCTGCTTTTGAAAGGCGGCCAGCGTTTCTCCGGCCCCGGCGGCCTGGCCGCAGGTGGCCATCCCTACCTGCACCAGGGGCCTGTTGGATTGCTCCAGCGCCTGCCATTCAGCCAGAGCGGCGGCTCTCACTTCTGCCAAAGTTGTACTCATAGTTAACCCCCATATTTCTTAACTAACTTTTGGGTTTTGGTGGAACTCATGCGGCCATGCACTTCTTTATCCACCACGACCACCGGAGCCAAAGCGCAGCAGCCAAAACAGGCCACATGTTCCAGGCTAAATTTGTCGTCGGCGGTGGTTTGGCCGGTTTTAATTTTGAGTTGGTGCTCTAATAATTCGAGGATACGGGCGCTGCCGCGCACGTGGCAGGCCGTTCCCAGACAAACCTTGATGGTGTGCTCGCCGGGTTTGGTAAAACGAAACTGGGAATAAAAAGAGGCAACGCCGAAGATTTCGCCGGGCGACACGCAGGTGAATTTGCTAATTTCGTCCACAACCGCAGGTGAAATATAACCGTACTGTTCCTGGACCCCTTGCAGAATTGGAATGAGAAAACCCCGGTCTTCTCGCGGATAACGGATTAAAATATGTTCAATCTGCTCGGCCATGACAACCTCGTATGCGGCTCCGTAGAGGGTGATTTTATTTGGTTAGCGAATGTTTCTGCTGAGATTAAAATAAGGAGGGCAGCCTTTCAATAAAAGGCTTTTTTTATCCCCCTATTTTGGGTAGATTATAAACGGAAACCAAGGGGAACTAATAGTGATATGTGTCACTATTTCGTATGACAAGTTTCACTAATTTAAGTGGTTCAGGTTAGATTGAGCCTTTTATCAAGTAAAACGTAAAGCGTAATGGTTGATTGTCGGCCAATCATTCAGGCCAGTTGAGTAATGAAAATGAGGCGTGATACGTGATGCGTAAAAAGTCACGCATCACGTATAGATGTCAGAAAAGTTTTGGTCTTGCGTCAAATAAACGGAATACGCAAGACGGATTAATTCCTGAAAAGGTGGGGCCGGAGCGCCAATTCGATCCCTGTGAGCGACTCGGCCCAGGATTTGGGTTCTGTAATCCCCGGCATGGAAACGGGCGTATCCTCAACCGGGAGCATCATCTCGGTCAAATCGTAGTTGCCGGGTTCGAGAGGGTAAGTGCGCGAATTCACAGCCATTGTTTCGCGCAGAAACACTTTATCACCCTTCTGGTAGGCCGAGCCGGGTTGACCCGAATAAAGGCAGTCTTTTTGTCAAAGTGAAACTGGTTCAGGTTGACCAGGGCTTCAGTGGCCGGATATTCCCAATCATAAAAGATGAGCGAAGGCAGCAATTGCCCCACCTGATCGTACAGGCTCACCCGTAGCCGATAGCTGCTGTCGGGGTTAGGATTGGTGACAATCATCACCGCTTCGGCCCGTCCGGCAAAACCATGATGGTTAAACAAAACCATATCCAAATCCACGTCGGCGGCAATGGCCGGGTCAACCGTTACGGTATCGGTGTAGCGGAGTCTGGCTTGATGCAGCAGCCGAATATGGTCGCCAAAACGGTACTCCAGGCCGGGCCGGACCACCACCCGACCGGCCAGGTCGGCCACTCCCCGCCAGTGCAAATCGTAGAAATAGCGCCGGCGATACAGGTCGTGATCGGCCAGGATGCAGCAGGGAAAACGATCACCCACTTTTCATATAACTCAACAAATAGATGAGACATTTTAACCTCCTTGACCGGTTAAGATCTTACATCCGCGCCGACAGATAACCAACCAAATCCTGCAATGAAACCAGCTTGCCGTAATCCGCCTCCGGCACCTCTACTCCCACCTCATCATTCAAACCGATCAGAAATTGCAAAAAATCGAAGGAATCAATATCCAGCGCCGCCCGGATATCCTCCGTAGGGGCCAGGCTGCTAAAATCCGCCTCCGGCGCAATCCGCTTCAACAACTTAAAAAATAGTTTCTTTGAGTTGGGTTTCAGTCATTGTCAACGTAGTCATCATGAACCACCTTTCTGTAAAAAAGGAACTGAGGGAACTGGGGAACTAAGGGAAGTTCCCTCAGTTCCCTTAGTTCCTGCGAGTTCCTTTCTTTTATAATTTCTCCGGCTCCTGCAACTGCCGGCTTAATACATCCAAAAACTGGCCGCCGCGATGGCCGTCGGTGGCGCGATGATCGCCGGCCAGGGTGGCCGTAAGCACCGGGCGAATCCCGAACATGCCGTTCTCCACCCAGGGCTGCTCGCTGATTTTGCCAAAGCCGACCAGGGCCACTTGCGGCGGGTAAATAACGCCGTAGACCTTCTCCACCCCCAGGTCGCCCAGGCTGGTCAGGGTGATGGTCGCATCGGTCAGGTCCGAACTGCGCAGCTTGCCGGCCCGCGTGCGGGTGATGATGTCGCGTACATCGGCCATCAACTCATCCAGCGACTTCAAATCGGCCTGGTGAATGGCCGGTGTGACCAATCCGCCCTGCCGCAGCGAGATAGCAAAACCAATGTTGATCGCTTCCTGCGGCTGGGGCTGGTCGTCCACCCAGAAGCCGTTCAGTTCCGGCACTTCGACCAGGGCTTTGGCCACCGCTTTGATCAGCAGCACCACCGGCAGCAGCCGGTCTTTGATGGAGCGCTTCTGGTTTTCCACCTCCAGCCAGCGCTGCGCCCGATTCATATCAATCCGCGTTTCCAGGTAGTAATGCGGAATCTCGCGGTTGGAGCGAGCCATCGCTGCCGCAATCGCCCGGCGCATCCCGGCTTGAAAATCGGGGGCCGGGGGCCGGGGGGCGGCTGGCTCGACCGGGGGCAGCGGGGCCGGAGTAACAACGGGCACAGCCATCGGCGGGGCTGCCACCGGCATCTCAGGCTTTGGCTCGACCGCTTTGGCTTTCAACGCCGCCGCGACTCGCTCGACATCAGCCCGCTCGATGGTTCCGTGGGGTCCCGTACCCTTGACCGTGCTCAAATCAAGGCCGAAATCCCCGGCCAGCTTGCGGGCCAGCGGCGACACGCGCAGCCGTTGCCCCGGCACGGCCACAGGCACGGGAGCTACCGGCGGTCGTTCCATTTCTGGGACAGGTTTCAAGACCGGGGCCGCCATCGCCGGGACCGCCACCGCTGCTGGCGCTCCCACGGCCCGAATCAAGGCCAGCACCGTGCCCACCGGCACTTTCTGCCAGGGCTGGATCAGGATTTGCTCCAGCACCCCGTCCTCAAACACCTCAATGTCAATAATCCCTTTGTCCGTTTCCACTTCGGCGATGACATCGCCCTTTTTGACCGGGTCGCCGGGTTTGACTTTCCATTCCACCAGCGTCCCGGCATCCATATCAGCGCCCAAACTGGGCATGCGAAATTCACTCATAGACTCCTCGCTGTCTTTATTGGAAGATTGAAGGATTAGAAGATTGGAGGTATGGACATAATCCAACCTTCCACCCTTCCAGCCCTCCTTCCATAATTTCATGGTGCAGTACCGCTGCACATCCTTTTGACAGTCGCCACAATTGTCTCCACCTGCGGCAGGGCCGCCTGCTCCAGGTGTTTGGCGTAAGGCATGGGCACTTCGGCGCTGCAAAGGCGCTCCACCGGCGCGTCTAGCTCATAAAACGCCTGCTCCATAATCCGGGCGCTCACCTCCGCCGCCAGGCTGCCGCTGCGCCAGCCTTCGTCTACAATCAGGGCACGGTGGGTTTTCGCCACCGAGGCCAGAAAGGTCGCCTCATCCAGCGGGCGGAGGGTGCGCAGGTCAATCACCTCGACCTCGATGCCTTCCTGGGCCAGGGTGTCGGCGGCTTCCAGCGCCTTGAACAGGCTGGCGCTGTAGGTGATAATGGTAATATCGCGCCCCTCGCGGCGCACCCGCGCCCGGTCAATGTCCACCGGCCCGGCATTGGCGGGTAACTGCCCCTCCATATTGTAGAGGGTGTTATTTTCAAAAATCAGCACCGGGTCCGGGTCTTCCAGGGCCGGCCAGAGCATGCCCCGCGCGTCTTCCAGGGTGGCCGGGGTCAGCACCTTGATGCCGGGGATGTGGGCGTACCAGCTTCCAGGCTGTGGGCGTGCTGGGCCGCGAGCTGCCGGCCCGCGCCGGTGGCCATGCGAATGACCAGCGGCACATTGAACGCCCCACCCGACATGTGCAGTATCGTCGCGGCGTTGTTGAGAATCTGGTCGCTCGCCAGCAGGCTAAAATTGACCGTCATCACCTCGACGATGGGCCGCAGCCCTCCCAGCGCCGCGCCGATGCCCGCCCCCACAAACGCCGACTCCGACAGCGGCGTATCACGGATGCGCTCCGGGCCAAACTCCTGCAGCAGCCCCTTGCTGACTGCAAAACAGCCGCCGTAGCGCCCCACATCCTCACCCATCAAAAAACCCGCTCATCCTGCCGCATCGCCTCCCGCATCGCCTCCCGCACCGCCTCGCGATAGGTTGTTTGGACCATTTGTTGACCATTACTGCTCATATACACCTCCTTGCCAGGGTAACTAGCCAGGAGTCCACAAATGTTCGCGGATTCTCACAGATGCTTTCTTCATAACTACTCAGCGCTCATGTCATTTCGAGGCCGTAGGCCGAGAAATCCCTATTACGCACATAGGCATTAGAGATTTCTCCCTTCGGTCGAAATGACATGCCTGAGTAGTTACATCCTTATTCATCTGTGTCCATCTGTGTTCATCTGTGGACTTTTTCAGAATAGACAAACCGGGTCAAATCCTCCACCGGCTCCCACGTTCCGGCCTCGGCAAACTCCACCGCCGCCTCGATTTCAAAGGTCACTTCCCGCTCGATCTCCTCCAGGTCCTCCGCGCCCAACAGTCCGCGCTCCTTCAGGTAGCGGGTAAAGGTGACGATTGGATCGCGCGTTTTCCATTCTTCGACCTCGGCTTTGCCGCGGTAGAGTTCGGTATCGAAGGCGGAGTGGCCGCGGAAGCGATAGGTCCGACATTCCAGGAAGAATGGCCCCTGCCCGCTGCGGACATATTCCACCGCCTCTTTGGCCGCCGCCTCGACGGCCAGCACTTCCATGCCATCCACGGCAGCGGCGGGCATGGCGTAAGCGGCGGCCTTTTTGCTCAGGTCGGGTTCGGCCTGGGCGTAACGCAGGGCCGTACCCATGGCATACAGGTTGTTCTCGCAGACAAACAACACCGGCGCATGCCACAGCGAGGCCAGATTCATCGTCTCGTGGAACTCGCCTTCGGCCACCGCCCCATCGCCGAAATAGCAGCAGGTGAGCTGCGGCCGGTGGCGCATCTGGTCGGCCAGGGCCAGCCCCAGCGCCACAGGCAGCCCGCCGCCGACAATCCCATTGCCGCCGCAGAAGCGGGTCTCTTTGTCAAACAGATGCATCGAGCCGCCCCGCCCGCGGCTGCACCCTTCCTGCTTGCCGTACATCTCGGCCATAATCGCCGCCGCCGGGATGCCGCGCACTAACGCCTGGCCGTGTTCGCGGTAGGTGCCGACAATATTATCCTCCGCTTGCAGAGCCTCATTGACCCCTACGGCCACCGCCTCCTCACCGATGTACAGGTGCAAAAACCGCGAATCTTCATTGCCCCGTACAGTTCGGCGCACTTCTCCTCCAACCGGCGGATACGGAGCATCTGCCGGAGCAGGTGCAGGCCGTGGGAGCGGTCAGGCTGGGGCAAGGTTTGTTTGGTTTGTTTCCTTTTTGATGGTTCTATCAATACTTTTTTCATTTTTACTCACCTCCTACTTTTCAGCCAAGATTCGAGGGATTCTTCGGCCTGCGGCCTCAGAATGACATCTGTCACTATATTTGCAATCTTTACGAGCACTCTAAAATAGAACGCAGATGACGCAGATTCGACAGATTTTCGCTGATTTCTTACAAATTTTTCTGCGTAAATCTGTGTTTATCTGTGTTTATCAGCGTTCTAATCAAAACGTGCAAAGGTAATGATGTACTTTTTAATCTCCAATCTCCAATCTCCAATCTCCCCTCACTCACTCCCCTCCAGCGTCGAAACATCCCCCTCGGCCAGACCCAACTCGCGGGCTTTGAGCAAGCGGCGCATGATTTTGCCGCTGCGGGTTTTGGGCAGATTTTGATTGAACTCGATCTCTTTGGGCGCCACCGCCGACCCCAACTTCTGCCGGGCAAAGCCGATGATGTCCAGTTTCAGGTCTTCGCTCGGCTCGAAGCCGGGCTTGAGCGAGACAAAGGCTTTGACCAGCTCGCCAATCAGCGGGTCGGGCTTGCCGATGACGCCGGCTTCGGCCACGGCCCGATGTTCCAGCAGGGCGCTTTCCACCTCAAACGGGCCGACCATGTGACCGGAGGTTTTGATGATGTCGTCCGCCCGACCAATGAACCAGAAATAGCCGTCGGCGTCACGGCGGGCCAGGTCGCCGGTGATGTACCAGCCGCCCTTGAAACATTTCTGGTAGCGCTCTTCGTCGTTCAGATAGCCCCGGAACATCGAAGGCCAGCCAGGTTTGAGGGCCAGATCGCCTTCGACGCACGGCTCCTCGACCACCTCGACCGAGCCGTTCACCTTATGCACAATCGCCGCCTCAATACCGGGCAGCGGGCGGCCCATCGAGCCGGGCCGAACTTCCATCGCGGCAAAATTGGCAATCATAATCCCGCCGGTCTCGGTCTGCCACCAGTTATCGTGGATGGGCAGGCCCAGCGCTTGCAGCCCCCAGGTCACCGCTTCGGGGTTCAACGGCTCGCCGACGCTGTGGATCAGCCGCAGGTGGCTCAGATCGTATTCCTGGCGCGGCTCAACCCCCAGCCGCATCAGCCGGCGGATGGCCGTCGGGGCGGTGTACCAGACCGACACCTTCTGCTCTTCCAAAATCTTACACCAGCGCTCGGCGTCAAAATCGGCCTCGTCAATGATGTTGGTCACGCCGTGGGCCAGCGGGGCGACCATACCGTAGGAGATGCCCGTCACCCAGCCAGGGTCGGCGGTACACCAGAAAACGTCGCCGGGGTGCAGTCCAGCACGTATTTGCCGGTCATGTAATGGGTCAGAATGGCTTTGTGGACGTGGACCGCGCCCTTGGGCATGCCGGTGGTGCCGCTGGTAAAGTGCAGCACGGCCATATCTTCGGGGTCGGTCGGGGAGATGGTGAATTCAGGCGAGGCCTGGGCCATGAGCTGGGGCAGGGAGAGCAGGTCCGCCTCGTGTTCGGGCAGGTCGGTCAGCAGGACATATTGCAGTTTGGGCAAACGTTGGCGCAAAGCGGCAATTTTTTGCTGGTACTGCCGCCGGGTTGTGACCAGCACTTTGGCCTCGCCCAGATGCATGCGCTGGTAGATCGGCTCCGGGCCAAAAGCGGAGAAGAGCGGGCAAAAGACGCTGACATTTTTCATTGCTCCCAGCGCGGTGAGGTAAAGTTCAGGGATGCGCCCGGCCAAAACGAAGACCCGCTCGCTTCTGGCGACACCCAACGTGCGCAGTACATTGGCCATGCGATTGCTTTGCGCCTTCAGGTCGGCGTAGGAAAAATCGCACCCGGTTCCGTCACGGCCCAGCCAGCGCAGGGCCAGT
This sequence comes from Anaerolineales bacterium, assembly GCA_012032575.1. The sequence goes on along the minus strand of JAAUSP010000123.1, from coordinate 5,229 downwards.
TGATGCCGCCGCGGGCCGTCGGCGTGGCGGTCAACGGCCTCGTGGGCAATATTCAGCCCCCGACCCTCCGGCAGCTCGTCAAGGTCGCGCCAGATGTCCATCCACGAGAAAGCGGCATAAGTCTGCTCATAATCGAGCAGATTCGGCTGCACCGTCCAGTCCGAAAATGATTTTTGATAGGTTTCCAGTCCATATCTTCCTCCATTGGGCAATACTAAGAACTCGTCCACAAATAACTTTACTGCATCAGGAGATTGGAGATTGGTAATTAGAGATTAAAACAATCGCCAATCTCTAATCTCTAATCTCCCAAACTGAAAAGTTATTCACGGACAGTTTCCAAGAACACACCGCCAACATCGAACAGAGAAAATAAATTGAACTGAACCATAGTTCAGAGGGTTTATTCGGCTCGCACTCGTTCTGACGAAAAGCTCAGCGCGTCAAACAAGCGGTTAAGGGTTTTGTGGTAATAGAACTGGGAGTTAAGGTAAAACTGAAGGGAAAAAGGGAGGGGTCAGAGGAGTGCTTAGCGTTAAATCTGCCATCTTAAGACTCTCCTGTTTGATAACAGCAGGAACATGAAATCTGCCACCTAATAGTATACCCCAAAAGCAGCCGTCAAGTCTAGTGACAAATGTCACGAACTCTGAAAACCATCTCCTGGCAGCGCTGGATTGTGACAAATGTCACCAGTCATCAGGACAATGTACACTTTATATTACTCGATAATAGGTTTATATTAAAGTTAGGGTTTATGGGTATTATGGCGGCTTGGGTTCCAGGCGCATTTTCCCGATAAAAATAAACCTGCCTCCTTTCCTCCGTAGTATTATCAATTACCTTGCCTGGCGAGTCTGGAACCCAATCAGGCACGCTGAACGGTCGGTGCAGACCATGAAAGGAAGGGTAACCCATCATGAAACGGCTAATATTTGGCTGGTTATTCAGTCTCCGTTTTGCCCCCGTCTATCTTTTTATTCCGGTTCGTAACTACTCAGCCATGTCATTTCGACCGAAGGGAGAAATCTCCGGGGCCGATACGGCGCGATAGGGATTTCTCGGCCTACGGCCTCGAAATGACATGAGGGCTGAGTAGTTACGGCGGAAGCAGGCATGCTAACCAAAAACTTTGGGTGGATGACTCAAGGAGACCGGAGATGAACAGAAACTTTGGTCGCAAAGATAGATTGATTGAGAAAAGCGTCACGACGTTTACCATGTTCGGAACAAATTGCCGGAACCGACGCAGTGTAGCACCTGTGGCGCTTTGTTTGTCAATGGACGTTGGACGTGGCAAGAAGCATCGGAGGCAGTCTACAAGGCAGTTTGTCCGGCCTGTCGGCGAATTTCCGACCGTTTGCCGGCAGGCTATATTGAGATCAAAGGGCAGTTTTTTGAGGATCACCGGGTCGAAATATTGAATCTAATCCACAACATCGAAATTCAGGAGAAAGCCGAGCATGCATTGGAAAGGATTATCTCTATCTCCACGGAAAGCGGCTTTCCGCTGGTCACGACAACGGGCCACCATCTGGCTCGTCGCATTGGCGAAGCCCTGGCCCGGGCTTATAAAGGCGAATTAACGTTTCATTACCCTGAAGCTGAAGAAAGCATCAGGGTTCACTGGCAGCGGCAGTAAAAGAGGTAAAATTATGACAACCCAGACCGAGTTAAAGGTACTGACGACGCTACGGGATATGCATGCCCTCCAGAAAATGGAGACAGCCCATATCAAAAAGCTGGCCGCTCTGGCCAGCGAGATGGAGTTTGCTAAAAACCAAATCATCTACCGCAGCGGTGACCGGGGTGACGCCATCTACTTTATTGAAGAGGGCGAAGTGGTCATCGAAATGGTCCTACCCGAATACAATACCCCGATCATGATGTATAACGTTGGGCCAGGCCACATGTTTGGCTGGTCGGCTCTGTTTCCCACCCGGCGGAAACAAGCCAGGGCGCGGGCCGTGACGCCGGTCCGTGTTATCGCGGTGAATGCGCCCGGTCTGCGCGATGCTTTCCGCTCCGATCAGTCGCTGGAAAATGCGATGATCCAACAGGTGAATGAAGTCATCGCCGACCGGCTGACGGCAATCCGGCAGCAACTGACTGACACCGTCCAATTAGAGGCGACTGTACGGTGACCGGCCTGCCAGCAGAAATAACCAGGCCGGACTCTGTTTCACCTCTGGCAATAATTCATCAAAAAGAAGCCGAGTTGCAGCACCGGCTTGAGGCAGCTCAACAGCAAGCCGAAGCCGACATCGAAACGGCGCGCCAGGAAGCCAGGCTGAGGATCGCTCAGGCCGAGGAGTCCGGTCGGGCCGAAGCGAAGGCCCTGTTTGAGCAAGGGCTGGCCGCGACGCAGCAGGAAATCGAAACGCTCCTCGCCGCGGCCCAGACTGAAGCCGCTACTCTTCACCGACAGGTGACGCCTCATCTCGATGACGCCGCCGCTCAGATCGTCAGGCTGGTGCTTCCCTGCTCTGCAACTCAAGCCTGATAGCAACTTATCCAGAACCCCGGCTTTTTTGGCTCTGGATGGAGAGCATTTCCTATGTTACTGGCAATGGCTAAGGTGCAAATCATTGGCACAAAACAGCGCCAGGATCAAACGGTTCAGATTCTCCAGCAGTTAGGGGCCGTTCAAATTGACCCGTGGAGCGAGCACCGCAGCGGACCTCAGCAGCGGTTGACTTTGAGCGACCCGGCCTTAAAGCTGCGTGAACGCCTGGCCTATGCCGCCACCCGAATTGATTCCCTCCTGACTGCACTGCCCGCCGCCGAGGCCCCCCACCCCGAATCCGAGATTGACGCCGCCCGCCCTGCCCCTGAACTCCTGGCGGCGGTCGAGGCAGACCTGACCGAGATTGGCCCCCAAATCCAAACGCTGACCACCCGCCAGGATCAACTTGAGCAGCAGTTAGCTTCGCTGGCTCGTTACGAAACCACCCTGCGACAACTGCTGCCGGTGACGCCGGTTATGGTTGATTTAGACCGCTATGCCGTCAGTGCGGTCTGGGTCGAGCAGCGCTACCAGCCGGTGCTGGCCGCTGTGAGCCAACATCTGGACGAACTGACCGGCGGTTTATGCGAAGTCGTGACCCGCCAGGTCAACCCGGATATGATCGTGGCCCTGCTCATTTTCCCCAAAGACCAGACCTCGGCTATCAACGAACTGTTGGGGCGAGAGAATATTTCCCAGGTTCGCCTGCCGCCCGATCTGGCCGGCCAATCGCTGGACCAAACCCTGGCCTCGATTCAGCAACAGCGGCAGACCATCCCCCAGGAATTAGCCGCCATCAAAGCGCAGCAGCTCGCTTTGGCCCGCATCTGGCGTGCCCGGCTGCTCACCTGGCAGGGCTTGCTGCGGGATCACCTGGCCGCGCTCGACGTGCGCAGCCAGTTCGGCCAGACCGGCTATACTTTTGTGATCGAAGGCTGGATTCCCGAAACCCGTCTGGCCGAACTGCAAACAACCCTGGAGCACGCGGTGGGCCAGGAAGTGCTGGTGGTCAAGCTGCCGCTGTCGGCGGAAGAGCGAGAGACAGCCCCGGTTATGTTTCATAACCCGCGCCTGGTCACACCGTTTGAGTCGCTGCTGAAGCTGCTGTCTCTGCCGCGCTACGGCGAGCTGGACCCAACCCCGTTAATGGCCCTTTTCTTTCCCCTCTTTTTTGGCATGATCCTGGGCGACGTGGCCTATGGCGCAGTCTTGCTGGGTTTGATGCTCTATCTGCGCCGCCGTTTCAAAGATCGCCCTACCTTACGCGCCCTGGCCGAGGCCCTCAGTCTGGCGGCGGGGTGGAGCATCATTTTCGGCTTTCTGTTCGGCGAATTTTTGGGCACATTGGGCGAGGAGGTGGGTCTGCACCCGCTCTGGTTTGATCGCGGGCACAACGCCCCGGCCTTATTCCTGATTTCGATTGGCCTGGGCGCAGGACACGTTGTTCTGGGCTTGTGTTTGGGCTTGTGGGCCGGCCTGCGACGGCGCAGCCGCCACATAATAACAGAAAAGTCAGCGATGCTGGTCGCCCTGGCGGCTATCTTTTTGCTGGTCGCCACCCTCGCCGACTATTTGCCCGACGCCTTTTTCACCCCGGCCATCGCTTTGCTGGTGGTCGCCCTGGCTGTGCTAATTTACAGCATGGGTAAACTGGGTATCCTGTTGGGGCCGCTGGAACTGCTGGGGCTGGTCGGCAATATTCTGTCATATTTGCGGATTGCAGCCATCGGATTGTCCTCAGTTTACCTGGCCCAGGTAGCCAATGAACTGGCCGGCCTGGGCGGTAATTTGCTGGTCGGCCTGATTATTGCCGGTCTGCTGCACGCTTTGAATCTGGTTCTGGGTACTTTCAGCCCGACCATTCAATCCTTGCGGTTACATTATGTCGAATTCTTTGGCAAATTCTACGAGGGCGGAGGCCAGCCATTCCGCCCGTTTCAACGCTCGCAGCTTCAGTAAAACAGGCCAGGGCAGTTTTAACCAAAACGTGTTGCGTGTTGCGTGAGATAGGGTGAACGGAACACGCAAGACGCAACACGAAGCTTGCCCTACTTATGAAAGGAGACTCCTTTTATGGACACAGGTTTAATCGCCATCGGCGCAGGACTGGCGCTGGGATTGGCTGCTATCGGCACCGGCTACGCCCAGGGACGCATTGGTTCAGCCGGAGTCGGCGCGATTGCCGAAAAGCCGGAACTGCTTGGTAATATCATTTTGCTGGTCGCTATCCCCGAAACAGTCCTGATTCTGGGTTTCGCCGTGGCGGCGATGATTATTTTGCTGTTGTAGGGCTTGAGCAACTATGGCATTGGAACATATTTTGCAGGCTTTAGAAGCCGAGACAGACCAGCAAATTGAAGAAATCAAACGAACTGCTCAGGCTGAAATCGAACGGATCAAGGCTAAGGCTGAGATTGAGGCGGAGACCGTCTGCCGGAAACACCGGGCGGCCGGTCAGTCTATGCTTCAGGTGGAGCGGACCCGGCGGCTGAATCGAGCCAAACAGGAAGCCTCGCAGCAGCTTTTGCAGGCGCGGGAACAATTGATGGCCTCGGCGCTGGCCGCTACAGCCCGGCAGTTGGCGGCCTGTCCACCGCCGACACCTATCCGCACCTGCTCCGGCAGTTGCCGAGGAGAGCGTGGCGACGCTGGGTAAAACGCAGCCCCTTGCCTGCACGCGCGGAAAGCGGATGTTGAGCTAGTGAATCGGATCGTGCAGGAGT
>JAAUSP010000122.1 GCA_012032575.1 Anaerolineales bacterium | reverse complement strand
TACGATAAATATTAAAAATACAGTTCTTCTCTGAGCCAGCCGCAGGAGTCTAGCAGTATTATCCGGCGGTTTTTTTATGGCTCAACAACAATTAAAATATAATTCTTAAGCAAAGAGGTATTTAATCGTGGCTGAGCGAATAACAGGAACGGTTAAGTGGTTTGATGCCGCTAAGGGCTATGGCTATATTGAAGCAGGTATCGGCGAAGAAGTTTTTGTTCATTATCAGGCGATTGTCAGTAATGGATTGAAAAATTTGTTAGCTGGTGATCAGGTTGAATTTTCAATTAATCGTAGGCCGCGTGGCCCGGTAGCCCTGGAAGTCACCAGGGCTTAATCACTTACCCATCTCATGTCGTCAAAAAAGCCCCGGATACTCCGGGGCTTTTTTTTGAAAACGCTTATTCAGATTGCCAACCTCCTTATCTTTTCGCTATAATCTCAAGGAGAATATTCTTATGGCAAATAATCAAAAACTAAAAATTGTACCCCTGGGCGGGTTGGGCGAAGTCGGCAAAAATATGCTGGCGGTGGAATATGGCCGCAATGTGCTCATTGTTGATGCCGGGGTTATGTTCCCCGAGCAGGACATGCTGGGCGTTGACCTGGTCATTCCCGACTGGAGCCAATACTTAAAAGACAAAAAAGATTTGATCCGGGGAATCGTCGTCACCCACGGGCACGAAGACCACATTGGGGCGCTGCCTTACCTGCTGGCCGAAGTTAACGCGCCGGTGTATGGCACCCGCCTGACGGTTGGCTTGATTGATGTCAAGCTGCAAAAGCACGGCCTGTCCAGCCGGGCCAATCTGCATGTCGTTTCACCCGGCGAGCGTCTGGTGCTGGGTGGACTGTTTGAGGTGGAGTTTTTTCACGTCTGCCACTCCATCCCCGACGCGGTCGGGTTGGCCATTCGTACCCCGGTGGGACTCATCGTTCACAGCGGCGATTTCAAATTTGACCACACCCCTAGCTGGGGCTTGCCGCCCGATTTTGGTATGCTGGCCCGCCTCGGTTCCGAGGGAGTGCTGCTGTTGATGGCCGACAGCACCAACGCCGATACCCCCGGCTTTACCCCTTCTGAAAAAACGGTGGATGAAGGGCTGGATAAGGTCTTCCGCGAGGCCAAGGGACGGGTCATCCTGGCAACCTTCGGCTCGCTGATTTCGCGGGTGCAGCAAATTATCAATGCGGCGGCCCGGCACAACCGGGTGGTCGCCGTGGATGGGCGCAGCCTCGAAGAGAGCGTCGAACGGGCGCAAACGCTGGGTTATCTTGCCATTCCGCCGGGGGTGCTGGTTGATTTGACCCGCCTCAAGGGCCGGCCCGATCACCAGATCGCGATTATCGCCACCGGCAGCCAGGGCGAGCCGAGCGCCGCTCTGGGCCGCATGGCCAACGGCAAACACCGGCATATCACCATCAAGCGCGGCGATACGGTGGTCATGTCTTCGCGGGTCATTCCCGGTAATGATCTGCTGGTGGGACGAGCCATCAACAAGCTGTTCAAGCGAGGGCGCGGGTCATCGGCGGCAAAGGCGACCAGGTCCACGTGAGCGGTCACGCCAGCCAGGAGGAGCTGAAATTACTGCTCAGCCTGGTCAAGCCGAAATTTTTCATGCCGGTTCACGGCGAACTGCGCCACCTGCATGCTCACGCCGGGTTGGCCCGCAGCCAGGGCATCCCGGAGCAAAATATTCTCATCGTCGAAAACGGCATGGTGGTTGAAGTGGACGAAGCCAGCGCCCGTGTCACCGACCGGGTTCCCGGCGGTTGGATGTTTGTGGATGGCAGCAGCGTGGGCGATATTGGCCCGGCGGTGCTGCGCGACCGCGAGATTTTGTCGCAGGATGGTTTTGTGCTGGCAACGGTCCGGCTGAACGAAAAAACAGGCCAGCCGGTGGGCCGGCCCCAAATTGTTACCCGTGGCTTTATCTACGTCAAGGACAATCAGGACCTCATCGAGCGGGCGGAAGACGAGGTCATTGCCGCGCTGCGCATGAACAGCCAGCAAGACCCGCAGCTTACCATCCGCAAAGCGTTGAGCGATCTGTTTTACAGCGAAACACAGCGCCAGCCGATGGTGATTCCGGTTATTGTAGAAGCTTAAAATGTGTTACGTGTTGCGTGTTCCGTTTTCTTTACGGAATACGCAACACGCCTTTTAAACAAATATCCTGTTGATAATCGTTGGCTTTTTACCGCGAAATATGCATCGGCATAATGACGTGGGTAAATTTGTCATCGCCGATGGGCCGGAGGACGCCGGGGCTGGAAGCGGCGCTGGTTTCCAGGACTACCTGGGGACTGTCAATGATGGAGAGCACGTCAATGAGATATTTGGCGTTAAACGCAATCTCCATCGGGTTTCCTTCAATCGAGGCGTCTACATCGGCCACGTTGTCGCCCAGTTCGGCGCTGGTGGCTACCAGGGTGATGCGGCCGTTCATCAGTTCGTCGCCGGTGGGGGTGATTTCCAGCTTGACAATATTGGCCGAATCGCGGGCGAACAGGTGCGACACCCGCACTGCTTTGAGAAAGCTGGTGGTGTCCATGACGCTGCGGGTGGCGTAACCTTTGGGGATAATCTGGTTGTAATCGGGGAATTTGCCCTCGATGAGCTGCGAGACCAGGTCAATATCGTGCAGGTGAAAGAGGATTTGTTTGCGGGCCGGGGTGATGATAACTTCGACCGGCTGCTCCTGATCGCCGGTGACGCGGCCCAGTTCCATCAGGGCGCGGGCCGGGATAATGACTTCCATCATATCGCCAAAATTTTGTTTGAGCGCGGTGGCTTTGACCGAGAGGCGGAAGCCGTCGGCGGCGGCCATGGTGAAATTATCGTCGTTGAACTGAACCAGCACCCCGGTTAAAATAGGCCGGCTCTCATCGGTGGCGGCGGCAAAAACCACCTGATCTACCATGCCCGCAGCGACGACGGTTCCAGCCGAATGACCGCATCGCCGCCGTTGGCCGCGGTCGGCACAATGGGGAACTCCTGGGCGTCAATACCTTTGATATTTGACTCAAAGCGGGCGCAGCGCAGGTTGAGCGTCTGGGTGCTCTCATCGAGCTTGAGATCAATCCGCTCCGGCGGCAAAGAGTTGATAAAGTCGCTGAGTAAACGGGCCGGCACGGTAATGGCCCCTTCCTGGGCCACTTTCGCCCCCACCCAGCAGTTGATGCCGATTTCCAGGTTGGTGGCCGCCAGTTTGAGCTGGCCGTTGTCGGTGGCCAGCAGCACGTTTGACAGCACCGGCAGGGTGCTCCGGCTGGCGACCGCGCGCCCAACGATGCTCAAACCCTTGGCTAAATTCTCTTGTAGGCAGGAGACTTGCATGGCTGACCTCCCTGGTCGGCGAAAATTTTATAGACACTCGAAGTATAAGAAATGATACGTAGGGTGCATAAAATACCACAATTAGTGGCGTCTTGCAATAGAGTATACTACATTTTGTGTCAGATAACAAGAACATTCTTGACTAGGTATCTATTAAGGATATAATGAAATCATAAAGATATAGAAAAGGCGTACCTTGCCTGAGATACGCCTTCTCTAAATTACTTAGACCTCACGCCTAAAATACTTGGTTGGTTAACGTCAGCACGACCAATGCTATGACCGTCCAAGAAATCTCAATCGTGAGGTTTTTGTATTTTACAATTATCCCAGACATGCCTCTCACCTCCTTTCCATAAATTTACGAGTAGTTATCCTGACATTTTCATATACTACAGTTAGTAGTATGTTACAACCGAGTATACTACATTTTGTGTCAGATAACAAGATAATTGACTTTGGAATCAAAAAGAGACAACAGGTTTTAATCTGTTGCCTCTTTTTATTGGCTCAACCGTCAGGGTTGATTTAGTCTTTTCGTTTGAGGCCCATAACCGCCCCAACGCCCAGTGCAATCAAAACCAGCCCGCTGACTGCCAGCGTACCGCCGGAAATATTCTCTGGCAAAATCGCGCCGGAGCTGGGCAGATTGGCGGTTTGTTGGTTTGTTACCGCCGGGTTTGTTACCTGTCCGGTGGTCGGTACCAACTGCTGAACGGATCCGGTCGCGGCTGCACCGACTAAAGAAACCTCATCCACATCAAAGTTGACTTCAGCGCCGGTGGGGAACTTTTTGAGACCGCGAATAAACAGGCTAATGCGGTTGCTGCCGCCGGTCTGAACGGTACCGGTGATGGTCTGGTAAAACAAGCGCTTGTCGTCGGGGTATGCACCGGTGGAACCGGGCCGGAACTGCTCTTCGAGGATCATGCGGTTCCATGTTTCTACATTGTCATAGTTGCCCTGGCCTGAAAAATCAACGCCCCAGTGCATTTCAAACTCATCTTTGTTTCTATCAGCCGCTTGAACCTGAGAGCGCATGATGGCATTAATTGTCAGCGCATAATTGGTATTGGCAGCTACATTGACCGTTTGATAGATGGCGATAACCCGGTCCAGCACGTTCGCTTCCACCTGGAAGATTTCCATCAGTTGGGCGTGCTCGCCGCTACGAACTGCCTCGTCCCAGGTTTCGTCATACCACTGCGCCCAGGCTTGCCCGTTGCTGTAGCGCTCCCAGTTGAGGGCAATCGAAGCATCGCTGGGATTTCGTTCCTCAAAGCCGCAATTTATAATCACATTTCCGGGGATTTCTCTGCATGTCCCTGTCTGGTTCAAGGGGATTTCTCTGGTGACTGCTTGGGGAGAAGCGTTGATAACCGTAAACCCGCTGACAGCAAATGCTGCCGAAATTATTAAAACCAAAACAATCATGACCAGGATTCTATTCTGGCGGGGTGATAGTTTCATGGGTCAAATCTCCTTGCTTGCACCAAATAACTAGACATAATAATAAAGGCAACCGGCAATTTATTTTATCATAACATAACTACATTAAATTTTCAATACGTATAGTAACATTATGGTAAAGTGCAGGTAGCAGGGTAGCAGGTAGCAGATGTTCCTGATTTCAGGATAGCGGAGTGAAGTTAGGCCAGAAAGCAGCATCCTGAGTAGGTGAGCGCAGCGAACCGTATCGAAGGATGCTGCTTTTAATACTATTGGATTTTACGAGAATGTTGTTATAGGAGTTTTGAAATCGTAGATGCCGTTTTTGAAGGACCAGACTCGCCGGCAGCCCTGGCAAATCAATAATTCGTCGGGAGGAGAGTCGGTGGGGGTGCGGGTCAGGTGGGTAGAACGACAGACAGGGCAGCAAAAAAAGTCGGAGGGCGTTGGGCTAGTCGGTTTCTGAGCCTGAGCCTGCACAAAAATGCTGGGGGTTAACTGCCACCAATTGCCGCTTGGCTGTGCCCAACCATCCAGAGTGACTAACCATGCGGTGGGCAGGAGGCGCTTTAATAAATTGATGCGATAGTGGGAAAGTGTACGGATATTTTTTAGTCGGAAACCCGTCAGTTCAAATTGTCGATGCATCCAGGCAGGGTGAAAATTGAAATTCATCTCAACAAATTCATAGGGGTTGGGGTCAAACGGACTCCAGCGTTGGCGGCGCAGCAGCCAGCGGAGGATGGATTTGAGATGAAATTTGCTGGCATATTCAATCACGGCCGTACCCTGGGGAGCGAGCAAACGCTGGAGTTCAGCCAGGGCTGCCGGCACATCGGCCAGGTGATGCATCACCCGGACCATGGTCAGCGTGTCGAATAGATTATCCACAAAAGGCATGTGGTAGATATCGGAAACAACGAAGACGAAGCGGTTATTTTTACCCAGATAGTTCTGGGCTTCTTCCAGTTGAGTTCGGGCGTAATCGGTCAGAACAACCTGCTGGTAGCCCTGGTACAGGTCGGCCAGGCGACCAAAGCCTGCGCCAATTTCGATGAGGCGCTTTCCCTGGGGTGGCAGGAGTTTCTGCATGGCTACGCGCTCGATCTGGTCTTCGTATTGGCGGTTCTGGCCTTCCCAGAAATCGGTGCGATAGCGGCTGCCTTCGTAATCACAAATGCGGGTCAAATAAATCTCCTGGGTGTTTCACGTGAAACAATTGGAGGGATGAGGCGAAGAGGCGAGGAGGTGGACAAAGGTTTTTTCCTCGCCTCTTCGCCTCACTTATCCTCGCCTCTCAATAGGCGTTGCGGTCGGTGAAAATATTGAGAATCGTCCGAATCATAATCCGAAAATCAAGCGCTACTGACCAGTTTTCAATGTACCACAAGTCATATTTGGTCCGCTCGATAATCGAGGTGTCGCCGCGCAGGCCGTTAATTTGGGCCCAGCCGGTGATGCCTGCTTTTCGCGATGACGGTCCATATAACGCGGAATGCTCTGCTTGAACTGTTCCACAAACACAGGGCGTTCGGGGCGTGGGCCGACCAGGCTCATATCACCCAGCAGAACATTGATAAACTGCGGAAATTCATCAATCGAGAAACGGCGGATAAATGTACCTAACCGTGTCCGGCGCGAGTCATCGGCGGTGGCCCAGACCGGCCCGGTTTCAGTTTCGGCGTCGGTTCGCATCGAACGGAATTTGAGCATCATAAACCGTTTGCCGTCCAGCCCCATCCGTTCCTGGGTAAAAAATACCGGCCCATCCGAGTCAAGTTTAATGAGTACGGCCAGCAGCATCATAATTGGGGACAAACCTACCAAAGTTATGGCGCTGCCGGCAATATCAATCACCCGCTTCACCGTTAAGCGCCAGCCGCGTAGAGCAACATCCCGCATGGTCAGCAGCGGCAGGCCGCCCAAATCACCGATAGAAACCTCGGTTGCCATGATCTGGAAGACGTCGGGAAAGACTTTGATGGTAACACGTCCCCGATCGCATTTGCTGGCAATTTTGAGGATTTCCTGATGGGACGCTTCAGGCATAGCGATAATCACTTCGTTGATTTTCTGCGACTCGATCAGATCAGGAATAGCATCGGTGGTGCCGAGGACCGGGCTATCTTGTATCGCTCTGACTTTGGCGTCATCATCCACAAACCCGACCACCCGGTAGCCCAGCCCAGGGGTTCGCTTTATTTTTGCATGACCATCCGGCCCACTTCGCCGGTGCCGACAATCAAAATTCGCTCCTCGCCCCAATTGCGGGCCTGTAAACTGAGCTGCACCCGCGACTGGACAGCACGGCCCAGCGAAGTAAATAGGATGGTTAACATCCAGACATAGACCATCATCAGGCGGGGGTAATCGAGTGCGTTTTTGAAAAAGAAAGAGATCAAGGCGATGGAGATAATCATGCCTACAGAAGCCGCCCCAAAAATGGCGTAAAACTGATCCACATACGAGAGCGAACGCTGGCGGTGATACAGCCGATAAAAGAAAAATACAATCAATATCGCGCTGATATGAGTCACTTGCATGCCCCAATAGGCCGAAAAGGGTTGAATATTTTCGTAGTCGGAGCGCAGCCGTAATTGGTAACCGACAAAAAAGCCAGCCCGGTCATTAAAATATCAACAATTACCAGTGAAACCGCAAACCATATACGCGAATGTTGTTTCATCGCCGGGCCTCCGTGGAAGGCGTTTGATTAGGCTTGGAGGTTTTTAGCAAGCTGATCAGAAAATATTTCAATTGTGAGTATCGCCAGGGCAGGTTGATGCCAGTGATGACCAGGCTGTGCAACCAAAAGGGAGTGCTTTTGGCATAAAACTTCCGGTAGAAAATATCCATCGCCCGATAAAATTCCATCTGCGCTTTTGGACTGTGCCGGCTGGCGGCCCGCTTGACATGCGTCACCGTCACCGCCGGGTTATAATAGATTTTCCAACCATTGGCTTTGATGTGATAGGCCCAATCCAAATCCTCACCGTACATAAAATAAGTTTCGTCCAGCAGGCCGGCATGTGCAATCGCTTCCCGGCGAACCAACATAAACGCCCCCACCACCGAGTCAACCTCGATTAATTCGTCCGGGTCGGCAAAGGTCATGTTGTACCGGCCAAACAAACGGTGGTGTGGAAAGAGTTTGGAGAGACCCACCATCCGGTAAAAACTGACCTCCGGGGTTGGAAAAGCTCGACGGCAAGCCAGATCGAGGTGTCCATCAGGCAGAACCAGTTTTGGTCCGACCGCACCTGCTTCAGGATGAGCATCCATAAATGTAATCATCTCGGCCAGCCCGGTCGGAGGCAGTACCGTATCGGGGTTAAGCAGCAAAGCGTAGCGGGGAGCGTGAGGCTGGGGAGACCCATCCGCATTGAAACCTGCCTGTCGCAGGCCCAAATTGTTGGCATAGGCAAAGCCGCCATTGATCTGGCTGCTCACCAGGCGGGCCTGGGGAAATTCCGCTTCAACCATTTGGGCGCTGTTGTCGGACGAAGCATTGTCTACCACGACCACCTTAAATTGAAAGGGGCCGGAGCTGTTGTAAATAGAATTGAGACAATCTCTCAGTAAATTCTTGGTATTGTAGTTTACAATGACAATAGACAGGTCTAGCATAACTTGACATAGAAAAGACTGAGCTTTCACCCAGTCTGTATAGTCAAATCGAATTATTTTAAGCAACGTTGTTAGCCAGTATAATCCAAATGAAGCGGAAAAGCTATTTTTTACTCGTCTGGGTGCAGCTACATATCGTGCTTCATCCAGATAAGCGTTTGGCTTTCCTCGAAGCCCCACTCCTTGTAAGCTTGAATGGCCTGGGTGTGATCCGCCGGGTGTTTAAGGGTAATGCCGGTGCTGCGCCAGCGGTACAGGTAGTTGAGCGCCCGGCCAATGAGCGGCTTTTCCAGATAACCCCGCCAATCGGGATGAACGATGAGTTCAACCTGATGAAGCTTGCCCAAAACTCCTGGTTGAACGTTGAGGGTAGCGACAAAACTATGACCATTCTCCACCACCCAGTACACTGCTGAACCACGCCGGCGATCTTGTGGAAAAAGTTGGTAAGCCACTGCTCCTGGCCATCCAACCGAAAACGACTCTGGCGCAGCGGCCACTCTCTTTGAACTTCAGGGGGAACAGCGGCGCTGGCCAGTTGATAGGACTGACGGGCATCAATGGAGTCAAAACGGCGAGGACGTAGGGTGACATCTTTAGGCAAGGGAGGTATGTCCTGCCGTTCTATCCGGGGAATACGGTTGAGCCGCAGATAAGTTGTCCCTGAAATTTCTCTGAAATTGAGAGTATCGTACAGGTGTTTGGCCGGGGCGTTATCAGAACGGACTTGCAGCGACACCGATGTGCCGTTATATTCTTTAACCAGTTCTATTCCGGTATACATCAACCCACGGGCAATGCTGCGCCCCCGATAATTTTTGGCCACGGCCAAATTGCTAATCAGCCAGCGCCGCGAGCCGGGCGCAGTGCGATTGACCGTAATATTGCCGACAATTTTACGATCTTCTTCCCATACAAACCCCGATAAAAAATCGTTGTGGTCGGAGCTGAATACGACCATCCACCACAAAATGGGTTTCATATAGCTCAACCAGCGCAGTTCTCGCAGAGCGCTTTGGCCGGAGCGATCCAAATCGTCGGCAAAGGCCTCTTCGATGAGATTAGCTACCCCGCGCAAATCCTTCAAGGGGTCCATGGGGCGCAGGCCAAAAGATTGAGTTCGAGAGCGGGCTATGACTGCCATCCTACAAATTATAACATTTTCTGCAAACTTGTCACATGCCGCAGGCCGCTGATATTGCGCCGGAATTTGCCTTCTGGTAGACTAGGCGGGGGAATGATGGCTGACCGCCGCAAGTGAAGGTTGTCATTGAAAGTAAAAGCACTTATTGCTGTTATCATAATTTGGCTGCTGGCTGCCTGTCAGAGCCAACCAATTTCCGGCGCGGATGAAACGGAGTCGCATTACTTTGTTGAAACCGGTTATACGGTGCAGGGCGATTTTTGGCGTTTTTATAACGTTTATGGCGGCGTAGAAAGCCTGGGATATCCGCTGACTGAGGAATTGGTGGTAGATGGCTGGACGGTGCAGTATTTCGAGAAGGGCCGCCTGGAAAGACACCCTGAGAATGAGCCAGCTTATCGCATTACTGTCGGTTGGCTGGGCGAGTTGTTGCAGCGCCGTCGCCCGCCTCTTCCGCCCGAATTAATTCCCCGCGCCGATTGGGACCATCGGCGCTATTTTCCCGAATCCGGTCACACCGTCAGCGGCGACTTTTTGCGCTATTTCGATACGTATGGCGGTTCGGTGCGGTTTGGCCTGCCCATCAGCGAACCGTTTTTGGAGACAGGCCGCTTGACCCAGGATTTTCAGAGCGCTCGCTTTTTCTGGACGCCGGGGAATGAGCCGCCCGTGCTGCTGGAAGATATTGGCCGGGTGTATTGGGAATTGAGCCAGCGGGACAGCAATTTCGCCGGGGATAAAAAGAAAGCCGAGTAAAAAATAACGGGTGGTGTGCTTAACTCACCCGGTGCTTAATTTTAGCGATGGCACGCTCGTACTGCTCGTTCAGTGTCTCAGGGCTGGTAACACAAATCTGCAAATCCTGTAAAAGTCCATTTGCCAACCCATAAATCAAGCCGTGTACGGCCAAAGACTGCCCTCGTTCCCAGGCCTGCTGCACAATGGTGGTCTGGCTTACATTGACCACCTGCTCAATCACATTTAGTTCACACAAACGGTCAAGCTGATCCTCTTCATCAGCGTACCTGGCCAAAAGCTCGGCGTGTTTGCGATGCACATCCTGGACGTGGCGCAGCCAGTTATCAATCAGACCGAACTTGTAATTCTTAAAAGCTGACTTGACTCCCCCGCAGCCGTAGTGTCCGCAGACAATAATATCCTTAATCTGAAGCGCGTCCACGGCAAAATGAAGCACCGACAAACAATTCAAATCCGTATGAACCACCACGTTAGCTACATTACGATGAACAAACATTTCGCCGGGCAGAAGGTCAACCAATTGGGTGGAGGGAACCCGGCTATCCGAGCAGCCAATCCAGAGATAATCCGGTGTTTGCTGCTCTGACAGCTTCTGAAAAAAGTGGGGTCGGCGGCAACCATCTCGGCAGCCCAGGCGTGGTTATTTGCTAATAACTGTTCTACTGGGGACATAGCCTATCTCCTTGATCTTGTTAAAACAAATTGGAGATTAATGCTCTCTAATCTCCAATCTCTAATCTCCTGACACAGTGGTTATAACTGACTCTCCTTGGCCTCAGCCTCGGTCTGCACCGACTCAACCTGGGCCTCGTCCTCATCATCCTCCCAGCCGATGATCCAGACACAAGCTCCGGCCAAAAGGATTGTTGTAATCACCAGGGCTGTCCATTGGCCCGGAGTAAAGCCCACGTCCCAGGCCGACCAGACCAAAATGATAACCATCCCAATCGCCAGCACAATCCACGAGGTGATTTGTGGATGCTCGCTCGTAATTTTTTTGAGTGCGCCCATCAGTTTCTCCGTATCATTTTACTTGATTTTATCAGGACCGGAGACAGGAGACCGGATAGCTAGCCCTGATCCTCCGTCCCCGGTCTTCGGTCAATTACATCGGCACCATAATCCGCTGCTCGCGCAGCTTTTTGTAGAGCAGTACGCTGTTTTCCGGCTGCCATTCTTTGGCGGCATCTTTCCACATGTACCCCAAATCTTTACCCTGGGCTTGTTCATACCCCTGGTTTTCAAAAAATTCAATGGGTTTGGAGCCGGCCGGGTTCAAAACAAACGCTATAGCCACTTCGCACGAGAGCTTGTTGACCTCATCGTGGATCATATCCAGCATTTGCTGGCCGACATTGGCCCACAGGTCATCGCGCAAAACATAAAAATCCTGCAAGCCGGCAATCAAATTTTCGGTTTGCCAGCCGGCCACCCCGACCACGTAATCGCCAGCCGTGGCTACAATGTAAGCCCGGGTGAAAAGAGACTCCATCATCTGGCTCAAATCCGGGTTGATGGCCCCTTTTGTGGCCGAAGACATCAAACTGGTCATGGCTTCCAAATCTTGTCGTTTGGCCCGGCGAATGGTAATTTCAGTCACTTTGACCTCGTCGGCGGATTTAGCTTGCGGTGCTGCTACGGGTTCGACCACAGCCGGCTGGCTTGCGCCGGTTTGGCCATCCAACAGAGCGGTATACTGCTTCTTGACAAACGCCCAGGTTTTGGCCAGTTCGCCGCTGTTGTCAATTACTACATTGGCTTTGGCTGCCTTTTCTTCCTGGGGCGATTGAGCCTTGATCCGCTGCTGGGCTTGTTCGGCCGGCATTTTGCGCCGCTCGACCAGCCGCCTTAGCTGGATCTCCGGCGAGGCCGTCACCACCCAGGTTGACTGGCAATGCTCCGTCAAACCTGACTCAAACAGCTTGATGGCCTCAACTACCACCACCGGAGCCGGATTGTTTTTGATCCGGGCCATAATCTCCTGGCGTACCACCGGATGGGTGATGGCTTCCAGTCGAGCCATCGCTTCCGGCACAGCAAAAGCCAGGCGGCCCAGGCGCTCTCGATTGATCTGGCCGCTGTGGTCGTCCACCATGAACTTGCCAAACTCTTCGACAATGGCTCGATAGGCCGGCCCGCCCGGAGCCATCGCTTCGTGAACTAACTTGTCGGCATCAATGGCCCCTGCGCCCAACTCTTGCAGCATCCGCATGACCAGACTTTTGCCGGTGGCAATGTTGCCGGTTAATCCGATGACAATTTTTTCTGCCATAATCTCATCTCCCCAAGAAATAAGAATTTAGAAATAAGAGGCAACTGTCTTTCTCATTTCTTATTTCTCATCTCTTATTTTAAGCTGTTTCCAATTCAGTCCACTGGGTCAGTAGCTCTTCCAGTTTGGCTTCGGTGGTTTGATAATCCTGGCCCAGTTGTTGCAGTTGGGCAACATCCTGGGCCTGACTGGCTGCTTCTAATTTGCGGGCCAGTTCAGCCAGATGGGTTTCAGTCGCGGCAATCATGCTCTCGATTTCGGCAATTTGGCGCGCTTTTTTTCATTGGCTCGTTTTTCAGCTTTGCTTTGTTCGCGGCTGGCCTGGCTGGTTGATTTGGGGGTTGACCCGTTGGTGCCGCCGGCGGCCTCGCTTTTCTGGCTTTCGCGTTCAGCCAGATAAGCACTGTAGCCGCCCTCGATCACGGTCACCGATTTGCTTTCCGGTTCCAGCGCCCAGGTGTGGGTGGCCAGCGCGTCCACAAAATAGCGGTCGTGCGAAACCAGCAGGATGGTGCCGCTGAAGTTGTTCAGCACGTTCTCCAAATTCTCCTGCGACGGAATATCCAAATGATTGGTCGGCTCGTCGAGGATCAGAAAATTGGAGCCGGTCAGGGTGAGCTTGGCCAGAGCGACCCGGCTGCGCTCCCCGCCCGACAGCGCCCCAATCGGCTTAAAAACATCGTCGCCGGAAAAGAGAAAGCGGCCCAAATAATTACGGGCCTCGCCAATGGGCAGGTTTTGCACCGACAAGATTTCGTCCAAAATGCTGGCATCCAGGTTGAGGCTGGCCTGAGTCTGGGCAAAGTAGCCAATTTCCACCCCGGCCCCAAAGCGGATGGCCCCGCCTTTGGGTTTGACCTGTCCCAGAATGGTCTTGATAAATGTGGTTTTGCCGGCCCCGTTCGGTCCCAGCAAAGCAATCCGCTGGCCGCGCCGGATGTCCAAATCGGGACAGGTAAAGAGCGGGGGTCCGTCGGGATATCCGACTACCAGCTCATGCGTGGCCAGCACCAGATCGCCGGAGCGCAGGGTGGTTTGCAGCGACAGCTTGAGCGTTTTGTGCTCGATGGGCCGGTCCAGCTTTTCCATCCGCTCCAGCCGAGTGCGCCGCCCCTGGGCTTCGCGGGTGCGTTGGCCGGCCAAATTGCGCCGGATGAACTCTTCTTCTTTGGCAATAAATTCCTGCTGCGTCTGGTATTCCTTTTGCCGCCGCTCGAACCGCTCCTCGCGCTGCTGCACATAATGGGAATAGTTGCCACGATACCCCTCAATTTTGCCAAAGAGCATTTCCCAAACCCGGGTGGACACTTCATCCAAAAAGTAGCGGTCGTGCGAAACAGCGATAATCGCGCCCGGCCAGCTTTTGAGATAATTCTCCAGCCACTCCACCGAGGCCAAATCCAGGTGGTTGGTCGGCTCGTCCAACAGCAATAAATCGGGCTGTTTCAAGAGCAAATGGGCCAGGTGAGCGCGGCTCTGCTGGCCGCCGCTCAGCCGGTCCAGGGGCATGGCAAAGTCTTCGCGTTTGAAGGCCAGGCCGGTCAACACCTGTTCGGTGGTTTGTTCATAGATGTAACCACCGGCGTGGTCAAACCGGGCTTCGGCTTCGCCATACTGGTCCAGCAACTGCTGGTGACGGGCCTCGTCGGTTTCGGCGGCCAGGGCTGATGCCAGATCATGCAGGGCGACTTCCTGCTGCCGCAGCTCGGCAAAGGCGCTCAAGGCCAGCTCCCACAAGACGCCGCCGGTTGAGATCAGCGAAGGATGCTGCTCCAGATAGCCCAGCTTTAACCCCTTGGCCTTATGCACCGCGCCCGCCGAAGGCTGCTCCAGCCCGGCCAGAATCCGCAGCAGGGTGGTTTTGCCCTCGCCGTTCGGCCCGACCAGGGCAATTCGATCCCCCTGGTTAACCGATAACGTCAGGCCCTCAAAAATATCTTGCGCCCCATAATGTTTGCCCAGATTGTGGGTGGTCAGAACTGTCATACTCAATCTAATCTTAAAAGATGGCGTACATTATACACAACTCATTTCAATTCTACCATTCGCCGATGTTCTGCACAAGCCAACCCTGTTTCAGGTTACAGGTTTTACGTTTCACGTTTTACGTTTTATACTAGCGGATGAAGCGAAGAGGCGAGGAATCTTTTCAGCTCTTCGCCTCACGAGTTATCGCGTCTATTTGCGGAGGAAAACTCTATGCCCTACACTCCCATCCTGGCTACGCTCGCGTATATCATGTCACCCGATGGCCGGGAGACGCTGCTGATCCACCGCAACATCCGCCCCGGCGACCTTCACCTGGGCAAATACAACGGGCTGGGCGGCAAATTACAGCCCGATGAGGACATTGTCGCCGGGCTGCGGCGTGAAATCCGCGAAGAAGCGGGGATCGAGTGCGAGGAAATTTTGCTGCGCGGCACCATCAGTTGGCCGGGTTTTGGCAAAAACGGCGAAGATTGGTTTGGTTTTATCTTTCGGATTGACCGTTTTTCCGGGACACCCCTCAGCGAAAACCCCGAAGGGACGCTTTCCTGGGTTCCGGTCGAGCGAATCCTGGAACTGCCGTTGTGGGAAGGCGACCGCTATTTTTTACCCCTCGTCTTTGGCGACGATCCCCGCCAGTTTCACGGCGTGATGCCCTATGATAGGGGCCGGCCGGTGAGTTGGGGGTATAGTTTGATCTAAACCCAGGATTAATGTAATGTGCCGTAGGCGAAGAAGGACTCGGTCATCGAAAACCGTAGGCAACCTCAGGGACATAATTAAAATGTGATGCGTGATGCGTGAAATCTTTACGCATCACGCATCACTCTTCTCTCACCAGCCTCACATTTCTGAACTGAAAATCACCCCACACATAGCTATCGTGCTGGGTGTCCGGGGCCAGGCGGACGGTGATCAGGGTGAGTTCATTGTAGCCGGGACGTAATAACGAAGTCCGGCACGGAGTGCCGAACCGTCATCCAGCGGCGGGTGAAATCCTGCCGGGGCAGGTCG
>JAAUSP010000121.1 GCA_012032575.1 Anaerolineales bacterium | reverse complement strand
GGCTGGTCGAGTCGGCAATGCGCTCGCCGCAGGCCCGGCCGCTGAACCCGGCAAAACCACCGAGTGAATTACGCCCAGGCGGGCGCAGGCCAGCATGGTGACCGGCAGTTCGGGGGTCATGGGCATGTGAATGGTAACTCGGTCGCCGGCTTTGAGGCCGCAAAAATCCTGCAACAGGGCGGTCATCTCGTTGACCCGCACGTAAAGTTCCTGGTAAGTGATGGGCAGGTGCGGTTCATCTTCCGGTTCGGGCACAAAAATGAGGGCAGCCTTGTTTTTGTGTTCTTTCAGGTGACGGTCAACACAATTATAGGAGGCATTAATTTTGCCGCCGACAAACCATTTCCAGCACGGGGCATCGCTGGTGTCAAGGGTGGTGTGCCAGTACTGATACCAATCCAGCATGTCGGCATACTCTTTGAAACATTCGGGGAAGTTGTCCAGGCTGAACCGCTCATAAATGGTGGGATCGGTCATGTTAGCCTGGGCAATAAACTGACTCGACGGGGGAAAATATTCCTCTTCCTGCCAGTGAACGGCAATTTGTGCCTCGCTCACATTCAGCTCTTCTTTTTCTTTGTCACTCATAGACAGTGCCTCCTACATTGGATATTTTTGACTCTTTATTGGCTTTAATAACAGGGGGAGGAAATTCGCATCGGTTTGCCGCCCTATGATAATAGCTTCTCTGGCTGGATGCAAATAATATCAAAAATATTGGCTCAGCAGAGTCCCCCCTGTTGTTAGGGTAACAGGCTTTGCCGCAGTTGTCGTCACCCTAAAAGGTTAAAAGAGACTCACCCCCAGGGGGGAATTTTGCCTTAATAATCGTGACATTCAGCACTGGCTTTAGCCGGGCTGATTGGGTATACTATCAGGAGTAAACAGCAAGCGGTATCAGTAAACAATAATCACTCTGATCACTGTTTATTGATCGTTGGTCACTATTGTTAGGAGAATTTAATGGATTTGTTCAGCCCCCATCAAAAATTGGAAGAATTGAAACAGGCTTATCCTGAGAAATTTGCTTCGGAAAACCGCATTTTTAAGCATATCCGGCGGGGCGACCGCATTTTTATCAGCACCGGCTGCGGCCATCCGCAGTACCTGGTGCTGGCCCTGATAAATTACCTGGCCTCCCATCCGGGCGAACTCTTCGACGCCGAAGTTTTCCAGATGTGGAGCATGGGCATGTCTCCCTATGCTCACCCCAAATTTAAGCATCACTTCCGGCACAACTCCTTTTTTATGGGCGATACTACCCGTGAGGCGGTCAATCAGGGCCTGGCCGATTATACTCCCATCTTTCTATCACAAACGCCCAATCTTTTCAATCGCAAATTGATCCCCATCGAAGTAGCCCTGACCCAGACTTCGCTGCCGGATGAGCATGGTTATATGAGCCTGGGGGTCAGCGTGGATATTACCAAAGCAGCGGTTGAAAATGCGGGGCTGGTCATTGTCCAGGTCAACGCTGCTATGCCCCGCGTGCATGGCGATGGCTTTATCCACATTGAAGATGTGGATTACGTTATCCCTTACGATGAACCTTTGTTGGAATACTCGGCTGAGGTGGACGACGAAGAGGTAGTGGAACAAATCGGCAAGTATACTTCCCGGCTGATCCAGGATGGCGACACCCTCCAGATTGGCTACGGCAGTACCCCCAACGCAATTTTGCCATACCTGAAAGACAAAAAACATTTGGGCATCCACACCGAATTATTGACCGACGGTATTGTGGACCTGATGC
Organism: Anaerolineales bacterium; assembly: GCA_012032575.1. The sequence goes on along the minus strand of JAAUSP010000121.1, from coordinate 13,929 downwards.
GGATAGATGCGATTGATAACAATCGGAAAACTGCTAATCGGGGCCGTACCGTGGCCACTTTCTGTATGGGGTCTCAGGCAACTTATGAGTACATTCACGATAACCCGGCCATCGAATTCAGAACCGCCGACTATACCAATAATCCTCTGGTAATTGCCCGGCACGATCACATGGTGGCCATCAACAGCGCCCTGGAAATAGACCTGACCGGCCAGGTAACCGCCGAAACCATCGGCCAGACCTTCTTCCGGGGTATCGGCGGCCACGCCGATTTTATGCGCGGGGCGATTTTGGCCCGTTATGGCAAAACAGTTATTACCGTGCCGTCCACGGCCCAGGACGATACGATTTCGCGCATCGTCCCTTTTCTCAGCGAGGGCGCCGGGGTAACGCTCAACCGGGGCGACATTCACTATGTCGTGACCGAGTATGGTATTGCCTATTTACACGGCAAAAGTCTGCGCGAACGAGCGATGGAATTAATTGCTATTGCCCATCCCAAATTCAGGCCCTGGCTCATCGAAGAAGCCAAAAAACGCAACCTGATTTATCAGGATCAGGCCTTTATCCCCGGCGAAAAAGGCGAATATCCGGTGGAATTGGAAACCTATCGCACCACCAAAACCGGCCTGGAACTCTTTTTGAGGCCGGCCAAAATCAGCGACGAGCCGCTGCTCAAAGAATTTTTCTATGCCTGCTCCGACGAGAGCCTGTACCGGCGCTTTATGTCCATGCTCAAGGGCATGCCTCACGAACGCCTGCAAAAGTTTGCCATTGTAGATTACACTCAAAGTATGTATATTTTGGCAATTATCAAGGAAGGCGAAGAAAAAGAAAACGTCATCGGCCTGGGCCAATATACTATTGATGAAACAACTCACACCGCCGATATTGCTTTTGCCGTACTGGATAATTATCAAGGCCAGGGCATCGGCAGCGAACTGCTCAAATATCTCACCCTTTTGGCTAAAAAGCAGGGCTTGCTCGGCTTTACCGCCGATGTCCTCTTTGATAATGTCAGCATGATCCGCGTGTTTGAGAAGATGGGGTTTGAGACCAAAAAGCAGTTTGACGGCGGGGTGTACCGGCTGACCATGATATTTAGAGAAACCAAAAATGGACGATAAAAATTGAGGCATCACCGGGGGCGACCGCTGGCGGTTGCCCCCGTAAAATTTAAAAGGTTTTCCCCAAGAGCCGTGGAAAGCGAATGCTATCCCTCCTGACAAATGGTGACATTTATCACTAAACCACTCCCTCTTTATCAAGTATACTGATCAAGGTTTACAACTTAAGAATTTTTGTTATAATTCAGGGGGAGTTGACTAGAAGACTTTTTATGGAGTATCTATGCTTGACTCACTCTTCAATCCCCAATCTGTAGCCATTATTGGGGCCTCGCGCACGCAAGGCAAATTGGGGTATGCCATTCTGGCTAATATGATTGAAAGCCAATTTGGCGGCCCCATTTACCCGATTAATCCCACCCCGCCTCCACCCGGAGAAACAAATGAAATCCTGGGTCTGCCGGCCTATGCCACCCTGGCCGATGTGCCTGGCCCCATTGGGCTGGCAGTGATTGTCGTACCGGCCGCACACGTTATGGCCGCACTGGAGGAGTGCGTGGCCCAAAAGGTTGGCGCTGTTATTGTCATTTCCGCCGGTTTCCGTGAAACCGGGGGCGAAGGCATGAAACTGGAACGCCGTATGGCCCAACTGGCTGAAAAGCATCAAATGCCGATTGTCGGCCCCAACTGCCTGGGCGTTATTGATACGGTTGTTCCGTATAACGCCTCGTTTGCGCTGGGGATGCCCCAGCGGGGACGCATCGCCTTCATGTCCCAATCGGGCGCGCTGTGTACCGGCATCCTCGATGTGGCGCTGGCTCAAAATATCGGCTTCTCCCGCTTTGTTTCGCTGGGCAATAAAGCGCATCTCAACGAGTTGCACTTTTTAGAGAGCTGGGCCGACGACCCCTATACCAAAGTGATGATGGCCTATTTGGAAGGTATTGTTGACGGCGAGCGTTTTATTCGCGAGGCTCGCCGGATTACCAAACACAAACCCATCATTGCCATCAAAAGCGGCACCACCAGCGGCGGCTCGCGGGCCGTATCCAGCCATACCGGCACTCTGGCCGGCTCGGAGCGGGCCTATGAAGCCGCCTTTAAACAGGCCGGACTGTTACGGGCCGGCTCCATCAGCGATCTGTTTGACCTGGCAATTGCTTTTGCCCGCCAGCCCTTGCCGCCGGGCAACCGGGTGGCCATCATTACCAATGCCGGCGGTCCCGGCATTATGGCCACCGACGCGCTGGAAAAAGCCGGGCTGTCCCTGGCCAACCTGAATCCGGCCACCCAGGAAACTTTGCGCCAGGCCCTGCCGGCGGCGGCCAGCGTGCTCAACCCGATTGATGTGCTGGGCGATGCCCGCTCTGATCGCTATAAAGTGGCATTCAAGGCCGCGCTGGCCGATGACAATGTGGACGCGATGGTGGTTATCCTGACGCCCCAGATTATGACCGATATTGAAGAAATAGCCCGCGCCCTGGCCGACGCGGCCGAATTGCAGCCCGGCCCTGTGCTCAAACCGGTGATGGCCTGCTTTATCGGCGAGGCCCATATGAAAGAGTCGCAGCGCATCTTCTCCGAGCGCAGCATCCCCTCCTACCCCACCCCGGAACGCGCCGCCGCGGCAATGCAGGCCATGGTCACCCAGGCCAACTGGACGGCTGAACCCCTGCCCACCTTTGAGAAATTTGAGGTAGACTGCGAAACCGTTGCCCGTATTTTTGCCGCAGTACGGGCCGATGGCCGGGTAAAAATTGGCGATGCCGAAAGCCGCGATATTTTAACCGCTTATGGTATCCGCGTGCCCCAATCCAAATTGTGCGCCAGCGCCGAAGAAGCCGTAACTTTTGCCGGCGAAATTGGTTATCCGGTGGTGATGAAAATTGCTTCGCCTGACATTTTGCATAAAACCGATGTCGGCGGGGTGCGAGTTGGTATTCAAAGCCCCACCGAAGCCCGCGACGCTTTTGATCTGATGGTCTACCGCGCCCAAAAATTTCAACCGAACGCCCAAATCTGGGGCTGTCTGGTGCAGGAGCAGGTGCGCGGCGGCAAAGAGATCATTACGGGCATGAATCGCGACCCACAGTTTGGCCCCCTGGTTATGTTTGGCCTGGGCGGTATTTATGTTGAAGTTTTAAAGGACGTATCCTTCCGGATTGCCCCCTTTGACCGTAAAGAAGCGATGGCGATGATCAAAGAGATTCGGAGTTTTGGACTGCTGCGCGGCGTGCGCGGCGAACCGCCCGCCGACCTCGACGCGGCAGCCGAAACGTTACTGCGCTATCCCAACTGGTCACCGATTTTCCAGAGATCGTTGAGATGGACATCAACCCACTTATGGTATTTGAAAAAGGACGTGGCGCGATGGGAGTTGATATGCGGTTGGTGTTAAAATCATGACCAGCAGAGGCTGATGACCGACCGCGTTTAGCACGCTTGGCAACTGGTCATCGGTGATCGGCGGTCCTATTAGGGAGTATGAAGATGACAATCAATCTATACATTACTTCAACGCAAAGCTTTTCCGGTAAAAGCGCGGTGTGCGCCACCTTTATTCACCGGATGCAGAAAGACGGTTTTCGGGTTGGGTATCTCAAGCCGTTTAGCAGCGCCGCCCGTGTTTTAACCGAGAGCATGATTGATGAGGATGCCCGCTTTATCAAAGAAACGTTCAATTTAATTGAACCCCTGGAAACGCTGGCACCCGTAGTAGTTACCGGCCAGCGGATGCGCAAAATTTTGGCGGATGGGGGCGCAGATTATGGCGAGGATGTTAAGAAAGCGGTTCAAATTGTCAGCAAAAACAAAGACCTTGTGGTGATGGAAGGCAGCGACAATTTCCGGGAAGGCTATATTGTCAACCTGTCGCTCAACGAGGTGGTAGACCTGGTTGATGCCAGGGTTATTACTGTGGTTGGGTACCAGAACAGTCTCCAGGTTGTTGACGATACCTTAACCGCTCTGACCCGGCTGGGAGACCGGCTGGTCGGCGTAATCATTAACACCGTTCCGGAAAATCGCCTGGAATATGTGCATGAGCTGGTGCTGCCTTATGTACGCAAACAGGGTGTTACTGTTTTGGCTGTCTTGCCTTACCAACAAACGTTGCACTCGATCAATATCAGTGAAATTGCCGATGCGTTACAGGGTGAATTGATCTGTGGAGAGTGTCTAGATGATCTGGTAGAAAACCTGACCATCGCCGCGATGAATGTGGATCAAGCCCTCAAACATTTTCGCCTGGTCAAGAATAAAGCGGTTATTGTGGGCGGCGACCGGCCCGATATTCAACTGGCGGCCCTGGAAACCTCGACCAAAGTTCTTATTTTAACCGGCAATACTCGCCCCAACCCCATGATCGCAGCCAGAGCTGAGGAACAAAACGTAGCCATTATTCTTTCGCCCCACGACACCCTGACCACGGTTGAAAGAGTTGAACAGTTTTTTGGCAAAACTCGCTTCCATCAAAGTGAAAAAGTGAGCCGCTTTGCCCTGCTCCTGAACAACCTCCTGGATTTCGACGAATTGTATCGGGCCATTGGGCTGGTGAAGGAGTAACGACGGCTGCTACATAATCCAGGAAGATTGGAAGGCTCAGTAGATCACAATTGTTCGCTCCAAGCCGGTCTGCGACCGCGTCCGGGGGTCAGAGCCGAAGGCTCCTTGTGGGCAAACCCTCACTGAGCTTAAATCTGTGATGTACTGAGGCCGGTAAATCCTGACCATTTTTCCAGCCTTCCAATCTTCCAACGGGCTACCTGGGCAAGTTATCCGGCGAAATATCTGCCAACTTCGGATTGGCGGCATCTCGGCCCGAAACGATGGGTGCTTCCACGCCCCAGGCTACGCCAAGGGCGGGGTCATTCCAGGCCACGCCGAATTCATCCGCGCCATTGTAATAATTATCCACCACATAAATCAAGGTCACATCGGTCAGCGCCACAAAACCGTGAGCTACGCCCACCGGGATAAAAACGCCCACCTGATTCTCCTCGCCCATCTCGATGGTTTGGGCAGCTCCCTGGGTTGGCGAACCGGGCCGTAAATCAACCAACCCCGCCCGAATTCTTCCGGCAATCACATACCAATAATCCACCTGCTGAAAATGATAGTGCAGCCCGCGCAGCACGCCAGCTTTAGAATCAGAGCGGTTGGTCTGGATAATGTCCCAACTGCGCTGGGGAAACCACTCTTTGCGAAACGTTTCCATAAAGCGCCCGCGCTCGTCGGAAAAGGGTTTGAGGGTAACAATCTGAACGTCTTTGATGAGGGATGATTCTTGAATGAGGGACATCTAATTTTCTCCTACAAAGTATAAAAACCTACCTTCATTTTATCAGTTTCTCAATGGTCCGTCCAATACCCTTGCCGCTCTGGGTAGCCCATGTTATACTTTGGTTGGAAAGTTGAACGTTAAACGTTTCAACCTTCAACTTTTTAACCCTCAACCGGATAAACCTATGACCGAAACCTTTTCCCACCAAACTTTCCTATCACCCTTTTCTTGGCGCTATGGCAGCGAAGAGATGCGTCAGATCTGGAGCGAAGCCCACAAACGGCGGCTGTGGCGGCGGCTGTGGGTGGCCCTGGCCGAAGCGGAGCAGGCGGCGGGGCTGGTCAGCCAGGCTCAGGTAGATGACCTGTACGCCCATGCCGACCAGATTGATATGGATCGCGCCCTGGCTATCGAGGCTGAAATTCAGCATGATTTGATGGCCGAGGTCAAAACCTTTGCCGAACAGTGCCCCGTCGGGGGCGGCATTATTCACCTGGGCGCAACCTCGATGGATATTGAGGACAACGCCGACGCCCTGCGCCTGCGCGAGAGCCTGGATGTGATTCTGGCAAAATTGACCACCCTACTGGCCGAACTGGCCGCCCAAATCGAACGCTGGGCCGAGACACCGATCATCGGCTTCACCCACCTCCAGCCCGCCGAACCGACCACCCTGGGCTACCGCCTGGCCCAATACGGCTTCGATTTGCTGACCGATTTGGCCGAAGTGGGCCGGGTGCGCGATGGCATTCGCGGCAAGGGATTTAAAGGCGCAGTCGGTACCTCAGCCTCGTATCAGGATTTGCTGGCCGAGCCGACCGGGGACCAGGGACGGGAGACCACCGAATCTCCAATCTCTAATCTCCACGCAGAGCGTCCAATCTCTGCCCTTCAACTCGAAACGGACATTATGGCTGCCATCGAGCTTGAGCCATTCCCCGTGGCGACTCAAACTTATCCGCGCAAACAGGATTGGCTGGTATTGAACAGTCTGGCCGGAGTGGCTGGCTCATTGTACAAATTTGCGTTTGATTTGCGGCTGCTGCAAGCGCCCTCGATGGGGGAACTGGCCGAACCGTTTGGCCGGAAGCAGGTTGGCTCCAGCGCTATGCCCTTCAAGCGCAATCCCATCAATGCGGAAAACATAAACAGCCTGGCTCGCTTTGTGGCGACCCTGCCCCGCGTGGCCTGGGACAACGCCGCCCACTCCCTGCTGGAACGCACCCTGGACGACTCGGCCAACCGGCGCGAGATCTTTCCGGCGGCCTTTCTATCCACCGACGAAATTCTGCGCCGGGCCACCCGCCTGGTCCGTGATCTGCGGGTAGATGAAGCCGCCTTGAAACGCAACCTGGAAAAATACGGCACCTTCGCCGCCACCGAGCGGGTGCTGCTGGCCGCCGCCAAAGCCGGAGCCGACCGGCAGGAGATGCACGAAATCATCCGCGAGCACAGCCTGGCCGCCTGGGCCGAACTGGCCGCCGGTCAGCCCAATCCTCTGCCGGAGCGTCTGGCCAGCGATCCCAGAATTACGGCCTACCTCAGCCCGGCTCAAATCATGGCCCTGCTCAACGCCTCCCATTATGTCGGTGACGCGCCGGAGCGGGCGAAAAACCTGGCCGCCCAAATTAAAACAGCCATAAAAAGGAACTGAGGGAACTAACGGAAGCAGGGACCTAATCCCTTTAGTTCCTATAAGTTCCCCCAGTTCCCTAAGTTCCCTTCCCCAGGAGACAACCTTGCCGATCAAAGCCATCACATTCGATTTTGGTCCACCCTTTACAAGAGCAAAGCCACAGATTACACCAAGCGCCTGCTACACCTGAAGGAGGTGATTGAGCAGGGCAACGGGTCGAGTGTGGCCCTCGATCAATTGGAGGCGGCGGTGCAGTTGGCCCGCCAAACCTGGAGCCGCACCTGGACTGAGGAGCATCGCACCATGACCGCCGACGAATGGCTGGCGGTGATGCTGGGCCATTTAAGCCTGACCCTGGAGGCGGACTTGCTGGCCGAAATCCAACAGACCATGGAACACAGCATCCTGGCCGACGCCCCTGTCCTCGCTCCCGAAGTTCTCACCGTTCTGCCCGATCTTGCCAGCCGCTACCGCCTGGCGATTATCTCCGATACGGGCATCACGCCGGGGCGGGTGCTGCGCCAACTGTTGGAGCGTGACCACCTGACCGGCTACTTTACCCACCTCACTTTTTCCGACGAGATAGGCCGCAGCAAACCCCATCCCTCTGCTTTTTTGACCACCCTCGCCGCGCTCGATGCTGCCCCCGCCGAAGCCGTTCACATCGGCGACCTCCTGCGAACCGATATTGCCGGGGCGCAGGCGGTCGGTATGCGGGCGGTGCAGTACATCGGCCTCAACGAGGATCAGGCCAACGGACTGGAAAATGGTCCGAAGATTACGCCGGATGCGGTGATCCAAAGTCATCTCGAATTAGAACCATTATTACAACAATGGAATGAGTTTTGAGTCTCTTGACTTTACAAGACAAATGTGATAGAATTAGACAAAATTTGTCAAGACAATAACAAACAAGACATTATTTGTGGATTTAGAACAAACTTTTGGGGAAACGATTCGCGCCTGGCGCAAACAACGTAGCGAGCCATTGCGAGTAGTGGCGGCAGCGGTGGAGATTGATTCGACCTTGTTGAGTAAAATCGAGCGAGGGGAGAGATTACCAACCGAGGTCCAACTCGCCCGGTTTGCCGAGTACTTTGGTGTACCATTGGCCGAATTGACCGCCCAGGTGATTGCCGACAGAATTATTTTGGAGTATGGGCCTCAAGAGACTACCTTGCAAGCATTAAATATTGTGCGGGAGCGGATTGTGCCGTATAAAGTGGAAACACCTAAGTAATATAACAACTTCATTAACTTCGCAGGAAAAACATGCCATTATCGCCTGAACGTGAAATATATAGTTATACACCTGGAGATATTGTTGCAGTTACAAATAAACGCTTATTAGAGGGTACTGATCTAAATTTCGAAGGTGAGTCCACTCGTCATGCAACTCACTCTTTACACGCCTATGTAGCTGCCATTAATCCACCTCTAGCCAGAAAATTGATAAACACTTATGTTCCTACGAAAAAAAAGGTTCTTGATCCGTTTTGTGGTGGCGGTGGTGTTCTAATTGAAAGCATTTTATCAGGACGTGATTGTGCTGGTTTTGATATTAATCCTCTGGCTGTAATTTTATCTAAATCAAAAACTACTTGGCTGGATCGTCACGTCATTCAAACGGAATATAATCATATATAAAATAAAGCCAGGGATTTAGTTGGACAGTTTCAACCGCAAATTAGCGAACAGGCTAAATATTGGTTTAAACACGAAACCCTTCCTGAATTATCAGCATTGAGCTATGTGATCAACGAATGTCAGGATGAAAAAGTAAAGAATCTATTTTTTGCAATTCTCTCCGCAACTGTGCGAAGTGTCATGCTCACATATCGAGGAGAGGTTCGCTTGCGTAAATTACAGGGTAGAGACCTGGAAACTTTTCAGCCTAATTCATTTAGCATATTTTCAGAACGCGCTAAATTAGCTATTGAACAAGTGCCCAATTTACCAAAAAGCTTTACAGCGAGGATTGAAACAGCAGATGCTAAAAATCTTCCGCTAGAAAATGAAGAATATCATAGTATTATTTGCTCACCGCCTTATGCCGATGATACCAATGGTGTGGGGTACTTTCAATTTTCAAGATATATGCTGGAATGGTTAGGTTTATCTCCAACAGTTATTGATCAACACAAGAGATGGTTTTTAGGTGGAAATCACAAAAACAAGACACTTCCCCCATCAATGACGCTACATGTAGCTGCATCAAATGTGTTAAACCGCAGCACAAAGCATTATCAAGATGCGGTTGCATTTTATGCCGATTATTATGAAGCCCTCAAAGAAATGAAAAGAGTAGTATCTAATTGGATTATCATTGTTATTGGTAATCGTGTTTTATCTCGAACTCTTTTTGATAACGCCAATATTACTCTTGAGTTGTTTAATTCAATTGGGGGAGTCAAATTTGTTGATTACTACAGCCGAAATATTCGCAAAAAGCGAATTCCTAATCTGGGAACAGATGGCGGTGGTATTAGCGTGGAACATATTCTTGCTTTTAGGAAGATTTAGCTACAAAAATTTCTTACTCGCTCATTAAGAGTCTTTGCATGCTGATTCCCAAAGATCTGGGAAATAATCGGTCACCTTGCGTAAAATCCCATACCCTACTTCATTTTTGGGCAGCGGTTCCAATTTGAAACGTTCAGATTTCCAAATAGCTTTATTGGCAAAAGGGTAATATTTCAATTGCCCGCCAGAAAGCCCGTACCATTCAAAAAGTACACCTTCAGAATCAATTGAAATGAGACGTCTGCTGATTACACGCCAGTGCAAGGTTCGATAATCAGGTAGGTTGAGAGGAAGTTGAAACAATTGGTAATATCCAGACTTTTTATCCCATTGAAGGGCCAAGTAGTAGCTTCCAGTAAGGTCAACGTTTCCACCGTTCGCAATACTTACAGTATTATGCCAGCTTTCGACTAATTCAATAATCGCTTTTCCGGCTAGCTCAGGGTTACTCTCGTAGTTTTCTTCATTCAGCCCGTGTGCTCTGAGAGCACCCCAAAATTTCCCGGCAGAATTGGAGACTTCTATCGTCACTCGATTAGTTCTATCAAGGTAACTCAAAGTCTCACGCATTTTGCAGGATAATCCATAATTGAGACCACTCTGCTCGGAGTCTGAAAGCAAAACATCAAAGATTGCCTTACTTTCCTGAGCTTGACCATTAAAAACCAGAGCAACAGAACGTTCAAAATCTCGCCAGCCTGGTAAAAAGATGTTATTTTTGAAAACAAGTTGACCGGTTCCATCCTGATAAGTGCTTAAAACGAGACGAAGTTTTTCTAATTCTTGGGAGGTTGGTGGGCGATTTACAAAGACAGTAGACATTATAGCTATTCCTCTCTATTTGGGTCTGAGCGATTGATGTCTAAATCCAACTCGTCCTTCAACAATTGATCGGTGGTTACATTGAATAAGCGGGCTACATTGAGGACAAATTCTGCGGTTGGTTTTTTCTTGCCAAATTCGATTTCACTGATATAACCATGAGCAGTATGCCCGAGGGCAATAGCTAAATCCTTGAGGGTCATTCGGTTTTGTATTCGCAAGGCGCGTAGTTTTTCGCCAAATCTTTGCATAAGCTGCTTGGTCTTAGAAAAAATGTGCTATAATATTCTTATTGATACTCTTGACATCTATTGATTAATGTGATAAATTATGTCTCTAATAGAGACAGTATTTGGTACTGTGTAAATCAAAAGGACCTGATTGCATGACTGCTAAAAACGGCGAATACCAAATGATTAACAGCCCCATCAAATGGGTGGGCGGCAAATCTCGCCTGCGGAAGCAGATTGTGGCATTGCTGCCGCCTCATACCTGTTATATTGAGTTATTCGCTGGAGCAGCCTGGACATTGTTCGCCAAGCCGCTCAGTGATGTGGAAGTTTTGAACGACATTGATCAGGATTTGATTACTTTTTTTCGTGTCGTTAAAGAAAAGCCCGAAGCCTTGATCGAGTCCTTTGAATGGGAGTTAGTCTCACGGGCAGAATTTAACCGGCTGGCTGAGTTAGATTCTACGCAACTGACTGACGTGCAGCGCGCTCACCGTTTCTATTATCTGATTATGGCCGGCTGGGGTGGCGAGTTGGATTATCCCCGTTTTGCCACCAGCATTACCGATGGCGGTCATGGCAACCGGCTGATTGGCGCGTTGAAGACACTGCGGCAGCGTTTGGAGCCGGTGTATGAACGTCTCCGTACCGTAATTATTGAAAACCTCCCCTGGCAAGACTGTTTTGAGCGATATGATCGGCCAGGGACAGTGATGTATATTGATCCTCCTTATCCTGGTAACGGCTGTAATTATGCTCACAATATGAGAAATTGGGAAGATCACCAAAAACTGGCTGAACGTCTCAGTACGGCAAAATGCAAATGGATTCTATCTTCCTATGATCAGCCGGAAATACACGATTTATATTTGGGCGATTATGTTATCCCGGTACAATCTTTCTCCGGTATGAAAACGAAAAAGAACGGTTCGGAACGAGTATTAAATAAGGAAGTTCTCATTACCAATTTTGCACCGCCCACTGAAACCCATAGCGAGCGCATCGGGCCGCAGCAAATCAGATTGGGCATATAACTAGCATACCGACAAAAAGAGTTTATGTCAAACTAAAAAGAGTCTCTCCCGATTTGGGAGAGACTCTTTTTTGCTCGATTACTATTATTACTGCTGCTGCTGCTGCTGTTGCTGCTGCCGCAGGAGGTCAACCTCCACCTCAGGCTCGGCCTCGGCCGGGAGCCAGGTTAGGGGCGGTAGTTCCGGTTCGGTCAGGGTGAGTTTATGGATATAGGCGTCGTCGGCCGGGCGGACTTGGACGGCTACGCTGAGCTCGCTGCGGGCGTCTCCCTTGAAAACCCCTCGCGTCGGCGGTACGTCGGCGTAATCCCGCCCCACTGCCACCCGAATATGGCGGTCTCCCGCAATGAGATCATTGGTCGGGTCAAAGCCAATCCAGCCTAATTCCGGCAGCAGCGCCTCCACCCAGGCATGGGTGGCGTCGGCCTCAGAGCGGTCGTGATCTTCCCGCCGGTGAAATAAATAGCCGCTGACATAACGGCAGGGAATCCCCATTTGTCGTACCAGAGCGATCATAATATGGGCGAAATCCTGGCACACGCCCTGCCGTTTTTGCATCGCCTCATCAATGGGCGAATCCACCCGCGTGCCGCTGGGCTGATAATCGAAGGTATCACGCATAGCCGTATTGAGGTGGCGCAGGGTGGTCAGGGGATCAGCCTCACGGTGAAGGTTTAGTTCGGCGGCCAGATCGGTCAGCAGATCGGTGGGCCGGGCAAAGTGACTTGGGGATAACATTTCCCAGTAGTCTCCTTGCTGAATCATCTGATCCAGGGCGTCCCAGGCATCCGCACTCAGGGCGTCGGGCAAAGGCGGCGGCGGAGTCAGCTCGATCATGGCCTGAGAGGTGATGACCAATTGGGTGTGCTGGCCGGGAATATCGAAATGGTGAACTGTGTTACCCAGATAATCCCGATAATGCGTCACTTGTGCGCGCGGGTTAATGGACAACTCAAAGGAATGGCGGCGCTGCCGGCCCTCGTCGCGGGGCTGCATACGCAATTCCATCATACTTTCGTGGATCGGCACATTGTAGCGGAAGCGGGTGATGTGGCGGATAGAATAATACATGAAAACAAATCCTCTAACGTCCCTCGGCAGTCAGAGCCGCCTCGATGGGGTAGGTAATAAAGGTCTGATACAACGCCTGGTGAATCTGGCGGCACTGGCTCTGGATGTCCTGCAAATAGAGGTGCAGGCCGGCGGCCATAATTTCATCAATCTGGTCAAAATCGAAGGTGGCCCGCAGCCGGCCCACCAGCCGATAGACCCGGCCCACCTTGCGTGTCTCGGTCAACTCGGCAATTCCGTGCAACGCCGCCTGTATCTCATTAACGGCAAAGTAAACAGAGTGAGGAAATTCGTGGTTGAGCAGCAAAAACTCGGCAATGGCCTCAGCCTGAAAATCGGCGGTGTAGACTTTGCAGTACGATTCAAAGGCGGTGCAGCTCCGCAATAAGCCAATCCACTCCAGATAGCCACCGGGCAGGCTGAAATCTTGAAGCGATTGGTTAAAAGCCCCATAATGGACATCCAGCAAAGCGGCCGTAGCGCCGACCCGCTCGATGAAGCGGCCCACCTGAATAAAATGCCAGCCTTCGCCGTGATTCATGGTAGAGTCGGTCAAGCCCTGAAACAGGTGCGCCCCTTCTTTGACCGAGCGAAAAAAGCGGTGCGGCTCTGTGCGCCATATCTTTTCGGGTTTGGCCTGTTTGAGCGAGAGATAAAGCTGATTGATCTGCTCCCACATTTCCGAGCTGATCTGTTCGCGCACGTTCTGGGCGTTTTCACGGGCGGCGGCAATGCAGGCCACAATAGAGGATTTATTGGCCGGGCTAAAGGTCAGTGCCTGGATGGTGTGGTAATCATCCTGCAAGCTTTCAGGCGGCAGAACGGTCGCCAGGCTGGCCGCCAGCCGTTCCCGGCGCGAAGCAGCCATAACCGGAGACTGGTCGAGCATCAAATCAAGATGCACCCCAATCAACCGGGCGGTATGTTCGGCCCGTTCCAGGTAGCGGCTCATCCAGTATAAATGGTCGGCGACTCGTGACAGCATGGGGACCTCTAGCGTCTTACGTGTTGCGTAAAAATGTCATTGCGAGGCCGTAAGGCCGAAGCAATCCCCTCGTTGGGGTAGGAGACTGCTTCGCCTACGGCTCGCAGTGACATGAACCAAGCTATTTTTAAAGGAGGCGAAAAATACATTATTCATACAACACCCACGTATCCTTGCTTCCGCCGCCCTGGGAGGAGTTGACCACCAGGGAACCGCGCCGGAGGGCCACGCGGGTCAGACCGCCCGGCACAATGGTCACTTGCTCACCATACAAAATGT
>JAAUSP010000120.1 GCA_012032575.1 Anaerolineales bacterium | reverse complement strand
TTAGAAAAGCCCTTTACAAATCAAGAATTCTCGGGTATAATAGCAGCAATTAATTGCGAATATATTCGCCGCTGTGACCGGGACCCGAATAAGGTCTCTGTTTTTTTTATTGGTTCTCCCTCGTTATAACCTCGCGAGGGTAGAGTTAAAAATCTCCAGATCTTGCTTTACAGTTAGCACCCTGCCGGATCCAGTTTGACGATAGCGGGCTAGGTAAGCCGCTTTTTCTACCCCTGCTTTTTGTAGTGGGTGTGAGATATTTGGATAGTATTGTTTATAGAAATGAGGTAAGGAAAATTTTCAATGGCAGATAAACCTGTTTATTTAACCTCAGAAGGCAAAAAGAAACTAGAAGAAGAACTCAAGGACTTGATAACGGTTCGCCGCAAGGAGGTTGCTGCCGCTATTCAATCGGCTAAAGAAGAGGGCGATATCAGCGAGAATTCCGCTTATGATGAAGCCAAATTGGCGCAGGCCTTTCTGGAAGGCCGAATCCAGACCATCGAAGCACAACTGCGCGAGGCTGTCATCATCGAGAAGAATGGCAGCGGCGACTACGTGAATGTGGGCAGCAGGGTGACGGTGGCCGAAGAGGGCTTTGACCCGGAGACCTACCACATTGTCGGTTCCGCCGAAGCTGATCCGCTCAACGGCAGAATCTCCAATGAATCGCCGATTGGTAAGGCCCTGTTGGGGGCTAAAGTGGGTCAAGCGGTAACGGCTGAGACTCCCAACGGTGAGATCACTTTCAAAGTGGTCAAGATCGAATAGCTTGCGTCAAACGCTTTAAGCGTGCATAATAGAGCGGAGTCTCCCCAGGAGACTCCGTTTTTTATTTGCATTTTTTGGAGAAAAAATTTCAATGGAACAAGATCTGAGTTACTTTCAAGCTTTCGGTGAGCAAATCGAACAGCGCTTGAACAAGCTTCCCGCCTTTGCCGAACGCGGCCAACTGCCTTACCCGCCCCGTGTGACCCGTGAGCACTCGGCGGCGGCGGCCATTCAGATATTTGAAACCGCCGAGGCTGCTTTACCCGAGGGCAGCGAGGAAAAGCCGCGCCCTGAGGTGGCCGTGGCCGGGCGTTTGGTGGCGATACGGAACATGGGCAAAGCGCTTTGCCCACATCGAAGATGGCACGGGCCGTTTGCAGCTTTACTTTCGCAAAGACGATTTGGGCGAGGACCTGTATCAGCAGTTCAACAAGGATTTTGATCTGGGTGATTTTGTGGCCGCGCAGGGGTATCTCTTCCGCACCCGCACCGGCGAGGTCAGCGTTCATGTGACCGCTTTTCAATTGGCCTCCAAAGCCCTCCATCCGTTGCCGGAAAAGTGGCACGGCTTGAAAGATACCGAAACCCGCTACCGCCAGCGCTATCTGGATTTGTTGGCCAACCCGGAGGTGCGTGATATTTTTGTCAAACGCAGCAAAATCATTACGGCCACGCGCCGGTTTTTGGATGGCAAAGGCTTTTTGGAAGTAGAAACGCCCACCTTGCAGCCCATTTACGGCGGCGCAATGGCCCGGCCTTTTGTGACCCATCACAATGCCTTGGATACAACGCTTTATCTGCGGATTGCTGATGAACTTTATCTGAAACGGCTGATTGTGGGCGGCTTTGAGAAGGTGTACGAAATCTGCAAAGACTTTCGGAATGAAGGCATCAGCACCCGGCACAACCCCGAATTTACCATGATGGAGTGCTATTGGGCCTACGCCGATTATGAAGATATGATGCGCCTGACCGAGACCCTGGTTGCTACGGTGGCGCAGGAAGTGCTGGGCACAACCCTGGTTATCTTTGACGGGAAAGAAGTGGACCTGACCCCGCCCTGGCGGCGGTTGAATCTGGCCGAAGGGATCAAACAGTACACTGGAATTGATATTTTTGAGACTTATGGGGATGTGAAGGCGCTGTGGGCCGAGTGCCAGCGGCTCAAGCTGAATGTGTCGCCGCAGCCGAACTGGGGTAAACTGGTGGGCGAACTGCTGGGTGAATATGTCGAGCCGACGATTGTCAACCCGACGTTTATTCACACCTTTCCGCTGGATATTTCGCCCCTGTCCAAACAGAAGCCGGAGGACCCGCGTATGGTCGAGCGGTTTGAAGCCTTTGTAGTCGGTATGGAAATTGCCAACGCCTATTCGGAGTTGAACGACCCCATTATCCAGCGCCAGCGTTTTTTGGAGCAGCAAAAAGACGCCGACGAGGAAGCGCACGTGATGGACGATGATTACATTGTGGCCCTGATGCAGGGTATGCCGCCGACCGGCGGTTTGGGCATGGGCGTGGACCGGTTGACAATGCTGCTAACCAACCAGCAGTCTATCCGTGAAGTAATTCTATTTCCGCAGATGCGGCCGCGGGAGTAATCCGGTCAATCACGAAAATAGTGTACCTAAATAGAACGCCAGGATTATCAACAAAATAATGACGACCAGCAGAATAATTCCGCCGATATTGCCCGATTGCCCCATATTATCGTGAAACTCAGTCATAACGGCGCGCTGCTGGCCCACTCGATTGAGCTTGCCGCGAACACTGGCTAATAAATCTTCGGTTGAAGCCAGTTTGGAGAGATAATCTTCGGCCCCCAATTCTTTGCCCAGGCGCACATCTTCGTCGCCGGATTTGGCGGTGAGGAAGATAAGGGATATGTTGGTGTAGGGATGGGAGCGGATGCGGTCGTAAAGATCATACCCATCCATTACCGGCATCATAATATCGGCCAGAATCAAGTCGGGCAGGCGTTTGGCTTCGGGACTGGCCTTACTCTGGCCGATAGGAAGGGCGTGGAGTCGGTCCAGAGCTTGCTGACCGTCATGCGCTGTTAAAACTTTGAAGCCTTCCATCTCCAGGGTCAATTTAATGCCGTTCAAATATTCGGGGTTGTCATCCACAACCAGAATCAGGGGTTTATAACTTGGCTCATTTTCTAAGGTTATTCCCATGAGTACCCTCCTGTGAAAATAGTAGTCGTAATCAGTAGTCAGTAGTCAGAAAGTCATTTTTGTTGTTGGCGTCGTCCCTTTGGGACTGTCTGCCCCATTCTTATGCTTCGCCTGTGGCGTGAACCTCGATTTATTTTTTGCTGGAAACAGCCGGCAGGGTAACGATAAACGTGCTACCCTGCCCTGGTGTACTCTCCAGTTCAACTTCTCCGGCATAGACATTAACAATTTCTTTGACAATAGACAAACCCAGCCCCGTACCAGGGATGGTGTGCGAAGGATCAACCCGGTAGAAACGCTCAAAGATGCGGGCTTGTTGATCCGGCGGAATACCGATCCCGGTGTCGCTGACCCGAATTTGGGCCACCGTCTGCCCGTTGTTTGAGGTTACCAGGGCTTTGACTGTTACCAAACCGCCAGCGGGCGTGTATTTAATGGCATTATCTATCAAATTCCGAACCACTCGTTCGATCTGGTTCTGGTCGGCCGCTATTTGGACTGCCGGTGCCGGTTCTTGCCAGATGAGTTTCAGGCGTTTGGACTCGGCCAGCGGGCGCAGATCGGTAATGGGCCGGTGGATTGCCTCAATTAAATTGAACGGCTCCGGTTCGGTGTTTTTTAAGCCGGCATCCAGCCGGGAGAGCTGCAAAATGTCCTCGATAAGCTGCTCCAGCAGGAGGGTTTGCCCCTGGATGGCGGTAAGCAGTTCGGCCCGGTTTGAGCTGGACAAACGATCGTAGTAGGTCATGAGGTTTTTGGCATGCAGACGAATGACCGATAACGGCGTTTTTAGCTCGTGCGTTACCCCGGCCATAAAACGGGCCTTCAATCGCTCTACCTCGGTCAAGCTGGTGATATCGCGCAGCACAATCACCGTGCCAATACTCTCCTCGGTACCCGGCCGCATTTTGGCCGAGTGAGCCTGAATAGAGCGGGCCGTGGTTATCGCGGCAGCGGGGACATCTACCAGCGCAGTATCGGTAAGGTGGGGGCTGCTGCTGAGTTGAAGCACACACTGCCACAATGGATTCCTTAATTGGGCCGGCTTGAGCGACTGTCCCTGTTGTTCCTCCAGGTTGAGATCAAGCATGGTTTCGGCGACCTTATTGGCGGTTAAAATGCGATGCTGGGCATCCAGCACCAGCAAGCCGTCGGCCATACTGGCCAAAATGGCTTCACTTTTTTCTTTTTCTTCGGCCAACTGCCGGGTTCGTTCGGCTACCATTCCCTCTAATTGGCGGCTAAACGTCTGCACCTCATTAAAAAGCCGGGCATTTTCAACCGCAATACCCACCGAGCTGACCATCGAGTAAGATAACCGCAGATCATCCTGATCGAAACGATTCACTTTTTGGTGCAGCGCCTGCATCACCCCGATAGTTTTGCCTTTGATCTGCACCGGCATGCTCAGCACCGAGTGAAACTGGTAATGGCTCAGTTGGGGAAATGGGGTCAAAAAGGTTTCATCTTTGGTAATATCGGCCACAATATGCGGCTCGCCGGTGCGGGCTACCTGGCCCACCAGTCGCTCATCAAGCGGCAAACGAAAGCCCGTGGCTAAACTGGCCCCCAGGCCCGAAGCGGCAATCAAAACCAATTCCTGGCCGGTCTCGTCGAGCAGCCATAGCAGTGCTGCTTCAGAAAGCAAGGCCCGCTGGATGAGCAAGGTGGTTTGTTTTAAGACCTGCTCCAAATCCAGAGTCGAGGTCAATGCCCGGCCAATTTCGTTGAGGGCGATTAAATCGTCAACCTGCTGCTGGGCGCTGTCCAGCAGACGGGCATTTTCTACGGCTACCGCAATAATGCTGGCCACCGAGCGTAAGAGGGTCCAGTCAGCTTCATCCAAAGCAAGAGGCTGCCGGCCCACAAAAGCCAGGCTGCCTACAATCTGCTCCCGGCTCAACAACTGAATATCTTGAACAGCTTCAAAAGAGACCCCAAACCCCAGTTCCTCTTCTAATTGGTACTGGTCGAGCAAATACAGCACCAGCGTGGGTACGTTACCTTGCAGGATTTGGTTAGAAATTTTGTCTACTACCATAAAAGTGAGCGAGGTGGCTATATGTTTACCACCCGGCAGAACCACGTGAGCCATCAATTCTTTTTTTTCTTCGTCGGGTAAAATAAGGGCCACCAATTCGGCTTGAATGAGTTGGGCCAGTTTTGACAAAAAGGGTGGCAGGATAGCCTGTAAATCCGAGGCAGAATTAACGGCCAGGGCCAGTTCGTTAACCAGTTGCAGCCTTTGATTGCGCCGGGTAACCAGGCGGGCCTGGCGTTGGGTTTCGACTTCCGCGGCCTTAACCCGCCTGACCGCCTGCACGCGCGACATAAATTCATCCCGTACAAACGGGCGAGAGATATAGTCATCGGCCCCCAGATTCAGGCCGTGGCTTACCTGGCGAGACTCGCGGTGGTGGGCAGTGACCAGGATAACCCCGATATTTTTGGTGCGCTCATCGCCTTTCAGGGAAGCCAACAGGTCAAAACCGCTCAAGCCGGGCATCTGAATATCGGTGATAATTACGGCAGGTAATTCAGCCTGGGCCTTTTCCAGCGCCTGCTCAACATTGGCGGCCAGACTCAGGTTAAACCCGGTACCCTGAAACATATATTGCAGTAAGACCTGGTTTTCCGGCACGTCGTCCACCAGCAAGATTTTGGTCAGGTCTAGCTCAGGCGCTTCCAGGCCGGCAATATCCAGCTTGGGTTCGGTCTGTTTTTGGGTCATAGGAATTCACGCGCGAAGTTGGCTAATAATTTACCCCAGTTGTGTGACTCATTTTACCATAACTCAAATGGGCTAACAACATGTTTAAGCGGGGAAGGATTTTTGATTCGAGAATTTTCCAAAAATTTGTTATAATTACTAACTTGGCTGTAATAAAATTAACAAATGCTAACTGGTGAAACGGTTATTAATGAACCTGTCGCCTCTCCTCAAACTACTCAACCATATACCGGCTTATAACACGTTGGCTGATGCGCTCCAGGCCAATGAATGGATTGATGCTGTTCAGCATCCGTTAGGCCTGCTCACTGCCGCCCGACCGGCGCTGCTGGCTGCGCTGCGCACAGAATTGCAGCGGCCTCTCCTCTTCATCACTGCCCGCGCCGACCGGGCCAGAATTTTGACGGAGCAAATCCAGATCTGGATAGAACAGCCAACCGTTGTTTATCGTTTACCCGACCCTGACTCGCTGCCGCACGAAAGAGTGGCCTGGGGCAGCGAAACCATCCAGGGACGCCTGGCCGCGTTAACCGCGTTGGTGGCTTACAAAAATGGTCAACAGCCAACGGTTAATAATCAATTGGCAATAAACAATGCTCCTTCGCCCCCTCGCTCCTCTGCTCCCCTGCTGGTCACTTCCGCTCGCGCCTTGATGAGCTACACCCTTCCCCCTGCCGAATTTACGTTGATGTCTTTCAAGGTAGGCCAGCGGATCAACCTCAACGACGTTTTGGGCCAGTGGGTAGCGCTGGGGTATCAGCCGGAAGAGGTGGTGGAAGTACCGGGCAGCTTTAGCCGGCGTGGCGGGATTTTGGATATTTTTCCGCCCAGCGCGGCGCTGCCCATCCGAATCGAGCTTTTCGGCGACGAGATTGACTCTCTCCGCCATTTTGACCCGGTGACCCAACGCTCCGAGGCCCGTCTCAAAAGCTTCGCCGTCGGGCCGGCCATCGAGTCGCTGCCCCGTTATGCCGGGCGAGCGGCAGCCTGCTTGAGCCAGTGGGACCTTTCCAATTTGCAGCCCAGCGCCAAAATCGCTTTTGAAGAAGATGTGGCCCGTCTGGCCGGCGGCGCAACTTTTCGGGGCATCGAGTATTATTTGCCCTTCTTCTACAATAATGGGCTGGTGAAGGCGGATGACGTGAGGACGCGAGGCGAAGATGAGACGAAAGAAAATCTCGCCTCATCGCCTCATCGCCTCATCGCCTCATCGCTTCACGCCTCTTCGGTGCTGGATTATCTCACTGACGACGCCCTGATTTTCATCGAAGATGCCGAAGAGTTGGCCCTGGTGGTGGACGAGTTGGAAACCCAGGCCCGCACTCTCAAGCGGGATTTGACCGACGTGGGCGATTTGCCCGCCGAGTGGCCCGATCCCTATTTTGGCTGGGCCGAACTTGCGGCGGCGTTGGCCTCGCGCCGGTCGCTGGTGTTGGGCTTTACCGCTCTCCGCACCGAAACCGCCGACCGCCGACCCATTCGAGAGCCAAAGGTCCCCTATGAGCAGGACAGGCCACCGACCGCCGATCCAACGGGTCAATCCTCGGACCATTCACCATTCACAATTCACAATTCACAATTCACCATTGACAAATCCCCCTACCTCCTCCAATCCGCTTTCATCCCCGCCCCGGCTTTTGGCGGGCAGATTAAAAACGTGGTCGAGGAGATTGTCGAGCGCAAAAAGAAAAAGGAGCGGGTGGTGCTGGTCAGCCGTCAGGCGGCCCGGCTGAGCCACCTGCTGGAGGAGCAGGCCAATTTAACCGTAACCCCGGCGGAAAGCTTAACCTCTGGCGACCCGCCGCCGCCCTCCGGCAGTATTACCCTGCTGCACGGCACCCTGATGGAAGGTTGGTCGGCGCGAAGAGAGGCAAAGACTGAGGACAACCTGCTCACGGTGATGTCGGACTCGGAGTTGTTTGGCTGGAAAAAGCCGACGGCCCTACGCCAGCGCAAACCGCGCAAAGGCGTTACCCCGGAGACCTTTTTTGCCGATGTCAATCCGGGCGATCCGGTCGTCCACATTGAGCACGGCATTGGCCGCTATGCCGGGCTGGTCAAGCTGGATTTTGAAGGCGTCGAGCGGGAGTACCTGGAAGTCCGCTACGCCAATAATGACAAGCTCTACGTTCCAATCCACCAGGCCGACCGGCTGGCCCGCTATGTGGGGATGGATGAGGTTGCCCCTTCGTTGAACCGGCTGGGCAACGCCGACTGGAACACCGTCAAACGCCGGGCCAAAAAGGCGGTCGAAGAGATTGCCAAAGAACTGCTGGAAATATACGCCAAGCGCGAGGTGACGCCGGGCCGGGCCTACAGCCCCGATAGCGAATGGCAGCGGGAGATCGAGGACGCCTTCCCCTTTATCGAAACGGAGGACCAACTGCGGGCCATCGCCGAAGTGAAGGCCGATATGGAAAAACAGCAGCCGATGGACCGGCTGATCTGCGGCGATGTCGGCTATGGCAAAACCGAGGTGGCTCTGCGGGCCGCTTTCAAAGCGGTGATGGATGGGGTGCAGGTCGCCGTGCTGGCCCCCACCACCATTCTGGCTCAGCAGCACTATCAAACGTTCCAGCAACGCATGAGTTCCTACCCGGTCAAAATTGAGATGCTGTCCCGTTTCCGCACCCCGCACCAGCAGGAGGAAACGCTCAAGAATTTGACCGCCGGCGTCACCGATATTGTCATCGGCACGCACCGCCTGTTGCAAAAAGATATCACCTTTCAGAATTTAGGGCTGCTGATCATTGATGAAGAGCAGCGCTTTGGGGTCAAGCACAAAGAAAAACTCAAGGCTATGCGGACAGATGTGGACGTGCTGACCCTGACTGCCACGCCCATCCCCCGCACCCTGCACATGTCGCTCAGCGGGGTGCGCGATTTGAGCACCATTGACACCCCGCCCGACGAGCGGCTGCCCATCCAAACCACCATCACCGAGTACGATGAGGGCTTGATTCGGACGGCTATTTTGCGTGAGCTGGACCGGGGCGGGCAGATCTTTTTTGTCTACAACCGGGTGATGGGCATCGAGCAGATGGCCAACCGCCTCCGCAATCTTGTGCCGGAAGCGCGGGTGGAGGTGGCCCACGGCCAGATGAGTGAGCGTCACCTGGAACGGGTGATGATTGAATTTTTGGCCGGTGAATTTGATGTTTTGGTCAGTACGACTATCATTGAGAATGGGTTGGATATGCCCAATGTCAACACCATCCTGATTGACCGGGCCGACCGGCTGGGGTTGGCCCAGCTTTACCAACTGCGCGGGCGGGTCGGGCGCGGCGCGGTGCGGGCTTATGCTTACCTGCTGACGCCCAAACACCACGAACTCAATGCCGATGCCCGCAAACGGCTGGAGGCCATCGCTGAGGCCAGCGAGTTGGGGGCCGGTTTTCGCATCGCCATGCGCGATCTGGAAATTCGTGGGGCGGGTGAACTGCTGGGAGCCAGGCAGCACGGCCAGATTGCCGCCGTAGGCTTTGATCTGTACACTCGTTTGCTGGCCCAGGCTGTCCGCGAAATGCGGGGTGAGTCACCGCTGCTGGTCACGGGCGAAGAGGCGGCCACCTATCTCAATCCGCTGGCCGAAGGTTTGCAGCTTAACCTGCCCATTCCGGCCTATGTGCCGGAAGATTACCTGCCCGAAGAAAAGCTGCGCCTGCGACTCTATCGGCGTTTGGCCGGTGTGACCAACCTCAAGGGGATTGAGGAGATGGCCAAAGAGTTGGAGGACCGCTTCGGCGAGCTGCCGGAGCCGGTGGCTAACCTGCTTTATCAGTTGCGGCTCAAAATCCTGGCAATGGAGGCGGGGGTGAGGGCCATCCTGACCGAGACGGGCCAAATCATTATCCGGGCCGACAGCTTGCAGGACATTGACCGGCCCGGCTTGCAGCGTCGGCTCAGCCCGGCAGCCAAAGTTACGCCGCGCCAGATTTCGCTGCCGCTGCATCCCAAAATCGAAGTCTGGCAGGCTGAGTTAGAGAAAACCTTGCGCCTCATCGGGCGCATGCTGCACGATCCGGCGGGGTAACCCGAGGTTTAATGGCTATATGATCCGCTCAATCTTCTGTCCCAAAAATGCTCCCCGCCAATTAAATCTGAGCCAGGATCAAATGGCCCAGGCCTTGCAAGACCCGGAAGGGCTGCTGTGGGTCAGCCTGGAAGAAACAAACGAGGCAGAAGTTAATGCCATTCTGGGTGATGTATTTCATTTTCACCCCCTGACCATCGAAGACTGTTTGAGCGATGGCTATCAGGCCCCCAAAGTAGACATTTTTAACGATTACCTTTTTATCATCGTCCATGCTTTGTTGGCCGATTTTCCGCTGGATCAGCTTGACACGATGGAGTTGAACTTTTTTTTAGGGCCTAACTATCTGGTCACTTCATACACCTGTCGTCAAATGTCGCCCATTAAAGCAGTTTGGAATCGGCTGGAACGGGATGCACGGCTACTCGAAAATGGGGCTGACTTTCTATGTTACACCATTCTCGATCAGTTGATGGATGAATATCTGCCCCTGCTCGACTCGATGGATGAGGAGATTGATCACCTGGAAGACCAGGTGGTTCTGGCTAAACCGGAGCGAGGGTTGTTGCAGCGCATTCTGGCCCTCAAACACAGTATTTTAACCCTGCGGCGGATTATCGCCCCGCAGCGCGAGGTGATGAATCGGCTGAGTCGGGATGATTTGCCCCAGATTCAGGATGCGCATCGCATCTACTATCGCGATATTTACGATCACCTGGTTCGCATCCATGATTTGAGCGAGTCAATCCGGGATGTGGCCACCGGCACGCTGGATACTTATCTTTCGGCGGCCTCCAATCGCCTCAATGAGGTGATGAAAGCGCTGACCATTGTCTCGACTATTTTTCTGCCGTTGTCTTTTGTCGCCGGTGTCTACGGCATGAATTTTGAGTTCTTTCCCGAAATTCGCTGGGAGTATGGTTACCTGTATGTTTGGGGTGTCTTTATGGCGATTGTAGCCGGTATGCTCTGGTTTTTTCGCCGCCGGGGGTGGATTTGAAGACCGTCCTTCCATCTTCCTCCTCGTCTACCGCGCCCTTCGGCGTCCCGGAAGCGGGATACCGTCTACCGTCTACCTGGGATGAGCGGTACGCGGCTTTTGACGCTGAAGAGCGGCGCGAGCCAAGCCCTTTTGTCGCTGACTGTTTGCCCCAGCTTCCCCGCCGGGGTTATGCGCTGGACATCGCCGCCGGGGCAGGCCGTCACAGCCTGGCCCTGGCCCAGCACGGGCTGTATGTAGACGCGGTGGACATGTCCCGGCAGGGCTTGAGCCTGGTGAAACAGCGGGCCATCGAGGCCGGGCTAAAGCCTGGCAAAGACCTCTGCCTGATCGTGGCCGATCTCGAACGCCCCCTGGCTGCCCCGGCGGGAGTATGATGTCATTCTGGTTTCTTTCTTCTTGTACCGCCCGCTTTTTCCGATGATCAAAGCGCAGCTTCGGCCCGGCGGCTGGCTGGTTTATGAAACGTTGACCATCCATCAAACCTTTGGACCTGACCGCCCACCGGCCCGGCCGGACTTTTTGTTGCAGCCCCAGGAGCTGAAAGAGACTTTTGCCGATTTCGAACTGCTTTTTTACGCCGAGTCCAGCCATAACCAGCGGGCGACGGCCCAATTGCTGGCGCGTAAAGTAGCAACGTAGCAGGGGAACAGGGTTACAAGTTGCACGTTAAACGTTAGACATAATTTACAACCTGCAACCTGTAACCTGTAACTTTTAACCGATCAGGAGTTTTACCCTGTGCCAACCCTCAAAGTAGACCTGCACATGCACACCTGCGTTTCCAAAGATGGTGTGCTGCGTCCGGCTGAAATCATCAAAATTGCCCGGCGCAAGGGCCTGGATCGCATCTGCATCACCGACCACAACAGCATCGAAGGGGCATTGCGGGCCAAAGAGCTTGACCCTGAATTTGTCATTGTCGGCGAGGAAATTCTGACCACCCACGGTGAAATGCTGGCATTTTTTGTGACGGAATGGGTTCCCCCCCGCCTCTCGCCCCAGGAAACTCTTGACCGGCTGCAAGCACAGGGGGCAGTCATCAGTATTTCTCACCCGTTTGACCATCACCGCGCCCACTGGACAGAGGCCATGCTGGAGAGTATGTTACCCCGGCTCGATGCCGTCGAAGCCTTTAATGCCCGTACCCTCCAACCGGCCTGGAATGAACAAGCCAGGGTTTTTGCTGCCGCCCATGCCCTGCCTGTCACCGCCGGCAGCGATGCTCATACGGGCTGGGAACTTGGCGCGGCTTATCAGGAAGTGCCCGGCTTTAGCACCGCTGAAGAATTTCGCGCCGGCTTGCCCCAGGCCAAACTGTACGGTCAGCTCAGCCCGGCCTGGATCCATCTTTTTTCACGGTTTAATGTCTGGCGGGGGCGTTTGGGCTTAAAACCCACTTTGGCTAATAGTGAATTGTAAGCTATTACTAACTGTTCAGCCCACATATCATTTCGAGGCCGTAGGCGACGCGAAGCGTCCCTACCGCGCTGCATCGGCCTCGGAGATTTCTCCCTTCGGTCGAAATGACATGGCTGAATAGTTGCCTTTTTCATTCACCGTTTACAATTGGTTATTCACCATTTACAATTATTATGATTGATCCGACTGATATTCGCCTGGGAGATGTGGTGCGCTTGCGCAAAACTCACCCGTGTGGGGGGACTGATTGGCGGGTGGTACGGCTGGGTACCGACATTGGCCTGGTTTGCCTGACTTGCCAGCGCAAGGTGCTTATCCCGCGTGGGCAGTTTGTCAAGCAGGTTAAGCTACAACTGGAGCGCGGGCCAGAGGTTCCTCCCTGGCCCAACTCATAAACTTACGGCAATTGAATTTTTGCAAACGTGACAGCTATGCCAGAATATGGTAAAATGCAGAGACTTGTGAGGCTGTCTGGCAAAATACGTAAAGCAATGGCTTATTTTTTACCGTGGATTGCTCATTATGAAAAGTAAACCCGGCGCGTTATCATGGGTAGCCTTCTTGTTTTTTTATATTGTCCTTTTGCTGATTATTACCATTTTGGATTGGGCCAAAGAGTTATTGACGCTGCCTTATTGGAGTGTTCAAGTCGGGTTGGTCACTGTGGGTGTGGGTATTTTTGCCGCTGTCGGGTTTTGGCTGCCAGATTTAACGGCGGCACGCGGTGTTTTGTTGGCCTTTACCGTGGGTGTGTTGACCATTATCCCTGCTGTGCTGATGGGGCTGGGTGATATTCCGGGATTTTGGCCCCAATATTTTTCAATTGCTTTTGGCATGGCCGCCGGAAGTTTTTTGACTTTTCTCTTTCTTAAATTAACCAAAAAGCTGCCGCCCAATAAAGATCAATCAAAGTAAGAAAGTTAAGAAGTTTAACCAGGTATGACTATTATCATTGAGCAGCCCGGGCAGATTAAGTGCAGTGTTGGCATTACCGCTCACAACGAAGAAGCCAATATTGCCCAAATTCTCCGGGCTATGTTAAGCCAGCGGCTGCATCTTGTGGCCATCAGCGAAATCATTGTGGTGGCTTCGGGCTGTACTGACCGAACCATCGAAATTGTGCAAGAGTTTGTGGCTCAAGAGCCGCGTATTCAACTCCATATTCAGGAAAAGCGCGAGGGTAAAACCAGCGCGATCAATATTTTTCTCGCTCAC
Source organism: Anaerolineales bacterium (assembly GCA_012032575.1). Next base: position 2,396 of record JAAUSP010000120.1, on the reverse strand, counting down.
GCCACCCAGGACATTTGTGTTCTGGAAAGCGGCGACACCATCCCCCACGAAGACGCCATCGAAAATATGGTCCGCATGTTTGCCGACCCGGCGGTGGGGATGACCGGGGCGCACAAAGTCCCGGTCAATACGCCCGAACATATTGTCGGCTTTCTGTCTCACCTGCGCCTGAAAATGGAACACCAGCTTTGCCTGGAAATTCCCCGCCTGGGCGAGTTGATTGCCTTCCGCAAAGTGTTCGACAAAATCCCGCCCGACGTGGCTATGGACGAAGCCTTTGTCGAAGCCCTGGTTATCCGGCGCGGCTTGCAGGTGCGTTACGCCCCCGATGCGGTTGTGTTCAATATGGGGCCGGAGACGGTGCAGGATTTCATCAAGCAGCGGCGGCGCAACCACGCCGGTCATTTGCACCTCAAGGCCAAATATGGCTACGAAGTCTCCAGTATGGGCACGCCTCGTTTGCTCAAACTGGCCCTTGACGAGATTTGGGGCGCGTTGCGGCTCATCTGGATTTTGTTTGTATTGGCCACCCTCGAAGGCTACGCCCGTGCGTTGGGGTGGTGGGATTACCGAATACACAAACGCACCCACGTTGTCTGGGATATTGCCTGGACCACCAAAGAAGTCAAACGTCCGGTTGAAACGGTGGGGATCAGTATCACCTCGCCCCATTTGCCGGCCAAACGAGATTAAACCTCACCTTGCTATTTACCGGCGATTTTGCCTCTCGCATCGCCATCATCAAGTTTAACCCATCCATCATCAGTCCTGGCAGAGGAGTTCCCCCCGATCATGAAACAAATCACCTTTACCGACCGGCTGCGCTACCAGTTTGATAACACCATGTCCAAAGGCGCGATTGCGCTCATCGGCTGGTTGTTTATTGTCTCGGCAGTGATGATCCTTTGTACGTCGCTGGTCGTCATTATCGGCGGCCTTGCGCCCACCGAAAACGGCAGCCTTAGCATTTGGGAAGTCATCTGGATGAGCGCGATGCGGGCAATGGATGCCGGCACGGTGGCGGGTGATACCGGCACTTGGACTTTTCGTTTGACGATGCTGGCGATTACCCTGGGTGGTATTTTTGTGGTCAGTATTCTCATCGGTGTGCTGACCAGTGGGATCGAGGGTAAGCTGGAGGAACTGCGCAAAGGTCGCTCCTTTGTAGTGGAAGAGAACCATACCGTTATCCTGGGCTGGTCGCCCCAAATTTTTACCATCATCTCTGAGTTGGTGATTGCAAACAGCAACCAGCCTCGCTCTTGCATAGCCATCCTGGCCGAAAAAGATAAAGTGGAAATGGAAGATGAGATCAGGGCCAAGCTGGGCCGGACAGGCCGAACCCGGATAGTTTGCCGTACCGGCAGCCCGATTGACCTGACCGACCTGGAAATCATCAATCCTCACAGCGCCCGGTCCATCATTGTTCTGGCCGATGACTCGCCCAATCCCGACTCCCATATAATCAAAACAACCCTGGCCCTGATCAACAATCCCCGCCGCCGTCCCCAGCCCTATCACCTGGTAGTCGAGGTTCGCCACCCCAAAAATCTCGAAATCATCCGGACAATCGGCGGTCAGGAAGTTGAGCCAATTCTGGTGCCTGATCTGATTTCGCGTATTACCGTGCAGACCTGCCGCCAATCCGGCCTGTCGGTGGTTTACAGCGAACTGCTCGATTTTGATGGTGATGAGATCTATTTTCAATCGGAGCCGGGGCTGGTCGGCAAAACCTTTGGCCAGGCGCTGCTGGCCTACGAAGATTCTGCCGTAATCGGTTTGTGCTCCAGGGCTGGCCTGGTAGTGTTAAACCCACCGGCGGAAACCATGATCGAAGCCGGGGATCAAATTATTGCCATTTCTCAGGATGATAACACCATCCGCCTGTCCACCCAGACTCCTGCCATTAATGCTGCGGCCATTTGCCCTGCCTCGGTCCGGTCAGAAACGCCGGTGCGGACGCTCATCCTGGGCTGGAATTGGCGCGCCCCTTTGATTATCAGCGAACTGGATCATTACGTTCCTGCCGCTTCGGAGGTGATGATTGTGGCCGATACTCCGGCCGAGCAAGTGGAAACGGTGGGCCAGGAACTTCAACTGCACCACCTGACCGTATCTTTCCGATCTGGCGATATTACCGACCGCCGCACCCTGGATGAACTGGACATTTCGGCCTTTCAGCATGTGATCGTGCTGAGCTATTCCGACCAGTTTGAACCCCAAGATGCTGACTCGCAAACCCTGATTACCCTGCTACATCTGCGTGCCATCGCCGAACAGAGCCAGACTTCCTTTTCCATTGTCAGTGAAATGCTGGATGTCCGCAATCGTGAACTGGCCGAAAGTGACCGCGCCGACGACTTTATTATCAGCGACAACTGGTGAGTTTGCATGCT
>JAAUSP010000119.1 GCA_012032575.1 Anaerolineales bacterium | reverse complement strand
TATGGAATTATCCGGTTCTTATTGATATAGTGGAAAGGACTTAAACCGTTTTAGGTAAAATGACGGGATGTGTCGCTAAACGTGATCGGGAACAAACCTGGCTCACGTAGCCCAAGACCTAAACATAGAGCAATGAGCTGCCAACCACCCCCCCACCTGCTATCAATTAAAGAAGATAAAACCGCAACCGTAACAGAGCCTCACCTAACGCCCCCAAAGGCGTTAGAAGAAATGTGGCGGCGGTATGAATTTATCGTCAACAATTCCAAAGAGTGTATGACGTTGGTCAGCCGAAATTATGTTTATGAAGCAATAAATGAGTCTTACTGCAAGGCGCTGGGCAAAACCAGAGAACAGATTGTCGGCAAAACCGTGGCCGATATGTGGGGCGAAGGGCTTTACCTGGAAAAAATAAAAGAGACGTTTGATGCCAGCTTTTCCGGTAAGGAAGTCCAATTCCAGGGGTGGCTGGAATATGCGACGCTGGGCAAGCGTTATATGCACGTAACTTACTATCCCTACCGCAACCCAGAAGGGGTTGTGACCCATACCGTCGTCGTTTCCAGAGATATTACCGAACGCAAACAGGCCGAGGAAGCACTGCAACATGCCCACACTCAAAATGAGCAGCTTCTAAAATCAATTCCTTCCATCCTCATCGGGGTCGGGCCTGACGATACAATTACGCACCTCAATAGGCCCGCCGAGCTTGCCTTTGGCATCACCGCCAAAACGGTAATCGGGCAGTCATTTCTGGAATGTGGGATTCAGTGGGATTGGTTTGAAGTTTTAACCCGAATCAAGGCCGGCTGCAAAGGGCAAAAATCAACCTGCCTGAATGATGTCAAGTATACCCGACCAGACGGCAAAGAAGGCTTCTTAAATATCACCGTCACCTCCTTTGTGGGCGCCCCATCGAGCCAGGCCGGCTTTTTGCTGGTGGGTGAAGATGTAACAGAACGTAAATTTTTGCAAAGCCAATTGAGCCAGGCCCAAAAACTGGAGTCGATAGGCCAGCTTGCCGCCGGCATTGCCCACGAGATCAACACGCCGACGCAGTATGTCGGCGACAATATCCGTTTTTTACAAGAGTCCTATAGCCAAATTTTCTCTTTACTGACAGATTATCAGGCGCTACTCCAAACACTACAGACAGAGTCCGTTTTGCCGCAGCAAATATGCCAGCTTGAAGAGGCCCTCAATGAGGCGGATATAGAGTTTCTGCGCGAAGAAATTCCCCTGGCGGTTCAGCAATCTATGGAGGGCGTCGAACGGGTATCGGGGATTGTCCGGGCAATGAAAGAATTTTCACATCCTGGCGTGGAAGAGAAAACTGCGATTGATATTAACCATGCTATTGAAAGCACCATCACCGTTGCCCGAAACGAATGGAAATATGTGGCCGAGGTGAAAACCGATTTTGACCCGCATTTGCCGCTGGTTCCCTGCCGACCCAGCGAGTTCAATCAGGTTATCCTGAATATGATAATCAACGCCATTCACGCTATTGCCGCAGTTCAAAAAAGTGGCAGCCAGGATAAAGGAACCATCACCATTCGGACTCATCGGGCTGGCAATTGGGTCGAAATTCGGATCAGCGATACCGGTACCGGCATTCCCGAAGCGATCAGGTCCAAGATATTCGATCCTTTTTTCACCACCAAAGATGTAGGGCAAGGGACCGGCCAGGGGCTGGCTATTTCCCACGCCGTCATTGTGGAAAAACATGGCGGTACGATCACTTTTGAGACCGAAGTGGGCCAGGGTACCACGTTTATCATCCGTTTACCATTGACCCGGCTCTGGCGATGGAGCGATAAATGACAGGCCAAAAACGGATTTTGTTTGTTGACGATGAACCTAAAATTTTGGATGGCCTGCGCCGGATGCTGCGCCCGATGCGGCGCGATTGGGATATGGCCTTTGTCGAAAGTGGACCTGCGGCCCTGGACCTGTTGGCCGGCGAGACTTTTGAAGTGGTTGTCACCGACATGCGCATGCCCGGCATGGATGGAGGACAACTCCTGCGCCGGGTAATGGAACACTACCCCCAAACAATTCGGATTGTGCTATCCGGCCAGGCCGACCGGGAGGCAATTTTGGGGGTCGTCGGACCGATTCATCAATACTTGTCCAAACCGTGCGACGCAGAAACTTTAAAAGCAAGTTTAACCCGCGCCTGTGCGTTGGGTGAACTATTGGCCGATGAAAGTTTGAAACAATATATTTCCCAACTGGAAACACTCCCCAGCCTGCCCTCGCTCTATGATGAGGTTGTAACTGAACTTCAGTCGCCCACGGCCTCGGAAAAGATGTTAGGACAAATCATCTCAAAAGATATTGGCATGAGCGCCAAAGTGCTCCAGTTGGTGAGTTCGGCCTTTTTTGGCATCCGGTCGCACATTCCCCATCCAGCCCAGGCGGTTATTTTGTTAGGGCTGGATACCGTTAAAATTTTAGGTCTCTCGGCCCAGGTTTTCTCGCGTTTCACCTCTGTTCAGGCTGCGGATTTACCGTTTCCCGCCACATTTTGGAGCCACAGCGTCAACGTGGCGCGGATGGCCCAACAGATTGTCAAAGCCGAGGGAGCTGAACAACGATTGGTGGATTATGCGTTTATTGCCGGGTTGCTGCACGATGTCGGGAAACTGGTCCTGGCTACTTATTCGCCCCAGAAGTACGAGCAGGTCCTTGTTCAGGCGCTGAAAGAGAATATCGAGGTAAGGGCCGCGGAACACAGAATATTTGGTCCAGTCTCGCATGCCGAAGTAGGGGCCTACCTGCTAGGGCTATGGGGCTTGCCAGAGCTTATCACCAACACCATTCTGTTTCATCACTCCCCCGAACAATATACTCATCGGGGTTGCCTGGTGCTAACGGCTGTTCACGTGGCGAATGTCTTGGAGAACTCTTTGTTATCCACACAAGCCCTGAGCAAATCACCGGAGCTAAATTTAGATTATCTGGCTCGGTTAGGGCTGGCCAGCCGACTTTCGGAGTGGCAAGACCTCTGCCTGGAGACAATTCAGGAGGCTGAAATATTATGAATGAAAAAATTCTTTTTGTGGATGATGATGCCAATCTATTAGATGCATTCAGACGCATCTTGCGGAAAAAGTTTGATTTTGAAGTGGCGTTGGGGCCAGAGACAGCCCTGGGGCTGCTGGAGAGCAGTGGTCCCTTTGCCGTAGTGGTGGCCGATATGCGTATGCCCCACATGGACGGAGTTACCTTATTGACCCATGTCAAAGCCGCTTCGCCCGATACCGTCCGCATGATTTTGACCGGCAATGCCGATTTACAAACAGCCATTCAAGCAGTCAATGAAGGCTGCGTTTTTCGCTTTCTGACCAAGCCCTGTCCCACGGAAACGCTGGAAGCCGTTCTCAAAACCGGGCTTGAACAGTACCGTCTCATCACCGCCGAAAAAGAGCTGCTGGAAAAAACGCTAATGGGCAGCCTCAAAGTATTCAGCGAGATTTTGAGTCTGGTCAATCCGCAAGCTTTTGGCCGGGCGACCCGCACCCGGCGATATGTGGCTCATATTGTGTCGAAATTACAGCTTGCCTCTCTAGGGTGGCAGTATGAAATGGCCGCCCTCCTCTCGCAGATTGGTTGCATTACGCTGACGCCTGAACTGTTGGATAAAGTGTACGGCCAGGCCCCACTCTCGAAAAATGAGCAAGAGATCTTTTTGGCCCACCCAACTGTTGCTTTTAATCTGCTTACCCAGATTCCCCGGCTTGAAGCCATTGCCCAGATGATCGCCAATCAAAAAAAACCCTTCCGGGCCTATCCAACCGCGGAGAACCAGACCAACGAGGCGAAAGACACTGACCTGGGCGGTCAAATTCTCAAAGTTGTCCTTGATTTTGATCAACTGGTTGTGGGGGGGCTGACCAAGCCGGAGGCTGTGGCTACTCTGGCCCAGCGGCCCAGCGAGTATAACCCCAGGCTTGTTTCCGCCTTATCCAATCTTCCTCTGGATGAGGTAGGGGCAGTCGTCAAGGCGCTGCGGATCAAGGAGTTGAGCATCGGGATGCTGGTCGAAAAGGATATTCGGGCCAATAACGGACTGCTGCTGGTGCCCAAAGGCCAGGAAATTACCTATCCGGTGCTGGAACGCTTGCGTAATTTTGCCCGGCAGACAGGCGTAGCCGAACCTGCCTGGGTCAGAGTTCACCAGCCCGAAGACAACCTAAAGGCTGCCTTCGCTGAGCAAGTCTAGCCCGCCCACTACCAATTCTTGCGCCAGTTGGCGGTGACGATAGATTTATCGTATGTCACCTCAATCTCGATGGGTTCTGACAGGGTAGCCTTGACGGTGCGCTGGTCATCGGTGGCGACGACGGTGAGAATCCATTTGCAGGGAACCGGCCTGGTCGCCAGAGTCAAATCGTAAAAACCGGGCGGCCAAAAAGCACCTTCACCATTGAGTCCCCCCACCGGCCCCGACGGGTTAGAGATAACCGAAAATCCCCCACAACTGGCCTGAACATAAACCCCATTAACCGGATTGCCGGCTGCATCGGTAATATTGCCCAAAAAACGGGTCAATCCATAGTTGGTATCATTAAACCAGCCGGTCGGCTCGAACTGGTATTGGGGCTTTTCCGGAGTCGGGGTGGCCTCCGGGGTGGGGGTAGCCGGCGGCGGTGGAGCGACCACCACCGGGACATTTTCGGTATGGGTGGCCTGTACGACAGAACCGGCTACCCAGCCGGTCGCGCCATCAGGGCCGCTGATTTGCCACCACGAGGCTTCGTTGTTGCGGCCCGTAATGGGGACGGTCAAATTGGGCGGCAAGGCCGCGATCACGGGGTAGTTCGTGCCCGGCCCGCTTCGCACATTGACGGTACTATCAGCCGCCAACTGTGGCCCCACCGGCGTGGGGGTAGGGGTTGGCGGCGCAAGGGTAGGCGTGTCTGGCGGCAGCGTGGGGCTGGGGGTGGCCGAAGGAAGGGTGGTAGCTGTCGGCAGTGGGGTCGCGGTGGGTAAAATAACCACAGCCGTTGCCGGTAGCGCCGGCACAGCGGTGAAGGTCGGCGCGGGCGTCCGGGTAAGCTGTACCTGTTCACTCCGAACCCGAAACAGCCAGGCAAACAGGGCAGTCGCCGCCAGGTAAAGGATTAAAATCAACAGAACAATCAGGCTCAAATAACGGACTTTTTGCATGGTTAAGGCATCAGGAGATTAGAGATTGGGGATTCAAGCTAATGATCTCCAATCTTCCAGATGAAGTTATTATTTCTCAATCGTTAGTTTAGCCAGCCAGGGTTGAATGAGCAAATGGCTTTACCGGCTCAATTGCTCAGCTAAAACCCGGCCCAACCGGGCGATGCCTGCTCGAATCTGGGCCGGGGTGGCGTTGGAGAAGTTCAGGCGCAGGGTGTTCTCGCCGCCGCCGTTGGGAAACATCGGCGCGCCGGGGACAAAGGCCACGTTGGCGGCCAGGGCAGCGGGCAACAGGTCAGCCCCGCTAAGGCCCGGCGGCAGTGTAACCCACAGAAAGAGGCCGCCATCGGGGTGGGTCCAATGGGCTTCGGACGGAAAATGTTCGGCCAGGGCAGCCAGCATCACCTCGCGGCGCTCCCGATAAACCCGGCGAATCAGGGGCAGATGGTGCTGCAAAAAGCCGTCACGGACGGCTTCATAGGCAATCATTTGATTGAGCGTAGCCGAGTGGAGGTCGGCCCCCTGCTTGGCCTGGACTAACTTGCGGATGACTTCCAGGGGCGCCACAATCCAGGCCAGACGCAGCCCCGGCACCAGGGTTTTGGAAAAGGTGCTGAGGTAAATCACGCTGCCGTCGTACTCGCGCGTACCATTCGCGGCGGAACCGGCGACGGTCAGAATTTTGGGAACAGGTTCTCCTTCAAAACGCAGCTCGCCATAGGCGTCGTCTTCGATGATGGGCACACCGTAACGATGGGCCAGTTCGACCATCTGCTGCCGGCGTTCCAGGGTGAGGGTGACGCCGGTCGGATTCTGGAACGTCGGCATGGTATAAATGAGCTTTGGCCCGATTTGCAAAGCCGGTTCCAGTTCGGCGGTAATCATGCCCTGTTCGTCGGAAGGAACCGACACATACTCGGCTTCGTAGGCATTAAAAGCCTGGAGCGCCCCCATGTAAGTGGGCGCTTCGACGACCAGCCGGTCGCCGGGGTTGATGAAGATTTTGCCCAGCAAATCGAGGGCCTGCTGCGAGCCGGAGGTGATGAGAATATTATCGGGTGAGATGGTCAGGCCGGGGGCGGTGTGTTGGGCTACCCACTCGCGCAGGGGGCGATACCCCTCGGTGGTGCTGTATTGCAGGGCCTGGGGGCCAAAATCGCGCAGAACCCGGTCGGCGGCCACGGCCATCTCTTCGACCGGGAAGATTTCGGGGGCGGGGAGTCCGCCGGCAAAAGAGATCATATCGGGCTGCTCGGTTACTTTGAGCAGTTCACGAATGGCCGAACTGGTCATGCGCTGGGTGCGCTGGGCATAACGATGCGTCCATGAAATAGGCATAGTGGGTCTCCTGGGAGGTTGAAAGTTGAAGGTTGAAAGGTTGCTTGCTCTTCCAGCCTTGCAGACAGCTTAGCACCAGTGAGTTTGTTTGGGTATAGCCAATTGGCTCAGTCCACATCAGGCCAATTGGCTTTAATGTTTTACATGACCAGCCAGAGCAGAACGGCTACGGTAACAATGCTGGCCAGGGTGCTGACAAAAACAACAGCAGCGGTAAATTCGGCGTCGGCCCCAAATTCGGCGGCCAGCACGCTGCTGATAACGGCAGTGGGCAGACTGGCTTGTACAATGACCACCTGCCTGGTGACGCCCGACATGCCCAAGAGAGCGACCAGCGGAAAAGCTATCAGCGGGGCAATGAGCAAGCGAGCCGCCGTTGCCAAAACAATAGGCCGCCACCGGCCCCTGATCGAAACGCGGGCCAGTTGCAGCCCCAAAAGTACCAACATAGCCGGCACTGCGGCCTGTCCCAATAGCGTAACGGCCCGTTCGAGGGGCAGCGGTAAGGCAAAGCCGCTCAGATTGATGAAGAGTCCCAGGGCGGTGGCATAAGGTAAAGGGACCGTAACCATATTAAATAAAGAGCGTTTGAACGAGGCCGTTCCCCGTGAGGCCAGGAAAACCCCCAAAGTGTTAGCCAGAATTGCCGTAATGACATAGAAAACAACGGCCCGCTGCAAGCCGGCCTGCCCAAAAGCAAATTCGCTCAAGGGCAAGCCGTAGTTGCCGGCATTGATGACCACCACACTGAGCATAAAGGCACTTTCGAGTTTGCGGTCGAAGTGAAAGGTACGGGCCAGAACCCAACTTACGGAGGCCATCAGCAGGTAAAAAATAATAATCATGACCGCAATCGAGCCGATTTCGCCGGCGCGCAGGTCAGATTTGGCAATACTGCTGACAATCAGGAAAGGGTTGAAGAGGTAAAAAATAACACGAGACAGAACACGGGGTCCGGCGAACGATAATAACCGAGCAAAAAGGCCAGGCCGACAATGATAAAAACGGGCGCGATGATGTTGTAGATGATGCTTAGTACGGATAACATATCAGGGAACTGAAGGAACTGATAGGAACTGAGGCAGGTTTTTGATTTTAGGGTAACAACTGATAAGTGTAATGGGCCGGCTGGGTGGTGATAGGCGTCAGGCCGCTGACAATGAGCACTGCCCGGTCAAGGGTATCGCCCAACCCTTCAACGGTCAAAGTTCCATGATTGGCCGCGTCGAGGGGTATCGTTTGCAGCTCAGGTTCGGGGCCTATTTCAAGGACTTGCACCAGGAAGTGCTGGGGCAGGATGTTGTCCATCCGGACAAAACCCTCGGCCTGCCAGCCGTTGACGCCGGACTCAACGTCATCGGCAAAATCAATTTCGGGAATATTGATATCATCAATCGTCCAGCCGGGGCGGTTAACAGCATCGTCGGTAACGTACTCAAAACGGATCAGCACTTCCTGACCGGCATAGGCCGAAATATCCAGACTCTCTTCGATCCAGGCCGGGCCATCCCCGGAAATGCCGGTATAGCCGGTTCCATAAGCGTTGCCGCTGGGGTTGGTGGTGGCGCTGTGGGGGGTGGTCAAAATGGTCCAGGTTTCGCCGCCATCGGTGGAAATTTCGACATAGGCATAATCCCAATCAGTTTCAATGTCGTACCAGGTGGCATAGTTGAGCGTAGCCGACGTGACCGGGCGCAGGTCAAAGGCGCGGGTCAGGCGGGTGTTGCTGTCATCGCCGCGCAGGCTGTACCATTGATATTGGCCGCTGTAGGCGTCGTTGTCAACCACCTTCACCTCGGTTGAGCCGCTAAACTCAAGGGTCACATCGCCGCTGCCGGTCAACTCGATATAATCTGCGCCGTACTGGTACACGGTCGCCTGGCCTTCAGCCGGATAGGTGTCGTAATATTCGGTCACGGCCACCGGGTCGGGGGAGAAATCTTTATAACCCCAGTGACCATCGTCGGCAGCGGGGTCGTTCAGGTAGTTGGCTACCACAAAATCGGCAAAAACATCGTTAAATTGTTCGGCCTGGCCATATTCGGTTAAAACTGCATTAAAGCCGGTCACCCCGTTATTGGTATTGGCCACCACCGCCTGGGTCATTTCTTCGCCGTAGCGCTGTAAAAAGTAGGCCACAAAGCGAAAACTGGCCCCATAATTGGCAATCGAGTTGTTAGGCGTATCAGCCCAACTGGTCAATTGGGTATCCGGCACGCCCGAAAAAATATGGGTGAAACTGCTGGCACCGTAGCCATTGATAAAAGGCGCTAATTCGCTCATGCCCTCGTTAACCCAGGTGTCTTCGTTGCGATCCTGGGCCCAATGGATCATGTGCTGGAATTCGTGGGACAACACGCTGTCAAAGGTGGTGGTACCCAGGGATAACGCGCCGAGGTTGATATAAAACATCTCGCGTTCGTTGCTGTAGGGTTCGGCCAGGCGGGAGTAAGAATTGGAGGCCGAAAACAACCCGGCCACGCCCGGCACATCGCCCATAAAAATGTGAACCCGCACATCGCTGTCAACGCCGGGCGACCATTCACTGCCAAAAAAAGCCCGATTGGTGGGGTAGGTGTGATTTTCAAACTGCTCGGCCGACCGTTCCAGGTCAGCTTCGTCAACTTCGTAGCCGTCGGCCACCCACCAGTACGAGTGGGCGGTGATGTAACGCAGCGTGGCGTTGGCTTCAAACTGGCGGGGTGGAGTCTGGCTGTTATCAATGACCCAAATGTATCGGTGCTGCCCACCTGATAAGCCACCGGGGTTGTATTGACAATTTCGGGCACCTCCCGCCCGGCATGTTTGAGGCGCATGGCCAGCAAACGCTGGTCACGGGCAGGCAGGATGGTTTCGAGAAGAAGCTGTTCGGTGCCTGGCGACAAGAGGCTGGCTTGACCCGAAGCGCCGGTTGTGGTGCCGGGTGAGGCCGTTGGGGTAACAGATCGTTCCAGGAGAGGAATGGGGGTGCTGACAGGGGTAGGAGTAGAAGTGACTTCAGGCGGAAGGGTAAATGTAGCTGTCGCTCCCTGAACCGTAACCGGGTTTGGATCAGAAACAGGCCATAACAGTTGGGCTGTCAGGGGTACGCCCACCAAAACAGCTACCACACAACACAACAGCGCTACCGCAAGGCCGCTTCCGATGAGGATATTTTTTTTAGACAAAGACATGTCTCCGAGGGAAGGAGTCAGGGTCGAGTGCTAAAGTGTCAGGTGTCAGGTACGAGACCTTAGCACGTGACACTTGACACGTGATACTTGCTCATGGTCGGCGGTAGCCATCTTTGTAAAGACCCTTATCACAATCCCAATGACAAACCCAATCGGCGTTAACGATTGTCTCATCGGGCCAATTGACCATAATTTTAATGTCTTCAGATAAGCGGGTAAACTGCTTGCATTGGGCGTCAAATCGGGCAAAAAAGTCCGGGCAGTCATATCTGACGACGGTCAAATACCACCAGCCGACGCCATCCCCAATATTATCCTTGGGGATAACCACATCCCATTCACCGTCACCCTTTTCAGGGTAATGATTGCTGGCCCCTGAAGGATGTGAGAGCACACTCCATGACCAGTTATCCACCAGCACGCTATAGCCGTTGACCAGATTGCCCCCTTCGTCACGGATACGCCCCTTAAAATGAACAATGGCTGCATTGTGCGAAGCATGCCAACCGGTGGGGGTGAATTGATACTTTTTCTCTGGGACGGGTGTGGCCGGCACTTCGGTAGGCACCGGGGTAGCCGTTGGCGGCGGGGGGGGCGGGGCTTGAGCTATAGCCACCCCTTGAGGGTCGCCAGTAACCTGGACCAGTTCGGAAAAGACCCAGCCTACCCCATCGGCGCTGGGGTACTCTACCTGTAGCCAGGAGCCATCATCATTACGGCCCAACACTTTGGTGGTCTGTCCGGCCGTGCCAGCGCCGACAATAGGGTAGTTGGTGCCAGGGCCGGAGCGAACATTCATGTTCTGCAAAACCGTTAACGTAACCCCCTCTGGGGTTGGGGTAGCGGTCGGTTCAGCCGGAGTGGGCGGGGGTAGGGTAGGCGAGGGCTGTTCGGCCTCGAGCTGCGCTACTTCAACTGGAGCTTCGGCCTCTGGAACGGGACCTTCGACATCAACAGGGGCCTCAACAAAAGCCACACCTTCGGGGGTGGGGGTAAAAGTGGGCATGGGGGTCCGGGTGGGGGCAAATTCTTGGGGACCGCTGGAACTGGCCAGCATACTGGATAAGCCACACCCCAAAGATACGATGGCCAGTAAGGCCGGTAGGGCCAAAATAATTATTTGAGTGTTCTGTTTCTTGCTCGTCATCCCTGTCTCTCCCCAACTAAATGGTTTGACCTAAGTGAGTATAACCGAATAGAGTCTTTTTTCAAGTTATTGTTGTTTAAAAAAATCAAAGTGTACATATTGACGGGGTTCAGCCGCGAAATTAACTTCGACTTCCGGCGAAACCTGCACCCCGCCCTCGACCAGTTGAATCTTGTATAGCCCGGAAGTGTAGGGGCGAATTTCCAATTTGGTATTCATCCGATGATTATCCCCCGTACCGGCCTGCGTGCTATCGGCGCTGCCCGACCCCGACAACTCGCTTAGATAGACCTGCCCATCGGGGGCCAGGGCTTTGATTTGAAAATTCGAGAGCGTTTTGAACTGGCCCGGAGCAATATCGAGACGGATCCAGCCGGTGATCCGCGTTTCGCCCGGCGAGCCGGTATCGTGCTGATAGTAAACCACGTTAAACGGAAAGGCCGGAGTCGGGGTTGCCGCAGGTTCAGCCGGGGCAGGGGGAGCGGTAGGTTCAGCCGGAGGGGGAGGGGCTGCCTCGGCTGGAGCCTGAGCCGCTTCGGCCGCAGTTTCGGCCAGGGTTGGCGATGGCGTGGGGGTCTGGGTTGGCGATGGCGTCGGCGAAGGCGTATCCGTTGGGATAGGGCTGGGCGTGAAAGTGGATGTCCAGTCCGGGGTAAAGGTGAAGGTCGGCTGAGGCGTTTTGAAGGGCGTCGGGGTGGCGTTTCGACCTGCACGATGAGCGCCCCCACCGAACAACCCAGGCTTAGGGCCAGACCAATCAGGCCAAAAACGACAACCGTTAACAAAGTCCCTCTTGCATCAGGACACGACTTTTTCTGATTTGTTAAACCCATGATAGCGCTCAAGCTTCTGGTAATGTTATTTCTTCTTGAAGATGATGAAATCCCACACCCACTGCTCGGGGGCTGCCCCATAAGAGAGAGGCACGGCTGGTGAAAGTTGAGTTCCCCCGTTGTCCGCCAAATAGATAGTCCAGGTACCATCAATAAAGGGACCGGGCTCAAATTTTACATTGCCTTGTTTGACATAGTTGCAATTTAAACAATTAGCGGTGCTGTAATTCCAGGTAGTGAGCGCACTTTCAACACGCAAACCAGTGGAATGATCACCTACAATTTTCAAATCACCAATCGGTGTGTTACTTTGGTCAACGGCTGCCACATAAATCGTAATGGCATTGTAATTCGTTCCCTGGATAGTCCGGTCCCCCTGTTCGGCGATCATAAAGGGAAAATCGGGCGTCGCTGTTGGCGGCGGCGGCCCCTCGGTAGCAGTGGGAGGTGGCGGCGCAGGCGGTTGAGTCGGCGGCGGCGGCGGGGTGTCGGTGGGTACAGGCGTGTCGGTGGCAACGGGGGTGTCCGTTGCCACAGGCGTCGGCGTTTCGGTCGGGATGGGGGTGATCGTCGGCGTTGCCGTGTTGGTAGGGGTGGCCGTATAATCTGGAGTCGAGGTAAAAGTGGGGCGTGGAGTTGGCCGGCGTCGCGTTGCTTCTTCCTCACCGGAGCTTGAATTCAAACCGGCCAGCGCATCACTGGAACGCACACGGTCAACGATACCGCAGGCCAGAGAGAAAAAGGCAAACAGAATCAACGCCGCCAAAATGGGGCGTGCAGTTCCCTTCATGAGATTTATCTTCCTTCCTTCAACATTCAACCAAAAAACCATTATAGCACGGTGGAAAAAGCTGGCAAATACTGAGGGGGCTGTCCCGGCTTCCTCCAGACCAATGATTTCTCAGTTGCAGCCCCTTACTTCTGAGATCTTCTTTGTCTCAGTTTTTTTACCCCTTCGTGTGATGCGTGGTGCAAAATTTGCATTACGCACCACGCACAGAAAAATTGATTAGTTTGATACCCTGCTGGCCTATTTCCTTTTTCTTTAACCCTTTCTTATAATAATGTAACAATCAATTTATCCAATGAAAACCGTCAAGCTCATTAACACCGCATGCTCTGGCTACCTAATCAAAATACTTTGACCCAAACGGTCCGCGCCCGCTGGTGGTGGCGTGGGGCTTATTTGCTCATTTTTTTGTTTGTGCTGTTTGGCCTGGGCGCAGCCACGGTTCCACCTCAAGGGGCGCTGCCGGTCGAGGTTGAAGCCGTTACCGCTCCTTACAGCTTTGATTTTGTGGATTGGGAATCCCAAAACCTTGCGGCTGAACTACAGCGGCGCTGGCAGGCTCCAGCGCTGCCCGAATCCGCAGCGGAACAACATGCGTTAGTCCAAACTTTTCTCCAACAAGAAGAACAATTATTAGCCGCAAAAGGTGAACTGACTCGCAGTTATGCCACCCGCACCACCGCCTTGCCCGAAGCCAGCGCTCTGACCGAAGCGTTGGGTCAGCTTCATCTGGCGCAAAGCAAAATCAAGCCCCAGGTTGAGCTGTTATTAGCCCAACAAGTCGAGGCGGTTCTGCGCGACGAGAGTTTTACCGTTTTTCCGCCGGTTGCCTTCCGACTGGTTGACCCGCCCACCGCGCTGATTATCTCCCCGCGTGACCATATCCAGAACCAATATTTTGTAGCCTTGCAGCCGGGGCTGGACCCGCAGCAGCGGGCCAAAATCGAGGCTGCGCTCGATCAGCGGGGTGATGTTTCCAGCTATGTCACCGACATCGGCGGGCTGGGCAGCTACCCAACGATGGTCATCCAGCACACCTCTCTGCCTTATCTGCTTGATACCATCGCCCACGAGTGGACCCACAACTACCTGTTTACCTTCCCCACCGCTATCGCCTGGGAATACCAAACCGATCCGCACCTGACCACCATCAACGAAACCACTGCCTCGCTGGTAGGTGCGGAGATCAGCCGCAAAGTTATCGCCCGCTACTACCCCGCTTGGCTGGACCAACTACCCGCCGTTAATCGCGCCGGCGAGGCCGTCCCGGCCAAACCCTCCGAATTTTATCTGGCCCTGCGCCGCATCCGCCAGGAAGTGGACCGGCTGCTGGCCGGCGGTGAAATTGAGGCCGCCGAAGCCTATATGGAAACGGAACGTCTCAAGCTGGTGGAACAGGGTTACCCCCTGCGCAAACTCAACCAGGCTTATTTTGCCTTTCACGGCTCTTACGCCCTCAGCCCCGGCTCGATTGACCCCACCGGCCCCCAAATCCGCCAGCTTCGCGCCGCCAGTCCCACCCTCAAAAGCTTTCTGGATCGAGTCGGTTGGCTCAACAGTTCCGAAGATTACACCGCCTGGCTAACCGAAGCCGGGCTGAATTAAACTCAATTTTGGCAGAATTTGACAACCCCTTTCTCTTGTGTTATTGTCCTACCCTAATGGAATAGCAGTAGCGGTGCCCAATGGCCCGGATGTCTTGGGCACGCCTCGGCGTAGGGAAAGACCGGTTTCAGTCCGGCGCTGTCCCGCAACGGTACGCTAATTTAGCAAGCCCGACCACCTGCCGCTACCCTCTTTCACTGCCACCTACGCGGAATAGGGGGGTCGGAACCAGAGTTTTCATGCTTACTCTGTCTACTACCCGCCACCTGGCGGGTTTTGTTTTTATGGTGAACAAGGCTATGCCTCGTCCAAAACTGGCCGAATTAGCGCCGGTAGCTCACGGCGCGCGCGATTATGCCGAACTGTCCCGCCTGGGCTTGAACCCGGATGAGCTGATTGACTTCAGCGCGAACAGCAACCCATACGGGCCGCATCCGGCCGTGTTGGCCGCATTAGCAAAAGCGCTCCAAGCCGACCAACTGGCCCGCTACCCCGACCGCGACTGCCTGACTTTGCGGAACGCTTTGGCCGCCGTAGACGAAACCCCACTCGAAACCATCCTGCCCGGCAACGGCGCAACCGAACTGATCCACCTCATCGCCCTGGCCCTGGTCGAACCGGGCAGCCGACAGGTGGTCATTGGCCCCACCTTTGGCCAGTATGCCCACGCCATCCGGCTGGCCGACGGCGAGGTGATCGAATATCGTCCAAGTCCCAACCTGCGCTTCGAGGCCGAGGCCGTCGCGGCTGCGCTGCGCCGCTGGCAGCCCGACGGCGTCTGGCTGTGCAATCCCAACAATCCCACCGGGCAGCAGTGGAGCGCCACCGAATTGGCTCACCTCCGCACCGCCGCGCCGGAAGCCCTGTGGCTGGTGGATGAGTCGTATCGCTATTTTACCGCCACCCCCACCCCACCGACCGGCTGGAGCGGGGACGAAAACTTGATCCTGCTCCGCTCGCTGACCAAAGATCATGCCCTGGCCGGGCTGCGCCTGGGCTATGTCATCGCCGCCCCGGTGGTAATTGCTGCACTGCGGGCGGTACAACCGACCTGGAGCGTCAACACCCTGGCTCAAGTGGCCGGAGCCGCCGCTTTGCAGCCGGACGTTCTGGCCTGGCGCGATGAAACCCTGGCCTGCCTGCGCCGGCACGCCGCTGAGTTGTGGGCTGGCCTGACTGAACTGGGGTATCCGGTTCTGCCCACAGCCACAACTTATGCCTTAGTCGAGGTGGCTGATGCCGCCGGCTGGCGCAAACGGCTGCTGTTTCAGGGGGTACAGGTGCGAGACTGCGCCTCGTTTGGCCTGCCTCAATACGCCCGCATCGCCGCTCACCGGCCCGAAGAAAATGAACGATTGCTTATCGCCATCAAAAACCTAACCAAATTGTGAATTGTGAATTGTCAATTGTGAATGGTTAACGATTCTCTCTTCATTCACAATTCACCATTCACAATTCACCATTCACAATTTTTAAGGAAGGTACCCTATGCTACAGCAAACTATCACCGCTATCACTCCTCTTGACGAAAAAAGCATGGCCGCTGCCCGCGCTCGCCAGGCCGAATTGACCAAACCGGGCGGCTCGCTGGGCCGGCTGGAGACGCTATCCATTCAGGTGGCCGGCATCACTGCCCGGCTCGACCCGCCGCTGACGGAGCGGGCCATTATTGTTGCTGCCGGCGACCACGGCGTAACCGCTGAAGGTGTCAGTGCCTATCCAGCGGCGGTAACGCCGCAAACTGGTGTTGAATTTTCTCAA
>JAAUSP010000118.1 GCA_012032575.1 Anaerolineales bacterium | reverse complement strand
AAATGGCGTAAAGACGTTGAAACCAGCCAGCTCACTTGTTTTGACCCCTTCTTGACCACCCTGGATACCTATCTGGATCAAATTACCAACTACTTTTTGCACCGAGACAGTAGCGGCTTTGTCGAGGGTCTCAATAATAAAGTTAAAGTGCTCAAACGGCGTTGCTATGGTTTACGGAACTTGGATCACTTTTTCCAGCGGCTTTTCCTTGATCTTGAAGGTTATCGTCTTTTTGCCCCTTTTGGAGCACCCCACTATATCTAGTGGCTATCGCGGAAACTCCGCATGAACCCTTTTAATTGAGAGAGCTTTGCTTCAAGCGCTTTAATCTTTTCAAGATCCATCTTGAGTAGTCCTCGAATTCTGGTAAGATTTTTGCTCCCCCCGGCAGCTTCTGGATCAAAACAACGACAATTGTCTCTCGCTCCCTGTGCTTCCCGTCTCTTCGCTTCTCTTGATTTACTTTCTTAAGGACAACCCTATCTTGCCCTATTCCACATATTGAGTATGAGTCAAGCTGCTTTAGATTACTGATTGTTACTGTGTGCTATACCCCTTAAGATAACATAGAATTAGCTCTGGAATCATACCAACTTCATTGCAATATAATTCGGATTGCAATAAATAAAGGAATAGTCTCATAGCAAGCTTGTAGTAAAATTCACAATACTTGAACCCTATCATACAATATTTATGTTTGATTTTGGTTGGAGTGGTAGAATATATTGCAGGAAATCGTTGCGATTCAGGGTACTCTTCAGTCAGTTGATTTGCCCTGACTCTGGCTTTGCCAAAATCATGAGCCATTTATTCGCGAGGCGACCGCAACATAACTCACTCACCCTGGATCACCATTGAGCACAAAAGCGGCCCAATAGTAAGGGCCATGCTTTTTACGCATTGCTTCCTGGGCTGCCTGGAGGGCTTCGGCTTTGCTGGCACCTTCTTGCCAGCGGCGATAAAACACTGCCATGAATTCGGCGGTGGCAACATCATCTACCGTCCACAAACTGGAGATCACGGTGGGGCTGCCGGCAAAAAAGAAAGGCCGGGTCAGGCCCACAATTTCATCGCCGGTGGATAACTCGCCCACATTTGTCTCACACGCACTGAGAGTAACTAACTCGTTGGCTTGCAGCCGTAAATTGTACAATTCCCGGACCTGAAGCAGGCCATCGTTCTGCCCCTCCGGTGCTAAATAGAGAGCGCTTTCAAGGGGGGCGGTAGGGTTATAGGCCCCGTGGGCAGCCAGATGAATAACTTTGGCCTGGTTTGCTTCAGCCCAAAAGCGATTTTCGCTGGCGTCAGCAGCCGTATAAACCGACGCACCCAACAAATCAGCCACCTGCTGGGCTTCGGCAGCGGCTGAGCTTAGGGTTTGAAGGGAAGCAGAAGTAGCCGGATTGCCAAAAACCAGAGCGGTCTGGTTAGACGCAGGCGTAGCCGGGCGATTCGCTCGGATGAAGGGCAGAGTACTCACCGAAGGCAGAGTAAAGAGCAGATGTTCCGCTCCAAAATATTGTTTATCCTTGTTCAGGGCTGCAAAAGGAACATAATGCAAGGCCTTATGAGGAATGAGGCCGACCTGACGGGTTCTTAATTTATCCCGCAGCGGCGCAATTATTTGACCATATAACTCGCTTAATTCCGCGGGAGGTTCAGTCCCATCTATGTTGGACCACTGATATAAAGACTCTAAGGTATCTTGGACGGCGCTAAGCCTGGCTTGGGGCAGCTCCACAGTGGCGAAACTATCTCTATTAATAATGAAGGCCAAGGTTTGCTCGCTGCCCAGGAAATAATAAGAGACCAGCGTTGTCTGCTCATCAAGCTGGCTTTGAATATCAGGCAGGTTTAGAACCGCACTTTGACCGGCTACCAGGGCGGCCAGTTTGCTGTCTTTGGCTTTGATTTCAGCCAGCGCCTGGTCATAGGCAGCTTGGGCATCCTGCAACTGGCTTTCTAATTGAGGGATAAGACTCGCTTCGAGCGAATCCGGGACCTTGGCCCGAAACAGGGCGTCTTCAGCCCCCTGGCGGACGGCATAGGCCATGCGTTCACGCGCTAATAAAGCGGCTGCTTCGGGATCGGTTAAGGCTAACTGGCTGGTTAGCTGCAAATCCAGAAAGAGCCGGGCGCGGCCCCGTTCTGAGGTGTAAAAGGCTTCTTCGTCGCGGCCCTGCTGGTGATAGAGAGAGGCGACCATTTCGTAGACATCAGCAAATTGGACCAGAGCGCCGCTCAAGGCATAGGTGTTATTCCCCCCACCTACTCCGCCTCCGGTCACAATATTGGCCACCCCACTATCAGCCACAACCCGGATTGTTTCAAATAGTTCGATGGCGGCTTCAAAATGGCTCAGGGCCTCAGCGGGCCGGCCCAGTTGCTGCTCAACAAAACCGATATTACTGAAGGCAAGGGCCATATAGGCCCGATGGTGGAGTTTTTGAGCAATTTCGAGGGTTTGGTTGAACTGTGATAAAGCTGAGTCCAGCTCATTTTTGGCATAGGCGATCAGGGCCAGGCTGTTACGGGTCATTGCTTCATTGGTTAAACCGATAAGTTGAGCTGTCGGGCCAATCGGCCCGTTTTGCTGCTGGTTGTTTTGGGCCAGACAGAGGGCCTGGTCAAAATAAGGCATCGCCTCATCATAACGTTCTTGCAGGCGATACGTTTCGCCCAGGTTATGCAACACGATACCGGCAATGGCTCGACTGGTTCCGCCGACCATTTCATCCAGCGAGGCCATTGAAGTTGTCCCTGGCCCCCCTAACCCGCCAGCCTGACTGTTACCCGCCCCACCCCCTTGTTGCAGTAACATTTGAATCATGTCATTTTCGCTTTGGGTTGGGGAGTTTGTTTGGGTGAGGCCGGTCAATAGGGCTATTAATTGTGACATATCGGGGGCAGCCTCCGGCGCGCCCCCCTCCGGTTGGGTTTGAGCGCCAAGTTCGGCCAGATTTTTTAACAGGTCGGCCAGGTCCGGCTGGTCTTGTTCTGGTTGAGTCGCGTCGCTCAAGCCCTTTAATAGTTGCTCTAGCTGCTGCATGGCTTCTGCCTCGGTTGAGTCCGGCTGCGTCCCCGGAGTAGCCGGCGGAACCTCATCCGTGGCAGCTACAGGTGTGCTTTCGATCAGTGAACACGAATGAGGCAGCAACGTCAGCGCCTCTTGAAAATAAGCGCGGGCCTGGTCATAGGCTTGATTAGAGTTAGCGCTGCTTTGAAGTAAAGTATCCGCTTCCTGGGTTGATGTTTCCTCGTCAATCCGCATCCCCGCCTGAATTGCCCCTAATTGCGCCTGTCCCACCGTTACCACTCCCAGGTTATTTAAGGTAGAAGCCTGGGCCAAAGCCTGGATGGAGGCGGGAGACCAATTACCCGGCTCCCGGCTAAGGGGGAGAGCTTCCTCGAAATACGTTCGGGCTTCGGGAAAGCGCCCCTGGGCCATATAAACCGAACCGATGGCGTACAGGGTAGCCCATTCAAGCTGTTGGTCGTTGATTTGGCGAAATGCCGTCAGGGCTATCTGATAGGCCCCGATAGCGCCTGTCCAATCATTTCCGGTTTGGCGCATCATTCCGGTATATAAGCCGCACATGCCAACCATAATAGGGGGTGTACCCGTTTCCGTTTGAAGCTCAGCCAGAGAGCTTTCCAGCATAGGCCAGGCTGTGGCAATTTGCCCGTTGAGAAAGTAAAAAGCTCCCATGCTGCACTGTAACCCCGGATCAAACTGACGGGCTGACTTAGCCTGGCTCGGCCCCGGTAAACTGCCAAGCGCACCCAACACCAAAAAAGTTGTTATTAGAATTTGGAATAATCGTTTCATGAGTGGCTCCTTTTTATTGGCACAGGTTTTCCGGCTTTTCCACCGGATGGCCCAACTGTTGATACCTTCGTAAGGCTTCATCAGCCTCGGCTTTGTCACCGACCAAACACCATAACCCGGCGTAGGCCGCCGCCTCGCTTTCGACATCACCCAGGACAGCCGCGCTTTCTTTAGCTGCTTGAAATGCTGTGGCTGCTTCATTGGCTAGTTTAAGCTGGGCTAGTAGCCTGGCCCGCCATAGATGCAGGGCCGGGCTGTTTTGGGTTTGGGCCAGGATATCCATCATCTGCCAGGCTTCCCCCAACGGATAAAATCCGCTGTCAGAAATGTCCGCCAACCCGGCGTAGTAGAGCGCCAGGGCAAAGTCGCGCTCCGGGTCGGTTAATTCGGTCAGGGCCACAATCTGTTCGCGTCCGGCGGCAATATTGGCCAATTCCACGGAATTGGCCAGGCGGAACCCTATTCCTTTCGCCGGGTCTTGATCGGAATTTTGGCCGCTCGTATTATCACGGACCAGCAGCCGGTAATCTACCCCAGGCTGGAGGTGGGGCGCGTCGGCCGGATAAAGTAGTTGATTGCCTGTGACCGTCGGCTCTACCCACAAACTTTCCTTGCCCTGAATCAAGCCAACGGTATAGCTCACCGCACCGGTATCATGCCAGAGGAGCATAGGCCGGCTGTCGAGTACCAGGGTGTTACGCGGGTAAATAATATAGGGCAACCTGGCCGTCTCAGCCGGATTAACACGATTGATAAAAGATCGGCCTTGATAGGTCAAAATAGCCGGCTCGAAGCCGCACGGAGTTCGATCAATAAAGCCGGAGATAGGCTTCACCCTTAAATCAGCGCAGAGGACCAGCGCTTCGCCTTTAACTTCAACCTGATCGGTTGGTCCTAACGCCGTCGCGAATGTGGCCGGGAAAAAATCGGGCCAGCGGGACCGTTTAAGACGCACCTCAGCAGAACGAGGTAATAAATAATGAAGCGTAATGGGAATTTTTTCTCCGATGAGCATCCGCCATTCGTGCAGATCCCCATTGGCTTCATTAAAAAATTGCCAGGCTTCTTGCCATTGAACTTTAGCTTCAGCGGGAAGATTAGCCTGCTCATAAAGCTGGGCCAGATAGTAATGGGGCAAGGTCCGCCGAAATTCACCGCCATGGGTTTGATTTAATTCCTTGAGCGCCTCTTCCAGGGCAACCGCCTCTTCCAATGTGGTTTGCGCCGGCCCGATTTTGGCTTGCTCAAAATAAGCCCAGCCTAAATTGGAAAGCAACCCATACCGGGCAGCCACATCCACCTCGGCGTGTTGGGAAGCAAGGCCCAAGCCGGCATCGGCTTTTGTTTGGGCTGCTTCAAATTTACCCAGACGATTGTAAAGATAACTCAAGCGTTGATAGGCCGGCGTGAAGTTTTTATCCCGCTCGATGACCTGCTCATAGATTTCTACGGCTTTGGGAAGCTCATCGGTTGACTCGTAGATTCCAGCCAGGTTTTGGTAAAAGGCCGGGGCTGCATCCAGAGCGATAGCCCGTTCAAAATCGCGGCGCGCGGCTTCGATATTTTTCAACCCAAAAGCCTTAATACCCCGTTCATTGTAGACATTCGCTAATGTCGACAGGCCCCCTATCCACCCCCAGGCCAGGATAAGGCTCGCCAGCAAGGTAATCACCGTCATTATTTTTAGTCGGTGAGGAGATTGAGAGAGGAAAACGGCGGCAGGGCTAACGACCACCAGCCCTACCAGGGCCAGGCCAATGAGCGATAGACTTTCAGGAAGGGTTGACCCTAAACGAAGGGTGAGGGTAGCGGCCAGATAAAAAACTATCAGCAAACCCAAAACTATGATGATGAG
Organism: Anaerolineales bacterium; assembly: GCA_012032575.1. The sequence goes on along the minus strand of JAAUSP010000118.1, from coordinate 10,198 downwards.
CCAGGGACGGTCTGCTTTATTTGAAGTGTTTAGTTTAAATTGTTCGAGAATGTTGCTTACCTCAAACCAAAAAGTGCGCAAACCTTTTTCTTGATGTTTCTCGAATCTGATCTTTAGATAAGCCTTAAATAACCTCGCGTCTTTGCCGGTCAACTTTAACTTGTGTAACTCGTCCAATCTGGGATGACCTGTCACAGTGAGAAGTTTGTCCGTTTCAGATTCTTCTAAGTTGAGAGCAATTGCCACCTGAATCAAACTCTGCCAACGTTGTGGTTTTGTAACGGTTCCATCAAGCCAGTGAACAATAGTTGCTTTAGGAATCCTAGCTATCTTCAGATATACGAATAGATCAGTAAGTTTACTGAGTTCATCAGGAGTGGTTACCCCCCTCTTTTGCATAAGCGTTCTTAATAGCTCAGCAAAATCTAAACTTTCCTGAGTTTCAGTTTTGATACTATTTGACACGGTTTGATACCTTTTGATGTTCTAGAATCAATAAAAAATTCCTGTCATAATCGAGCTAACATTCCGAATGTAATTCTTATCAAAATGTTCTGGCCAGAACCTCAACTTTCAGTGGAGGTTCAACATGCGTACCTTTCAGCAAACCTATGCCGACCCGGAGGGCGGCGGTACGATCGGCGACGGTATAGCGCCAAGATAACGGTCAATTGTACTTTCTCAGCCAGTCGAGGCCTCGACTTCCAGATTTTGCAGGTATTGTTTAACCAGGGCTTTGGCGGATTCATGGGACAGCGGTAAAACCCGCTGCCCCGTAAAGGCTCGCCACTCGTGGCCGTCTAAAAAGTGATCCGGGGGTGGTTGAGAGCCAAGCATCAGCCGGCGGCCCACCGCCCCCAAAGATCCTACATTTATAATGTCATCTACCCAACCGTAAGCGCGGTCTCCCGGCTTTAGCACCGGGAGATATTGCCCCGTAACCGGATGGCGCGGCCGGTTATCCGCCGCGAGATAACGCGGCAGCATCCAGCTCAGCCAGCCCACTCTCTGTTCTGTGGCAGCATTCAACCACCAGCGCATGCCTTCATTTTTGATGAGCCGAACCTGTGCGGGGCTGATCGGCGGCGTGGTATTGGCGCGTCGCCGGGCGTAGCGACGGGCCGTGCGGCGGCTGTAGCGGTTGGTCAGCCAATATTTACCAAAGCTCACTACGTCGTCGGCGCGGTCAGGCCGGCCGGCGGCCCGCCACAAATAATATGCCTGAACGGCCAGCTTGCGGCCCCGCTGCCGGATCGCCTCGGAACGGGCGACGGCTCGGGTGGTACACCACAGGCGATAAATGGAGAGACCCCTGGCCTGAAACGCCGGGTGATCCATCGCCTCGGCACAGCGGGCCAGCGCGGCGACATCTTCCTCCGGCAACGATTCCCAACGCACCAGGGTGTTGTACACAAGATTAAACCAGTAAAACAGCCTGTCGGCCTGGGCCATATCCTGAGCGGAGAGGGGCAGGCTCGCCTCTAAAATGAGACGGGCCTGACGGGCAGCCTGAGCCGCAGCGGGTTGAGCTTGCGCCAACAAATAGGCACCGGCCAGGCGTAACTGGGCCTGACTGCTGGCCAGACCGTTCTCGACGGTTTGCCACAGTTTAACCGCCTCCTCAAACCGGGCCAACCCGGCCGGAATATTTTGATGGAGTAAGTAGAGATCCCCCAGCACTTCCGTGAGCAAGGCTTGTTCGACCCCGCTGCTGACCTCGTTCAAATAGGTTTCCACCGCTTCGATAAGCGGAAGTCCTATTTCTTCCAGCAAGGCCGGGCGTTCGGTATGAGCCAACAAGACGGCCTGGGCGGCCAAACGGGGAGCCGAGGCAGTGGCCCAACGCACACCGGCCACACTATCAGCCCAGGCTGACTCCAGAGGCGGGGCTGCCTCGCTGTTTTCGGGCAGTAAAGCCGGGTGATAAAGGGCATAACGCACATACCAGACCGCATGCCGGCGTTGATAACCCGTCTCTTGTGCCGGTAAAGCGGCCAATTTTTGACGGGCATAATCGTGCAAGAGGGGGTGGATGCGATAGGTTCGGTCTATTCGCTCGATCAACGCAAAACGCAGCAACTGCTTTAACGTTGCCCGTGTTTCGTTGGCGTCAAGCCCCCAGACGGCAGCCAAAGCAGCCTCCTGAAAGGTGACGCCGGCAAATAACCAATTGGGTAAAGCGCTGTTGGGCGGGCACAGATAGACGCTGGATGGTGGTCTCGAAACACAGGTTCAGGCTTTCGGCTCGGCTGCGCGGATCGTCCAGATCCAAAATGCTCAAATCCACCTGTTCTGCTCTGAAAGCGGCTAATAATTCTTCCGGCTCAATCCCCAAACGTAACTGCGCCCCACACAAACTCAAAGCCAGCGGCAGCCCGCCCAGTCGAGTGACCAATTCCTCACCGGCGACCTGACGGCCAGCCCAGCGAGCTAATAACGCTTGCCCTTCGGCCAGGGCAAGACCGGAAATGCGCAGCAGCGGCGCCTGGAGTAAATCGGCCACTTTGGCATCGCGGCTGGTACAGATCATCCGGCTTGTTTCGCTGTTCAGGCGTAAATAAGGCAGATCAGGCAACGCGGGCAAGTCGTCCAACACCAGCAGACAGCGCCTGGTGCGCAGACGGGCTTGCAGTATATAACCCCGTTGAGCGGGTGTGCCGTCGTCGAGAGGGAGATGCAGCCATTGCGCCAGGGTTTCCTGGATGGTGGACACGCTCGTATAAGCGTGCGCATCAATCCAGGCGATACCATCAGGGAAGGCAGAGGCCAGGGCGTGAGCTGTCTCAATCGCCAGAGTGGTTTTGCCTACGCCGCCGGGCCCCCACAAAACGAGTATTTGGCTTTCTTTAGTCTTGAGAACAGAGGTCACAGCCGCGACGATCTGCCGGCGCTCCGTATGAAAGCCGGGTAAAGGAGGAACCCGGGCTGTCATCATGTCATTGGCTAATTCCGAAACCACCGGCCGAATCTGGGCGTCGGTTTTGGGCAAATCCGGTGATATTCCACCTGCCCCATTCGCTGAAGTTGGTGGCGCGATATTGGCCGATTCTTTCTCGGCAGGGAAGAGTTCTTGCAACAGCCGGTCAACCAGAACGGGTGCGCCGTATTCCCCTTTGAGTAAAAATGCTCTAACCCAGGCGCTATTTGTTTCGCCGTGGCTCACAAAAACGTGGGCCAGCCCGGCTACAAGTTCTGGCTGGGGTAAACGCTTGCCCTTGCGCCAATCGTAAATGGTGCGGGTTGAAACCGCTAAACGGTCGGCCAGGTTATCGTGCGCCTGGCGCAGCGATACCCGCCGTACCGCCGCCAGCTTCTTGATCCCTTCTTCTAACAGCCGACTAAAACCTTCACGTTGCAATTTTTTGCAAACCCTTCATCTATATCCAGCCAAGATTGCACAGAATTTGCCAAAAAATGAAGTTAAGCGGTGTTACATTAAAAACATCTGAAGCGCTTCCAACAAAATAGTTCAAAACCGTGCCATCTGGGGAATGCGCGCGCAACCGCTTAACGGTGGAATATTCCCTAACCCAATGGCCTTCAAACAAGGAGGTATTGGAAAAATGGCAACTCTACTACGGTACGCCCATAAAACAGGGGTAGCGCTCGTCATCACTTTGGGCTTGATCGCAGTGACCACGTTGGTCAGACCGCTGTTAGGCGATAAATTGGCACAACTTCTACCCGACGTTGATGCTGTTTTGGCCGATAATCCCCCCGGCTCGCATTAATAGCATCATCAGACCTATTGTTGGAAATTTTAAAAACTAAATAACTTCTCAATCTCGTCTCCACACACCAGGGTGGGGACGAGATGAGTCGCAAAGTTACATCAGACAGGCTTTTGAGAGGTATTTTCCAGGTTTATCTTACTCTGAGCCTCGTGCAGATGCTCAACCAGCATGTGGCGTAAAGAGTCGTAACCAGATTGGCCCTTAATTTCCATCAACCGCTCCAGGGCCATTTCAAATGTGGTGATAGCTGGCGTAAGTTGTCCCTGGGTTAGATATACTAGCCCCAGGCCATCCAGCGTGTTAACCAGCCAGGCCAGATTGCCGAGTTTTTCCTGATAGTCAAGGCTGCGTCGGTAAGCCGCTTCGGCGGTGGCCCATTCACCCAAATGGCGATAGGCCATGCCAAGCGTGTGGTTGATATGAGCCAGGTGAAAGAGGTCATGCACCTGGCGAAAAATTCGTTCGGCGGGTTGGTACAGCTCCAGGGCCTGGTGCGGTTGCTCCAACATTAGATAGACATTGCCCAAATTCATCTGGCTAATAGCCCGCTGAACCGGATCGTGTACCGCTTCAAACATAGCTACGGCTTGTTGGCCGGCCTCAAGCGCGGCCTGATATTTTTCTTGAGGACGCAGGGCTGCGCAGAGTCCCATTAAGCAGCGGCCTTGCATGCGTTTATTATCAACCTGCTGCCACAAATGGTGTGCCTGCCTCAGAAAGGTCTCAGCTTTAGCCCAGTGACCCTGGTCAAGAGCGACAGCGCCTAACACAAAATAGCTGAAGGCACTTTCGCCGGCCTGGTCGTGAAGTAGACTCAGAGCGGTTTCGACCAGATGAATAGCTTCTTGAAACTGACGCTGTAGGCAAGCCACATAGGCCAAGTGATTCAAAGCCCGGGCCAGGTTGAGCGAGTTATTAAGCGTCTCAAACCGTTGTTTGCTGGCTTCCAGGTATTGACGGGCCGCCGCATAATCGCTGCGAAGCTGGCCCAAAACACCCAATTGTAAAGCTAATTCCGCTTCGGCCTCTCGATCGGCCAGCCACCGGCTCAAAGTAAGACCTTGCTCCAGGTAAGGCTGCCATTCATCCCGATAACCGGCTTGTTCCATCAGCGGCGCAAGTTCCAGCAGCAGGGAGCGCGTCTCCGGCCAGATTTCGGGCTGCTGCAAAGCGTAATCCAGGGTGTGAAGCGCCTGGGCTTGATCGTCTACAGAGAATATCATCTCGGTTTGACGGAGCCGGGTTAGCAGCCGGCGGATACTGCGCTTGAGGCAGCCAATAAAAAAAACGAACTCGACATTGGCCGGGCCGGCCTAACCGCCTGATCTACAACCATAATTGGGCTTGCCGCTGTAAAAAGGTGCGGGTTAATGGGTGGATCGAGTAAGACTGGGTTTGCAAGCTCCCCCGGCGGTCCACCAAATTGAGTCGCACCAGCCAATCCAGGGCATCTCGGACGCCGGTTTCGTCCACCTCGCTGAGTTCGGCCAGATGATCCAGGCTGCCCTGGCCTTCGGCTACCAGGAGCATGGCCAGAAACACCTGTCGGGTTACGGGGTCGAGTTGATTCCAGGCCTGCCGGTAAATGTAGGTGTACAACGTTTCGACTTTTTGGCCGCGGGCTGCCTTTAGATCGGCCAAAATACTCTCCAATGCAAACACATGGGTTTGGCCAATGACCAGCCGGATGGCCAGCGGATTGCCGCCCACCACCCGGTAGACCTGATCGAGGTCAGCCTCGGCCATATCTTGCAGGTGGGGTGGGTGATTTAGCTCGATCTCGCGGCGAATGAGGCGCAGGGTATGGGCCTGACTCAGTTCCGGTATGGGATAGTGATGCAGTCCCGGCTCGTAGTGCAGGCTCTCGCGTGAAGTCAATAGAAACTTGGCCGGCTGGCTGAGGTGACGTAGAGTGGGCAGCAGGGTTTCAAGGTCCAGCACCGTTTCCAGATTGTCAATCACAATCAAATGGGGGCCTTGCTCGAATTTAGCTTGCAGGGCAACCAGAGCCTCTTTGGCCGAGAATTGAGCCGGTCCGCTGATGTCGGGTACCAGTTGCGCCAGGAGTCCTTCGATCAGTTGCTCGGCGGTGAGAGCCGGGGTGTCCACCGGCCTGATGCCCCGGCCCGGGTTAAAGGTATGCGGGCGGGCGCTGATCCAGCCAAAATCTACGAAGCAGCCGGTCTGAATGGCCCGGCGGGCCAGCGCATCGGCCAGCGAGGTTTTGCCAATGCCGCCCAGCCCTTCCAGCGAGATCAACCAGGGCGGCTCGGCTGAAGTGAGTAGTTGCAGCAAGGGGGCGAGATGGTCGTCAACCCCAATCAGTTCGGTATAGGTGGGTCGTTCCAGGCGGGTTTCCAGCAAGCGCTGCTGTTCCTGCCGGGCTTGAACTTCCCAGGTGTGGATGATGCCGGCCAGCAGCTCAATCGCTTCGGTTTGCTGCCGGTAAGCCGTAGCTTCGCCGATGTTTTCCTGGTGGCTGATCAGCTTCATGGCTTCGCCATCTAAAAAATGCTTGACCAGAAGCTGGGCCGCCTTTTTGTTGGTTGATTCCAGGGTGTCGAGAGCTTTAATGAGGATTTTATTGGTGGCTTCGCGCCGGGTGGCGGTCTCGGTGGGGAAGAGGCGCTGAAAAATCCGCAAATTCTGAAAGGGGGGTGGTTCGGTATCGGCCTTGTAGTAAGCCTTTAAGGCGTTCGATACGGCTTGCCGTAATTGTGAAACGGAAAGTTCGCTATTCATCGGCCCCCCTCTTGTGCTTTTAACATACCACAAGCTTTGGATAAAAACAAGCCCTTTTTAAGGTTTGGTAGCAGGCTGATAGAAAGTGATAGCCTGGACCGAATGACGATAGAAAATTAGTAAACTCCGGGAACAATTTTGGGGTAAGATAACGGCAACTTTCCCACCCAGGATACCCCTAACCCGGACGAGCCGGAACCAAATAGGATTTTTCGCCACGAATTACACGAATTTTCACTAAATTTATTCGTGCTAATTCGTGCAATTCGTAGCAAAGTTCTTGCTCAATGTACAAGGATTCAACGGTTAAGGCATTAATGAGCAAATCGAGCGAGTACATTTTTGTACTATGGGCCAGTGATTTTGAAGAAAGGGTCGCAGCGACGTTTGTGGCCGAGCTGCGCCAGGCTGGACTGCTGGTTAAGGTCATCGGCTTAACCCCCGGCGTTTTGAGTGGAGCGCATGGTTTGGCTCTGGTGCCGGATTTACCCTTGAGCAAAGCCCTGGCCTTAGCGGCGCAGATTAGCTGCATCATTATTCCCACTACCCCTACCCATCTTGCCCCGCTGAAAAATGATCCGCGCCTGGGCGAACTGTTGGAACGGGCTTATGCCCACGGAGCCAGGTTTGTGGTTGGTCCACCCATTTGCGCCGACAAAACCATTACAGCCGTAATACCTGCCCCCGTGGAGGAGATCATCCTTTACCCGGAAGGGCAAGCGTTGTCCTTGTTTGTTCAGGAATTGATCGGTTTATTTTTGGAAAAAATTGATTCTTAAAACATCACGCCCGCCAAGGAAGTTGGCTGGATTGCCTTTCGTCAGCCCTGCTTATAAAAGGAAGGCAACCCGATGAAATAAGCGCGAGATAGGTACTATTTCTTCTCAGCTTGACCATTGTTGGGCGGCTAAAACACAGAAATAAGTTGCGTAAAAGAGTATGTCACGTAGCACTGATATAAAGAATTTGATAATAAAACATGAACGTCACCTACAGAAGTTAAAAGAACAGAAGGCTTCATTTGGGTTGTATGCCCCGCCTTATATTTTAATAGAGATAGAAGATATTGAAGCAGAACTTAACAGATTACAGATAGAACTGGCAAGTTTAGGCGAGTTATCTCTGGCTGAAGATGATGATGATGTAGTAACTCAAATTGTGCTTTTATTGGACGAGAAAGAATTTGATAGTGCCTCCGAAATATTACAGGGTGTTCCTGAGAACTCAGCACAGGCCGGATATGCCAACCTTTTAAGAGCATTAATCCTATTAGCAGGTCGTTCTTTTAATGCTATTCGCCCGATGGAAAGAACAAGGATTGAAAAGTGCCTCATCTCAGCTCGTAAAAAAATGGGGGACGAGTTGATGCCTCTTATTTTTCTGGCAATTCTGGAAATGGATTATTACAGCTATCACGGGCAAGTAAGTGAAAACGATATTTCTCCAGGCATAGTAACTCAACGTTTGGCGAGGGAGCAATTACCAGAAAAAGACAAAGTAATTCTTAAATTGCTCAAGGCAAGTGATGAGGCCAGGAACAAACTTGGTCTAAATTAATAAAAATCATTGGGAGGGAACCCGCATGTTGACTCCGCTTGAAAATTTACCTGATTATTCAACCGATATTTGGGATTATTTGATTGATATGCCCTATCTGCCAAGTCGGCAAGATCGGGACAGGCTAGTAAAAGAGGCGGAAAGCAACCTGTCTAACAAAAAGCGTATCCAACTGTGGGATTATTTTTTTCGAATCAAACCTGATGATGTTGGAAAACCACAAAAAAGAGAAATAGCAAAACTTGAAGAAAAAATAGAAAGTGCTCGGCATCGGGTCTATGAACGAAAAAACGAACTCGAAGGTGAGCGTTCTTGGTTGACTAAAGAACTTGGGCGAGTTCAAGATGAATTGGAGGATGAAGAAAATAATGCAGAAAAACGGGTTGTAGCGCGATTGACTGGCTCCAACAATCGAACCCGTATTTTTGGAATTATTTTGGCAATGTTAGGGGGATTTTTTTTGATAGTTCCTCTTTGTGCGGCGTTGTTAGGGCTTTCTGGCGAATCTTTAGGTATAGTCTTCGCCTGTTTTTATATAATTGGGCTTCCAATTGTTGGTGGGGGTGCCTGGATACTATTTGAATCATACAAACCTTCGGATAAAAAAATCAAACGCGAAGTAGCAATTTTTATTAAAAATCTCCATCAAAAATTAGACCCACGTATTGACGAGCTTGCTAAGAATATTCAACAAATTTCTTCTCAGATTGATACTGCGCAAACCGAATTGGATAGCAACTACCCGTCATATGCACATCGTATCGAATTCTTAAAATCCCAGATTGCTGACCTCATCGCCCAGATTCCGGCTCCTCCGTCTGATGAAGATGTAGATAATTGGTTGAGAGAAGATATTAAATCCCTTGCTCAAACTGCTACATCTCGTTCAGGTTTACGAGACCGTTTAGTTAAATTGAAAGATGCTGAAAATCCTTTTTGTATTCGTGGCCCGGCAGAACTTCAAGCTAAAGAATTAATACCGCGACCTTATTGGGATAAAAAATCAGATCGTAATAAACATCTTCGTGCCCGACATTATACAATCATGCCAGATAGCACCTTCGCTGATTTTTACGGTGTTTATAATTTCGAGTTTATCCTGTTGGCAGACAATGTACTCGCAACGTATGGTACTATTTTTGATTTCATCACCGGTCATACAAGTGGCGAAAGAGTCACAAGCCAAGATTATGCCAATGTTGTCGCTGTCAAAGCCTTCAAAACATATCGGGAGATTGAAACTGACGAGGGGGAAAAACTTTTTATGGAGAACGTACCCTCGCTAAGCCTATCCCTCACGAACGCGGACAAAATTGATATTACCTTTCCAGACGAAGACTACTTTAAACAAACTAACGCCAAGGCTTTTAGTTCAGCGCGTTGGCGATTTGACCCACGAACGGCCGCTGAAAATGCAATTAAATATGTTCGAGAGAAAGCAGATGAAGCACAGCGCAAACGCGAATTTGGCAGTTAAGTTTCGCTATAAAAATAATCATTTCAATAAAAAAAGGAGGGACAAATGTTCAACAGTACAAAAACCGTCTATGTAGGGTTTACAACTGATAGAGATCGTGAAGACATAAAAGATGCCACAAAGAAAGTATTGTATTCTCTTGGAGGAAATATCCGAGACACGAGACATGGCTTTGAAATTGACCAGGGGTCTAAAGGGATAAACTTTGCTTTTGCAGCAGATTTTCATTCGACTATCGACATAAAAGAAAAAAGGCCAGGGAGCTATGAGATAGGAGCAACTGTCAGTTATAAACCCAGTATGCTAACCTGGCTGTGTTTTGTTCTCGGCTGGTTCTTCCTATGGTTTCTCTGGTTTGTTCCCCTGGTCTATTTCTTTATTAATCCAACGGAGGCATACCAGCAAGCCCTAAACCGTATTGAATCTGAATTGGAATAACTTGTTACTTTTCTCTTTCTACGCTGGGGAAGTGTTTCCTCAATTCACCGATTTTCATTTCAATACAGGGAGGGACTCGCATGAACAGACCGTGTTTCGTCAAAGGGATACACCTTGTTCTGGTTATTGCTATCCTGGGATCGCTGTTGCCCCCGCTGCCGGCAGAGGCAAAAAACCTTGCCTCAACTCCTGATCATCATCCTGGTTTCAGCTTGGCACCCCCAAAAAGTGCCCAGGTTCAAGAGAACGC
>JAAUSP010000117.1 GCA_012032575.1 Anaerolineales bacterium | reverse complement strand
CTTGCGCGCCGCTGCGGGGGAGGGGGTTAGCCAGCTTCCCCCCGTTGCGGGGGGACTGAGGGGGGTATTTTCGAAGGAGAACCTATGACCACACCAATACCTATCATCAAAACACCAACCGGGATCAGGGGGCTGGACGAAGTCCTCAATGGCGGCGTCCCCGCGGGCGGTCTGACCCTGGTCAGCGGCGGGCCAGGCACCGGGAAAACCCTGTTTGGCCTGGAATTTCTGGTCCGCGGCGCGCTGGCCGGACGCCCAGGCATCCTGCTCACTTTTGAGGAACGGGAGGAGGCGCTCCGCCGCTATGCTTCCATGTTCGGGTGGGATACGGCCCCTTTGGAGCAGCAGGGGTTGCTGGCCCTGATCGGGGCGCGGTTTGACCCGGACGGCATGATGTCGGGGGATTTTGACCTGGGCAGCATCCTGGCTATCCTGCGCCACAAAACCGAAGCGCTGCAATCCAAACAGGTGGTTATTGATGCGCCTGATGTGTTTCTGAGGCTGCTCGACAGCCGCAGCAAAGAACGGGCCGAGTTGTACAAACTGCAAACCTGGCTGCGCGACCACGAACAGACCGCTTTAATGACGGTCAAGGCCAGCGGTGAGGATGCCTCCAACTCTTACCACGAGTTTCTGGACTATATGGCCGACTGTGTCATTCAACTGGATGAACGGGTCAATGAACAGGTCACCACCCGCCGCATCCGCGTGGTCAAGTATCGCGGCAGCCCGCATGGCCGCAATGAGTATCCCTTTGCCCTGACCAATCACGGCGTCTGGATCATCCCGGTCACCGAAACCAGCCTGAGCCACGCTGCGTTGGGTGAAAGCGTCTCCACCGGAGTGAGCGGCCTGGATGCGCTGATGGGCGGCGGCTACCGGCGCTGCTCGTGCAGTTTGATTACCGGAACGTCCGGCACCGGCAAAACTACCTTTGCCTGCTCCTTTGCCCGCGCCGCCACCGCCAACGGTGAGCGGGTTTTTTATTTGAATTTTGAGGAATCTTTGGAGGCCATGGTTTCCTGTATGCTCAGCCCCGGCATTGACCTGCGGCCTTCGTTGGACTCGGGCCACCTGCGCTTTTTGTCGGCCATGCCGGAATCTCAGGGGATTGAAGAACATCTGATCCAGGCCTTCCGTACCATCGAGGCGTTCCAACCGGCCTTTGTGGTGGTGGATGCTATCTCGGCCTGCCGCCGCATGGGGTCGGAGCATGCCGCCTTTGATTATCTGCTACGGCTGATTGACTACTGCAAAGCCCGCGGCATTACCAGCCTGCTGACCAATCTGACTGTGAATGTGGGCGAAACCCAGGAAATCACCGGGATTGACCTTTCTTCGATGATTGATACGGTCATCATTTTGCGTAATGTAGAAAAAGGCGGCCAATACAAACGTGAGTTGGCGGTGCTTAAATCGCGGGGACGCCAGCACTCCAACAAGGTTCACGAGTTTCATATATTGGGCCGGGGCATCGAGATTTTGGAGATGGGCACGGAGGCGGCCTATGACAGCTAAGGACCACCCCCAAGACAAGCCTGGCAAACACTATGTCATACGCCTGTTTGTGGCCGGTAATGCCCCCAATTCGCGCCTTGCCCGCGAGAATCTGGACCGTTTTCAGGCCGGTTTTCCTGAACACGAATTTAAAGTTGAGATTATAGACCTCGATATCCAGCCCGAACTGGCCCTGGAAAATGGCGTGTTTATTACCCCTACCCTGGTGGTCCTTGAGCCTGCGCCCGGCGGCATGATTTACGGCAACCTGAGCGACCAAAAGGTGCTGGCGCAGGTTTTGAGAGTAGGAAGGTAGTTCTGACAGCCGACTGAGGGAAATGTAGCCTATGAGCCAACCCAAACTCACTTGCCAAGAACTGAAACGGCGCTGCCACGCCGCCGAGGCTATGCTTGAAGCCATTCGCTCGGCTCAAACCGACACGATCCTCCGGAAAAGGAGACCTAAATAATGGCAGAAGTAAAACTCACCCAATTGCCCAAATCGCCCACCGGTATTACCGGCCTGGACGAGATCACCGGCGGGGGCTTGCCCCAGGGGCGGCCCACCCTGATCTGTGGCAGCGCCGGCTGCGGCAAGACCCTGATGGGGATGGAATTTTTGGTACACGGCGCGCTTGAATTTGATGAGCCGGGCGTCTTTATGTCCTTTGAGGAAAGCATCGAGGATTTAACCCAGAATGTAGCCTCGCTCGGTTTTGATCTGGCCGCCCTGACTGCCAGCCAAAAACTCCTCATTGATTTCGTCCGGGTCGAGCGAAATGAGATCGAAGTGACGGGCGAATTTAACCTGGAGGGCCTGTTCATCCGGCTGAATCACGCCATTGATACGGTTGGGGCCAGGCGGGTGGTGCTGGATACCGTTGAAATGATTTTTAGCGGCCTGCCCAACCCGCTCATTTTGCGCTCCGAACTCGCCGGCTGTTTGATTGGTTGAAAGCAAAAGGCGTCACCGCCATCATCACCGCTGCACGCGGCGAAGGCAGGCTGACCCGTCAGGGCATGGAAGAGTACGTTTCAGATTGTGTCATCGTGCTCGACCACCGGGTGGTTGAACAGGTCTCCACCCGGCGGCTGCACATTCTCAAATATCGCGGCTCAACCCACGGCACCAATGAATATCCCTTTTTGATTGACGAAGCGGGCATTACCGTGCTGCCGATCACCTCGCTGGGCTTACACCACCTGGCTACGATGGAACGCATTTCCAGCGGCATTGACCGCCTGGACGCAATGTTGGACCAGCGAGGTTACTACCAGGGCAGTACCGTACTCGTTTCGGGCACGGCGGGCAGCGGCAAAACCAGCCTGGCCGCCCATTTTGTCGAGGCGGCCTGCCGGCGCGGCGAACGGGCGCTGTACTTCGCTTTTGAGGAGTCGCCCAATCAGGTAATCCGCAATATGCGCTCGATCGGGGTTGACCTGGCCCGGTGGCACGAGGCCGGTCTGTTGCAGTTTCAGGCCACCCGCCCCACCTTCTACGGCCTGGAAATGCACCTGAACATCATACACCGGGCGGTCAATCTCTTCAAACCGGCGGTAGTGGTGATAGACCCCATCAATAGTTTTACTTCCAGCGGCGGCGAAACCACCCAAATCAAGGCGATGCTGCTGCGCCTGGTAGATTTATTGAAAGCCAGCCGGATAACAACTCTCTTTACCAGTTTGACGACCGGCGGCGCACCGGAGGAACATACCGACGTGGCCATCTCTTCCCTGGTTGATACCTGGCTGCTGCTGCGCGATCTCGAAGTGAACGGCGAGCGCAACCGGGTTTTGTACATCCTGAAATCGCGGGGCATGGCCCATTCTAACCAGGTCCGCGAATTTCGGCTAACCGAGCACGGGGTGGAGCTGCTGGATGTCTATATTGGCCCCAGTGGCGTAGTAACCGGTTCAGCCCGGCTGGCCCAGGCAGCCCAGGAGCAAGCCGAACAGATCGCCCGCCGCCAGGAGATTGAGAACACCAAACTGGCCCTGGACCGCAAACGCCGGGCGTTGGAAGCAAAAATAGTCGCTCTGCGAAGCGAGTTTGAAGCCGAAGAAACCGAAATGCTGTGGCTCATTGGGCAAGAACAGGCCCGCGAGGACCGCCTGACAGCAGACCGGGCGGACATGGCCCAAAGCCGCCGGGCCGATTAATGAAAAAGTCGAAAGTCCAAAAGCGCAGCTTTTGCGACCAGAATTCAAAAGCGGCGCTTTTGGACTCCGGGATGCCTATTTACACGGGAGATTTCATGACCTTACCGACAAAATCCAGAAGAGCGGCTCGAAAACCGAAACCCGAACCCCAGGCGCTTGACCCAACACCCTCCCCTCCCCCGGCAGAAACCTACATCCTGCGCCTTTATGTCGCCGGAATGATGCCGCAATCCGTTCTGGCGGTGGAAAATATCAAAAAAATCTGTGAGGACAACCTCCATGGCCGATATACTCTGGAAGTGGTAGACCTGTACCAGCAGCCGCACCTGGCGGCCGGCGAGCAAATCATTGCCGTACCCACCCTGATCAAACGCCTGCCCCCACCGCTGCGCCGTATCATCGGCAATCTGTCTGATAGCGAGCGCGTTTGGTCGGCCTGGATTTGCGACCAAAATAAACTCAGTGGATCCAAATTTGCCAGCAGTGGCGGCTCCCACGCCGCCGCTACGCAGGCGTGAGAGCCTGCTCCGCTTCAAAAATTGGATCTACTGAGACTATTAAGTGGGGAGCTAACCCTGACCATCAAATAACGGGAACCTACGTTATGAGCCAATCTAAACCGACTTACGAGGAACTGAAACAGCGCTGTCAGACGGCTGAGGCTGTGCTGGCGGCTATTCGGTCGGGCCAGGCTGACATGATCATCGGTGACCAGGGGGTGCTGGTGCTGCGCCTGGCCGAGGCTGAAAAGGCGCTGCGCTTGAACCGGGAACGTCTGAGCCTGACCCTGGAGGCCGCGCGAGCCGGTACCTGGGAATGGAACTTACAAACCAACGAAAACTACTGGTCTGAGGAATTATGGCCGGTCTACGGCCTGGAGCCGCATTGCTGCCAGCCATCCTACGAGGCCTGGCTGCAGACCATCCATCCCGCTGACCGGGCCGGGGCCGCCCAGGCCGTGCAAACCGCCGCCGCTAATGGAACCGAACTGAACGCCGAGTGGCGGGTGCTCGACCGGGATGGGACCGAACGCTGGCTGATGTCACGGGGCCGGCCGGTGCGTGATGCTGCTGGAGACGTGGTGCGTTACATTGGCATTGTCTTCGACATCACCGAGCGCAAACGAACCGAGGTGGCCCTGCGCGAAAGCGAAGTGCGTTTCCGGCAGATTTATGAACATATGGACGTGGGCGTAGCGCAGGTCTCACTGGATTATCGGATTGAAGCCGCGAACGAGGCCTATTGCCGTATGCTGGGATACGACGAAGAGGAACTGGTCGGCCAATACCTCACAGACATCACCCATTCAGAAACCGTGGCAGAGAACCTGCGCCGGCAAGCGCAACTGGTCACGGGCGAAATTGACCATTATCGCATGGAGAAGCAGTTTGTCCACAAGAACGGGCGCGTCGTACACGGCATCCTCGATGCCAACCTCGTTCGCGACGCTCAAGGCAAACCGCGCTACTGTCTCGGCAGCGTGTTGGACATCACCGAGCGCCGGCAGGCGGAGGACGCCCTGCGCGAAAGCGAGGCCAGGTATCGCCTGCTGGCCGAAAACATGGCCGATGTGATCTGGATTCTCAATGCCAACAGTTTGCGCTTTACCTACGTCAGCCCCTCGGTTGAGCGGCTGCGCGGTTACAGCGTGGCCGAGGTGATGACCCAGCCGATGGCACAGGTGGTGACGCCCGACTCGCTGACCCGGATTAACGCCGGGTTTCCTGAGCGTCTGCAAGCCTTCCTGGCCGGCGACCCGGCGGCAGTAACGCGGACCAGCGAGATAGAGCAAACCTGCCAAGACGGCTCAACCATCTGGACGGAGGTGGTGACCACCCTCTTGCGGAACGAGGCCGGTGAGATAGAAGTGCTGGGCGTATCGCGCGACATCAGCGCCGCAAACAGGCCGAAAAGGCCAGCCAACTCAAAAGTGAACTACTGCGGTTGACCGGCGAAATGGCCCATGTGGGCGGCTGGGAATTTGACGCGGATACCTTGCAGGGTACTTGGACGGATGAAGTAGCCCGTATCCACGACCTCGACCCCGGACAGGCCACCCATGTTGAATTGGGGCTTAGTTTTTATCGGCCCGAGTCACGCCAAAAAATAGAGCGGGCTATCAAAGAAGCCCTTGACCTGGCCCGGCCTTACGACCTGGAATTGGAAATAGTCAGTGCCACAGGGCAGCACAAGTGGGTCAGAACCATGGGACTGCCCCTTAGCGAGGGTAGCCGGGTGGCCAAAGTCAGGGGGATTTTTCAAGACATCACCGAAAGCAAACAGGCGGAGCGGGAACTGCACATCGCCCTGGAAAAATACCGGGTGCTGTTCGAGACCTTCCCGTTGGGAATCAGCGTTACCGATGCAGCGGGCAACCTGATTGAGGTAAACCGAGAATCGGAACGGCTGCTAGGCCTCTCCCGCCAGGACCATATCCGGCGCGCGTTTGACGGCCCCGAATGGCGGATCGTGCATCAAGATCGGACGCCTATGCCACCGGATGAATACGCCAGTGTACGAGCGCTCCAGGAAAAGCGCCTGGTGGAAAATGTCGAGATGGGTATTGTGAAAAGCGACGGTGAGATTACCTGGATCAACGTTACCGCCGCCCCCATCCCCCTGGAGGGCTACGGCGTGGTTATTGCCTATGGCGACATCACCCAACGCAAGCGGACCGAAGAGGCCCTCCGCGAAAGTGAAGAGCGCTACCGAAAATTGCTGGAACTCGCTCCGGTGGCAATTGCCGTTCACTCTGACGGCAAGATTGTCTTTATCAACCCGGCCGGCGTGCGCCTGCTGGGAGCTGCCTCGGAAGAAGAGCTGATCGGCCGCTCGGTGCTGGATATTATCCATCCGGCCGGGTTGAACCTGGTTCAGGAACGGATGACAAGACTGCTGGCCGGGGAACAGGGACTATACCCCGCCGAAGATGTTTACGTTAGGTTGGATGGCGCCCCGATTAACGTGGAAGTTACGGTCACACCCTTGTCATACCAGGGCAAACCGGCCTTCCAGGCCATTGTCACCGATATTACCGAGCGCAAACGGGCGGCAGAGGCGCTGCGGGAGAATGAAGCCTTTATCAAAGCTATCCTGGATAATCTCCCGATAGGCGTCGCCGTCAACTCGGTTGACCCTGCCGTAATCTTTAACTACATGAATGACAATTTTCCCAAATTTTACCGGACAACCAGGGAGAATCTGGCCGATCCGGACGGTTTCTGGGAGGCCATCTATGAGGAGCCGAAGTTCAGGGAAGAGATGAAGCAGAAAGTGTTGGCTGATTGCGCCAGTGGTGATGAAGAACGTATGATTTGGGTAGATATTCCAATTACCCGCCAGGGGGCGGATACCCATTTCATCACTGCCAAAAATATACCCGTTCCCGGTAAACCCTTGATGATCTCCACAGTTTGGGATGTCACCGAGCGCAAACGGGCCGAAGATGAACTCAACCGCCTCAACGCCGAACTGGAACAGCGCGTAGCCGAGCGCACCGCCGAATTGACCGACCTTTACAACAACGCCCCCTGCGGCTATCATTCCCTGGACAGCGATGGCGTTTTTAGGCGCATCAACGACACGGAATTGGCATTGCTGGGCTACACCCGTGAGGAGATCATTGGCCGGGTCAAGTTAACGGATTTACTTACCCCGGCCGGTGAGCAAATTTTTAAGCAGTACTTTCCCCTTTTAAAAGAACGCGGCTGGGCACGCGACCTGGAGTTTGACATGGTGCGCAAAGACGGCTCCATCCTGCCGGTGTTATTGAGCGCTTCGGTTATCTACGACCAGGCCGGAAACTATTTAATGAGCCGCTCGACCTTGATTGATTATACCGAGCGCCGGCGGGCCGAAGCGGCGCTGCGCGAATCGCAGGCCCAACTCGTAGCGGCCAATAAAGAACTGGAATCCTTCGCCTATTCGGTTTCGCACGATTTGCGTGCCCCGCTGCGCGGCATTGACGGCTGGAGCCTGGCCCTGCTGGAAGATTACGGCGAGGAACTCGACGAGGCGGCCCGCCAATACCTCGACCGGGTACGTTCCGAGGCCCAGCGTATGGGGGGCTTAATTGACGATTTGTTGCAGCTTTCGCGAGTCACCCGGGCCGAGATGCACCACGGCCCGGTAGACCTGACCGCCCTGGTCCACACTGTCGTCACCCGGCTCCGAGAAATGGAGCCGGAGCGCCGGGTGGAAGTGGTCATTCAGCCGGGCTTGACCGCTTCCGGCGATGCGGCCCTGCTGGAGATAGTTCTGACCAACCTGCTGGGCAACGCCTTCAAATTCAGCAGCAAATGCGTCGAGGCTCGCGTCCAATTCGGCTGTGTCTCTCACGCTTCACCCCCCTCTCCCAGAGGGAGAGGGGAAGGGGGTGAGGTCTACTTTGTGCGCGACAACGGCGCCGGCTTTGACATGGCCTATGCCTCCAAGCTGTTTGGCGCGTTCCAACGCATGCACAAAGCCTCAGAGTTTCCCGGCACGGGCATCGGCCTGGCTATTGTGCAGCGGATTATTCACCGCCACGGCGGGCAAATTTGGGCCGAGGCCGAGGTAGGCCGGGGCGCAACCTTTTATTTTACGCTTGAAGCAGACCCTAAAGGTCTGGCAGACCTTTAGGGTCTCAAGAGGAGGGTCCTATGAATACCAAAATCATCCTATTGGTCGAAGATAACCCCAGCGACATTGGGCTGACCCAACGGGCGCTGGCCAAAAGCAACATTGCCAATAAGCTGATGGTGGCCGAAGACGGCCAGGAAGCACTGGATTACCTTTTTGGCACAGGCAACTATACGGGCCGGGACCCAGCCAATCTGCCCGCGCTGATTCTGCTCGACCTCAAACTGCCCAAAGTGGACGGCCTGGAGGTTTTGCGCCAGATTCGGGCCGACCCGCGCACCCGGCGGCAGCCGGTAGTCATCCTGACCACCTCCAAAGAAGAACAGGATATGGCCGCCAGTTATGATCTGGGCGTCAACAGTTACATCCGTAAACCGGTTGACTTTACCCAGTTTGCTCTGGCCGTCCACCAGTTGGGCCTGTATTGGCTGGTTTTAAACGAAGAGCCGCCACAGGTGAAGCTGCCATGAGTAATCAACTGCAAGTTCTTATTGTTGAAGATTCCGAAAGCGACGCCGCGATGATTGTGCGTATTCTGAGCAAAGCCGGCTACGATGTCCAGATCGAGCGGGTGGAAGATGCCAAGCAGATGCAGGCGGCACTGGCCGGGCAGCCCTGGGACGTGGTGATTTCTGACTACTCCCTGCCGCAGTTTGATGCGCCGACTGCTTTGGCCGTGCTCCAACAAAGCGGGTTGGATATCCCCTTTATCGTCGTCTCCGGCACCGTTGGCGAAGAAGTGGCTGTAAAGATGATGAAAGCCGGGGCGCATGATTATCTGATGAAAGACAATCTGATACGCCTGGCTCCGGCGGTGGCCCGTGAAATACGCGAGGCGCAATCGCGGCAAGAGCGGCGGCAAACCGAAGAAACCCTGAAAGTTTTGACTGAGCGCTTGAGCAGCATTTTTCGCGCTGCCCCTGTTGGCATTGGGGTGGCGTTAGACCGCAGCTTGAAGGAAGTCAACCAGTGTATTCTGGATATGACGGGCTACAGTCGGGCCGAGTTGATCGAGCAAAGCGCCCGCCTTCTCTACCCAACCGATGAGGAATTTGAGCGGGTGGGCCGGGAAAAGTATGCCCAACTACGGGGGCAGGGCATCGGTATTATCGAGACAAAGTGGCAGCGGAAGGACGGCTCAGTTAGAGACATCCTGCTCTCCTCTACCCAACTCAACCCGGATGATGAAGCGGCGGGGATGACGTTTACAGCCCTGGATATCACCGCACGCAAGCAAGCCGAGGAATCGCTGCGGCGGAGCGAAGAACGTTATCGCACCGTAGCCGATTACACTTATGACTGGGAATATTGGGTGGGGCCAGACGGGCTGTGGCTTTACTGTTCGCCCTCGTGTGAGCGAGTTACGGGGTATCCGGCCCAACATTTCCTGAACGATCCGGGCTTTTTGAAAGAAATTATTCATCCCGATGACCGGCCAACATTAGCCCATCACCTGACCGAGGCAAACAACACCGCGCAAGTAGAAAACATTGACTTTCGGATCATTCACCGGGATGGCACAATCCGCTGGCTCAATCACATTTGCCAGCCGGTTTGGGGCCACGACGGGCAGTGGTTGGGCCGGCGCGCCTCCAACCGCAACATTACCGAGCGCAAGCGGGCCGAGGAAACCCTGCGCGCCAGCGAAACCCGCTTTTCAACCATCTTCCATGCTAATCCTGCGGCGATTACGATTACCCGCTTAGCCGACAATCACTTTGTTGATGTTAACGAAGCGTGGCAAGTTCTGACCGGTTATAGCTATGCCGAAGTTGTTGGTCATACGCCTTATGAACTTAATCTGTGGGTCAAACCCCAACAGCGCGACGCGATGCTTAAAACACTGCGCGAACAGGGCATGACCCGAGGCGAAATTGAGATTCGCCACAAGTCGGGCCGGATTGCCCATGTTCTGCTGGCGATAGACTTGATTGAGCTGGTCGGCGAACGCTATATCCTCACCATGGGCCAGGACATCACCGAGCGCAAACAACTGGCCGCGGAAAACGAACAACTGGCCGCGCAGTTTTACCAGGCCCAGAAGATAGAGTCCATTGGCCGGCTGGCCGGGGGGATTGCCCACGATTTCAACAATCTATTGGTGCCCATCATCGGCTATACCGAACTGGGGATGCTGAAACTAAGCTCCGACAGCTCACTCTATGCCGATCTCAAACGGATCAAAGATGCAGGCGAACGGGCCGCCAGTCTGACCCGGCAAATTCTGGCCTTTAGCCGCCAGCAGATGCTGGAAATGAAGCTGCTCGATCTCAACCAGGTGATTAGCGAGTTTGAGCCGATGCTCCGCCGCTTGATTGGCGAAGATATTGACCTGAAATTAAACCTGACTGCCGACCTGCCTTGCCTTAAAGCCGATAAAGGGCAGCTTGAGCAGGTCCTGTTGAATCTGGTGGTCAATGCCCGCGACGCCATGCCTGACGGCGGGGCGCTTATCATTGAAACGGGCCAGATAACCCTGGATAGGGCTTATGTCGCCAAACACCCCGAAGCGCAAACCGGACCGCACGCCCTGCTGACCGTCAGCGACACGGGGCACGGCATGGACGCCGCCATCCGGCTGCGTATCTTTGAACCATTTTTTACCACCAAAGACCAGGGCAAAGGGACCGGCCTGGGCCTGGCCACAGTTTTTGGTATTGTCAAACAACACGGGGGAAATATCTGGGTCTACAGTGAACCGGGCCATGGGACCAGCTTTAAGATTTATCTGCCCCTGGCTGATGCGCCGGCCTCGATAATCGAGCCGGAGTCGCCGCAAACCGGCGCATTGAACGGGGTAGAAACGGTGCTGCTGGTCGAAGACGAAGCCAGCGTGCGCCAACTGGTCGGCGATACCCTGGCTATGTATGGCTATCGGGTTCTGGTCGCGCCCGAACCGGAAAAAGGTCTGACCCTGGCCGACGGATACAAGGGTACCATCCACCTGTTGTTATCCGATGTCGTCATGCCTCAGATGAGGGGCCGGAGTTAGCCAAACGACTGATGGCGCGGCATCCAGAAATGAAAGTGCTCTATATGTCGGGTTATACCGACCAGACCATTGCCCATCATGGCGTGTTAGAGCCGGGCCAATCCTTTTTGCAGAAACCCTTCAATCTGAACGATCTTATGCAGAAAGTCCGTAAAGTGCTGGATAACGGCTCACGTTGATCTGAATATCCTCCCAGGCTCCAGGCGGGTCTGCGACCCGCGTCAGTCGGGGCTACCTATGGGCGGACCCCCCTCCGAGCAGTCAAAACAGAACATCTTCAAATTGAAAAGTAGGACAAGCTGTTAGCTTGTCCTACTTTTTCTGCGCCCGCTTGCCCAAAAACCCGGCTGTGTGGTATAACCTCAACTTGAAATTGCCCAAAGTAACTTACTCTATCATAGTCTTGCCTCTCGATGTCAATCATTCAAAATAAAACCTATTATTCGCTCATTGTCCTTCTTGTCGGGGTTGCTCTCTTTTTGGTGGCCTCAACCTCCCCCGGCCCGATCCTGGCCAAACCCGGCGTGAGGCCGCTGCAACAAGGCGATATTCCGGCGATGGCCTGGTCGCGCGGCATCGGCGTCCCTTTTGACACAGCCGGCCATCCCTACGAAGCCAGCACCAAATTGACGACGGTCCCTGGGCCGGCGTGCCCCTGGGCGGGCTGGGCGCGGGGGCGATTGGCCGCACCTATCGCGGCGACTTTGCCCGCTGGCACCTCGATATCGGTGCGCACCGCTTCGAGAGCCTGCCGGCCAACCAGTTCTCCGTATTTGTCAGTCAGGGCGGCCAGAGCCAGGCCCACGTGCTGGCCCCCATGCAGCCCGACATTCTGCCGGAGTGGAACTGGGATATGCCGGTCGGCGCGGGCACGTATTATGCCCTCTTCCCCAAAGCCTGGTATGTGTACGACTGGGACGCTCTGCCGGTCAAGCTGACCCAAAAGCAGTTCTCGCCGATCATCCCCGGCAATTATCAGGCCAGCAGCTACCCGGTCGGCCTCTTCGAGTGGACCATCGAAAACCCCACGTCCGAGCCGCTGAACCTGGGTCTGATGTTCTCCTGGCAGAATATGGTCGGCTGGGGCTGGGGCAAAGACCTCGAAGGCGGCAATTACAACCAGGCCATCCAGCAGGACGGCCTGACCGGCGTGGTCTTCACCCGCCCCGGCGACATGGTGAGCGAAGAGTGGGACGGCTCCTTTGCCATCGTCGCCCGCAGCAAGAGGGCGTCACGGTCAGCTACCGCTCCCGCTTCTCGCTGGCGGCGGGGCGCGATACCTGGACCGATTTTGCCGCCGACGGTGGGCTGGAAAACGTGGACGACCCCACCCCGGCCCAACCCTCGGAGCAGATTGCCGGGGCGCTGGCTGTGACGGTCAATTTGAAACCCGGCGAAACCAAAACCATCCCCTTTGCCCTGGCCTGGGACCTGCCCATCACCCAATTCGGCGCGGGGAGCAAGTGGTACAAGCGCTACACCCAGTTTTACGGGACCAGCGGGCGCAACGCCTGGGCCATCGCCGCCGACGCGCTGGACAACTATCCGGCCTGGGAGAGCGCCATTGACACCTGGCAGCAGCCGATCCTGGAAGATACCGTCGCCCGGCCCGACTGGTACAAAACCGCCTGTTCAACGAGTTATACTACCTGGTGGACGGCGGCACGGTTTGGGAAAACGGGCGCGTCGGCGGCCCGCCGCCTGCCGACGGCCTGGGCGGCTTTGCCTACCTGGAGTCCGCCGATTACCTTCATTACAACACCTTCGACGTGCATTATTACGCCTCGTTTGCCCTGGCCCAATTGTGGCCGGAACTGGAAAAGCGGCTGCTGCGCGATGTCGCCGCCGCCATTCCCCAGGGCGACCCGGCCAACACCCACCAGATACAGGCCACCGGCGCAACCGTCCCCCGCAAAGTGCCGGGCGCAGTGCCGCACGATCTTGGCTCGCCCCTGGAGGACCCGTGGGTACAAGTAAACTCCTTCAACTGGCAGGACAGCAACACCTGGAAAGACCTCAATAGCAAGTTTGTCTTGCAGCTCTGGCGCGATTACACCTTTAGCGGCGACCTGACCCTGCTGCGCGACCTGTGGCCGGCGGCGGTGCAGACCCTCGATTACCTGCACCAGTTTGATCGGGACGGCGACGGTCTGCCCGAACACGACGGCATCCCCGACCAGACCTACGACACCTGGACCATGAGCGGGCCGAGCGCTTACGGCGGCAGTTTGTGGCTGGCGGCGCTGGAAGCCGCGATCAGAATGGGTGAAATCGTGGGGGATACGGAGCGCATCGCCCAGTATCAGGGCTGGCTCGACAGCGGCCAGGCGGCCTTTGAAAGTAAACTGTGGACCGGCCAGTATTACAAATTCGATGGCGGCAGCAGCCCCCACTCCGACAGCATCATGGCCGACCAACTGGCCGGGCAGTGGTACGCCGACGCCACCGGCCTGCCGCCCATCGTCCCGCCGGAACACACCGAAACCGCCCTGAAAACCATCTACGACTTCAACGTGCGCCGTTTTGCCGACGGCGGCCTGGGCGCGGTCAACGGCATGCGGCCCGACGGCACGGTGGACACGTCCAGCAACCAGTCGCAGGAAGTCTGGACCGGGGTGACGTATGCCCTGGCCGCCTCGATGCTCCAGCACGGCATGATCGAAGAAGGCTGGTGGACTGCCTGGGGCGTGTTCAACGTGACCTACAACGGCGGCTTCTGGTTCCGCACCCCCGAAGCCTACCGCAGCGACCGCAGCTACCGGGCCGGCCTGTACATGCGTCCCCTGAGCATCTGGGCCATCGAGCACGCCCTGCAAGCCCGCAGCGCCGAACCCCTCCCCGCCGGGGCCGAGGCCATCAGCCTGACCACCGCCGACGGCGTCGCCCTGGCTGCCCATTATTATAACCCCTCCGTTCAATCTGCGCCGGGGGTGCTGCTACTCCACCAGGCGCGGCGGGCGCAAAGAGAACTGGGCTTCGTTTGCCCAACTCTTACAGAAGAGCGGCTACGCGGTGCTGGCGGTAGATTTTCGGGGACACGGCCAGAGCAAGGGGCGTGGTCAACTGGTTTGGGGCCGATCAGGATGTCATCAGCGCCTTTGACTACCTCAAGGCGCGGCCCGAAGTAGACCCGCAGCGGCTGGTGGTCATCGGGGCCAGCATCGGCACCCAGGAAGCCGTCACCTTTGCCGCCGCCCACCCCGACGAAGTGCGCGGCGTGGCCATGCTTTCCACCTTTGTCAGCAGCGAGATCGAGCGGGCCATCAAAACCTACCCCGGCCCCATCCTGCTGGCTGCCACCGCAGGCGACGTTGCCGCCACCCAGGTAACGCAAGACCTGGCCAAACTCGTCCCCCGCGCCGAGGTCTTTATCCTCAAGAACAGCGACCGTCACGGCACTCAAATGCTGCGCAGCCAATTGAACATCGAAGCTATTTTGCTCAAGTGGATCGAGCAGTCAGTGCAGCCAAGGGAGATTGGAGACAGCGTGCCCAATGGGTATTAGAGATTGGAGATTGTTAGCCTGAATCTCTAAT
This sequence comes from Anaerolineales bacterium, assembly GCA_012032575.1. The sequence continues at coordinate 1,154 of JAAUSP010000117.1, read as the reverse complement.
CTCCTGTTAGGGAGTTCCGAAATTTAAATCATCCCAAAAACTTACAGGCGTGATGCGTGATGAATTTACGCCAAAAGTCCTCACGCATCACGTATCACGACCCATTTGTTATTAGGATAAATTTAATACAGATGAATGACAAAGCTTGTGATGAAGTTGTGATAAGGCTGTGATAAAATGTGGATTTTATTAACTTCGCCGCCGCTGGGCAATGCCCTCATCCACTGTTTTGCGAGCGATGACTTCGTACAATATGGCCTCAGTGTTGCCATGCTTGCGCAACACCCGCCCCAAACGCTGGATGTACTCGCGGGCGCCGGCGCTGCCCCCCAGCACCACCGCAATTTTGGCCTCCGGCACGTCCACCCCTTCATTCAACACTTTCGAGGTCACAATGGCCCGGTAGACTCCGGCCCGAAAGCCATCCAGAATGGCTTTGCGCTCGACGGCGACTGTCTGGTGGGTAATGGCCGGGATCAGATGCCGCCGGGCAATCTGGTAGGCAAAGCGGTTGTGGGCGGTAAAAATGAGCATTTGCCGGTCGCGGTGCTCACGCAGCAGCTCGTCGAGCGCCGCTAACTTGCCCTCGGCCTGATGCACAATCTCCTTTAATTTCAACTCGGCCACCTTGGCCCGGCGGGCCTGTTGATCCTGGGCGCTGCGCCGGGTCAGCTCGTACCACCAGCCGGAGCCGTGGCTCTCGCGCAGGCGAGTTTCGCGCACGTAGCCCAGGTAAGTTCCCAGAGCCGCGTCATAAGCCACCCGCTCCGCCGAAGTCAAATTGACCCGCAGCCGCACCGTGCGATACTCGGCCAGTTGCTCCCCGGCCAGATCGTCAATGTGTTTTTCATACAGCACCGGCCCGACCAACTCCTCCAATAAGGATGAAGGATGAAGGATGAAGGATGAAAAAGACGAGGTTTCATCCTTCATCCTCGCTTCGCGGCCTTCCGCCTTCCTCTCCGGGTACGTCGCCGTCAGGCCCAGCCGATACGGCGCGGCGCACATCAGGGCGATTTCGTGCCACGAAGGGGCGGGGAGGTGGTGAATTTCGTCGAAGATAATCAGCTTGAACTGGTCGCCCAGGGTTTCGGCTTGAGCATAGGCGCTGGGATAGGTGGTCACGGTGATTGGCTCCAACTTTTTTCTCCTGG
>JAAUSP010000116.1 GCA_012032575.1 Anaerolineales bacterium | reverse complement strand
AGCATTATTTCCCCCCCTGCTCCCCCGCCCCTCCGCTCCCCTGCGGTTTATTAGATAATAACCGGGGAACAAATAGGGCAGCGCACAATCCGCAGCACCGCGCCTGTGGCCGTCAGCATGAGAAAGAATTTGAAAAAGTTGGGCCACTGATAGCCAAAACTGGCGGCCATCGGCAAAGGCGTTCTGGGCCAGGCCGGAACGCGCGAAGACAGCGCTGGCCGCCTGGATAAAAGGGCCGGGGACAAACAGGGCGACCAGCAGGACGAGCACCCCCAGCAGGCCGCTCCAGAAGAGCAGCCAGCCGGTGTAGAGGGAAAGCAGGGGGGCAGAGGTGCGAGGGAGCGGGGGAGAGATTTCACCCCTGCTCCTCCGCTCCCCCTGCTCCCCTGCCTGATTTGGCGCTGACCAGTCTATCCAGATATGTCACCCCGATGCCGGCCAGAACGGCGATGCTCAGGGTGAAGGGAAAAATCCAGCGGAAAGGTGAGTGAAGCTGATTCCAGCCGGGCAAGCCATAAAACAGCAGCGCATACAAAGGCGTGCCGAAGGCGAAGAGCAGGGAGAGAAGAGCGAGCGCGGCGAAGATGAAGACGGGAAGTTGGAAGGTTGGAAGGTTGGAAGGTTGGAAGGTTGTTCGTTTTTCCATTCTTCCAGCCTTCCAGCCTTCCATTGATGCTTGCACCCCTGCCAGCGCCGCCAGCGTCAGCGGCAAAATTCCCAGATAGGCCCCGGCTTCGACGGCGGTTTTGGTATCCCAACTGGTGCAGTTGGCGCAAAGGGGATTGATCTGCCCGGCGGCGTTGAGGCCAAGCGGCTGCCAGCGCCAGGTAACGACATCGAAATAGCCGTGATGAGCCGGGCTACCAAAGAAATCGGGGATGACAAAGCTGATCAGGCGGCGCAGGGGCAAGGCCCACTCGCGCACCTGGGCCAGGGTGACGGAGTTATCGCGAAAATTCTGCGTCACCACCTCGTACATGGGGCCAAGCTGCACCAGCCCCAGGCTGAGGCCCAGAAAAACCATCACGCCCAACCAGCCGGCCAGGCCCAGAGCAAAGCGGGGAGTGCCCTGCCGCCGCCACAGGAAAAGCAGCCGGCAGAGGGCGTAATAGCCGCTGACCAGCAGCACATAATAGGTAATTTCGACGTGTCCGGCCAGGGTTTGGATGCCCAGCGTCACCGCGCCGGCCACCACATAGGGAATGGGCGAGTAGCCGGTCAGCCCTTTTTCTTCCTGCTTGCGGATGATGATCTCGATCAGCGCCAGAAGCAGCGGCAGCCAGACCGCCCCGGCAATGATCATGGTAAAGACCACACTGACGACAAAAAACGCGCTCAGCGAATAGGTGATGCCGCCGATAAGCGCGCCCAGCCGCGTGACCCGCAGAACGCGCAGAAAAACATACATGGCCAGACCGGCCAGCCACAGTTGTGAGACAGTGAACCAGCCGTAAGCTTTGTCGAGCGGCAGGATATAAAAAATGAGGCTAAACGGGTACAGGGCCGAATGTTGGCCGTTGGCTAGAAAAGGCTGGCCGGACAGAATGTAGGGATTCCACAGGGGAAGCTGTCCAGCGGCCAGGGAGTCGCGGATAAACTTTTTCCAGACGTAATTTTCCAGGATCAAATCCGAGAGGAGTTGGTTTTGGGGCAACCCAACACCCAGCGCTTCTTTAGAGGAAGCCCACGGCTCATAGGCAAACAGGTTGTCAACCGGCAGCAGGGTCTTTGGCCCCAGGGTGACAGGCCAGAAGAGGAGCAGCGGCAGGAGGAATAGAATCAGTGCGGCCAGAACGTCTTGCCGGGTAATGGCTCGAAACAAGCGCACTACTCCTAAGACGTTTTAGCGGACCTGGGGCTGGTCATGGGTTGAACATTGTGGTGCCGCCAACGGATTTCAAAAACACGCAGGGCCGCCTCGATTTTGACCGGCACGGTCATTTTACTCTGGCCGATGCGCCGGTCTTCAAAATAAATGGGAATTTCCAGGATACGGAAGTTCAGTTTTTCGGAAACGTAGGCCATCTCGACCTGAAAGACATAGCCGTTGGAGGTAATCCGCTCCAGGCCAATCCGCTGGAGGGCACTGCGCCGCCAGCATTTGAAGCCGGCGGTAGCATCTTTGGTACGGACGCCTAAAATGACCCGTGCCCAGACCACATTAGCCCACCAGCTTAACAGCCAGCGCCACCAGCCCCAGCGCTTGTCCAGCTCACCCCCGCCGACATAGCGCGAGCCAACCACGACATCATAATCCTTGACTTTCTCAAGCATCTGGTAAATATAGGAAGGCGAGTGGGAGAAATCGGCATCCATCTGGATCACGTAATCCGCGCCGAGTTCCATGGCTCTGGTGAAGCCGGTAATATAAGCTGTGCCCAGGCCCAACTTTCCCTTTCGGTGGATAACGTGGACTCGGCCCGGATAGCGTTCCTGGGCCAGTTCATCGGCAATTTGGCCGGTGCCGTCGGGCGAGTCGTCATCAACAACCAGCAGTTGCAAATCGGGAAGATCCAAAGCGAGTAATTCGGCGGTAATGGCCGGCAGGTTGTCGGCTTCATTATAAGTTGGAATAACCACAAAGGTTGTCATAAGAAGTCTTTTCCGGGGGGTGGTAGCTCAGGTCGAATTGAAAGCAGGTCTGGTAAAACGATTATACTATTGAGCCGGTGAAAGGTCAATTGCCTTCTAAATTGGGCAGTTGGATAACGGGGAAAAGCCGAGGGTCAAACTCGCCATGCCACTCTGGCCCCAGGCGGAGTAATTCCTGCCGGATCGCTTCGGCGGCGCTGAGGAGGTGGGCAATGTCAATACCCATACAGCCGGGGCTGAAACGCCCGATTTTGGGTATGCCTCGTTCCAGCACTTTCATGGCCCCACGCCAATTTTTCTTTTGCACGTGATAACAGGCCACACTGATTTGCAGAATACCCTGGTACATCACCCGCACCGGGTCTGTTTCTTCATTCCAGGCATCTTCAATGACTTCGTGACATTCAAAGTAGTCGCCCTGGTTGAACAGCTTTAACCCTTCCAGCAGCAAGGGGGGCGGCATTTCCCGGCAGCGATCGGTATCAATCACCCATTTGTATTTTTCAACCAGATGGGCTAACTGGCTGGCAATCGCGCCCCGGCCAACTACAGCATTGCAGCCGGCCGCCAGCGCCTGCTCGCGCAGGTCAAGGTCCACGTGTGGGCCGAATCCCAGGGTGGGCACATGCACCGCCTTTTTGCCCGGTCCCTTTACAAAGCGGACCAGCCGTTCCCACTGAAAACTCTGGCTAAACAAATCCACAATCACCAGCACCGGCGCGGTAAATAAGGCCCGCGACAGATCGGATTCATTGGTTGCCACGACAGGTTGGTACCCCAGTTGGTGCAGGCCATCCTCCAGTCGGGGCAAGAACATCAAATCATCAACAATTAAGATTATTGTTTCACGCATTTAACTGGCACGCACTCTTTGGGTTTGACCGTAATTTGGGATAAAGCGATAGCCGACGCCGCGCTCGGTGATAATGTATTTGGGGTTGCTGGGCTTTTTTTCGATTTTTTTGCGCAGCCGCCACATGTACCATTTGACGCTTTCCAGGTTGGCATCGGAGTCATAAGACCAGACATTTTCAAAAATAAACTCGGTGCTGAGGATGCGCCCGGCCCGATGAGCCATAAAAAGCAACAAGTCAAACTCGGTGGGCGTCAGGTCCAAAACCTCACCGTTAAGGCTCACAATCCGATCGGTTGGGTCAATAATCAATTCACCGTCGCCAAAACGCATGGGGGCTTTGGCCGAAGGGGGCGGCATATTGGCCCGGCGCAGCACCGCCGAAACGCGGGCCAGCAACTCATCCTTTTGAAACGGCTTGACCAGATAATCGTCGGCCCCGGCCCGCAAACCGCGCACAATATCACTTTGCGAACCGAGCGCGGTCAGCATTATAATTGGCACAGTGGACACATTGCGGACCCGGCTGCAAAACTCCCAGCCATCCATATGCGGCATCATAATATCCAAAATAACCAAATGGGGTTTCGTTTCAGACAGCAAGCGCAAACCATCTTCGCCGCCAGCGGCGACAATAACATCGTAGTGATCCTGCTTCAAACTGGTTTGGATAAGTTGCAGCAGGCCAGGGTCGTCGTCTACCACCAAGATTTTTTCTGCCACAGTACCCTCGCTTCCTTTGTCCGTTTTTCTCCACCTTCTATTGTATTGATGTAGCCGAAATGTGTCAACGTGCTAAAGGTCCAATCTGGGCAACATCTGGGAGAGGACCAGACTCAGCAAATCACAGATTTAAGCTCAGAGGGGTCTGCCCGCAGGGGGCCTTCGGCTCTGCCCCCGGACGCCGGTCGCAGACCGGCTTGGAGCGAACAAATTATGATCTACTGAGACTCCGCCAGCCGGTCTTCGATCTTCCGGTCTGTCCGTTAATTTCTAATGAAAATCTAATAGTATTCTGGCGCAAGGGTGGTATAATAGGTTTAGAACTTACGCAGTTGACTGCTCGGAGGGGGGTCTGTGACCCCCGACTGGCGCGGGTCGCAGACCCGCTTTGAGCCTGAACTGCGTGCCTCCTAAGGTTTTGACAATCAGCGTATTTTAATTCGAGGTACAGCTAAATTATGATGCGTTTTGACAAGTTTACTGAACGCGCCCAGGACGCCGCCATGCGGGCCTACGAAATTTTGCAGCGGTATCAGCATTCCCAGGCCGACACCGAGCATCTATTACTGGCCTTGCTAGAGCAGCCGAATGGGCTGATCCCCGAAATATTGGAGAAAATGGGCATTGAGTCCGAAATGGTCATGGCCCGGCTCGACCAGGTGCTATCCGCCGCGCCCAAAGTGGGCGGGATGGTCAATATGGCGGTCGGTCAGGTTTACATTACACCCCGCTTAAAACGGGTGCTGGACAATGCCCAGGAAGAAGCCAAAAATATGCAGGACGAATACATTTCGACCGAGCACCTGTTTTTGGCCGTTTGCAGCGAGCGCGGCACGCCCAGCGCCCGCATTTTACAGGAAGTCGGCGTGACCAAAGCCAAAGTGGTTGACACCATCGAGGTGGTCCGGGGCGGCCAAAAAGTGACCAGCCCCCAGGCCGAAACGCGCTACCGCACCCTGGAAAAATACAGCCGCGACCTGACCCAGATGGCCGTCGAGGGCAAGCTTGACCCGGTGATTGGCCGCGATGACGAAATTTTGCGCCTGATCCAGGTATTGTGCCGGCGCACCAAAAACAACCCGGTGCTTATCGGCGAGGCCGGGGTGGGCAAAACCGCCATCGTCGAAGGATTGGCTCAAAAGATTGCCAGCGACGACGTGCCCGAACTGCTCATGAACCGGCGGGTGGTCAGCCTGGATTTGGGGGCGATGATTGCCGGCTCCCGCTTCCGGGGCGAGTTTGAAGAACGGCTCAAAAATGCGCTGGAGGAAATCCAGCGGGCGCAGGGTGAAATCATCCTGTTTATTGACGAACTGCACACGGTGGTTGGCGCGGGCGCGGCCCAGGGCGCGGTGGATGCCAGCAACATGATGAAACCGGCCCTGGCGCGCGGCGAACTGCGCTGCATCGGCGCGACCACGTTGGACGAATTCCGCAAATATATCGAAAAAGACCCGGCCCTGGAGCGTCGCTTTGCCCCGATTTATGTTGAAGAGCCAACGGTGGAAGAAGCCATCGAGATGCTGCGCGGGCTGAAGCACCGCTACGAAGCCCATCACAATGTCACCTACACCGACGATGCTATTACTTCGGCGGCGCGACTGTCGCACCGTTATGTGACCGACCGCCATCTGCCGGACAAGGCGATTGACCTGATTGACGAGGCCGCCAGCAAGCTGCGCGTCGCCATCTATTCGATGCCTGAAGCGCTTAAAGAGAAAAAGAAACGGGTGACCAAGCTGCAAACCGACGAAACCGAAGCCGGGCAGCGCCAGGATTGGGAGCACGCCGCCCGCATCAAAGCCGAGCGGCTGCGCATGGAAGAGGAGTTCCAGGCTGAACGCGATACCTGGCGGCAGGAGAAAAACCTGGATGAGGTGGTCGAAGTGAGCGACATTGCTCAGGTAGTGGCCAATTGGACCGGCATCCCGGTGCATGACATGCTCCAGACCGAAGCCGAAAAGTTACTGCACATGGAAGGCGCGCTGCACCAGCGAATTATTGGTCAGGAAGAGGCCATCAACGCCATCAGCGACGCCATTCGCCGCTCGCGCTCCGGTCTCAAAGACCCGCGCCGGCCTACCGGCAGCTTCCTGTTCCTGGGCAGTTCCGGCGTGGGCAAAACCGAGCTGGCCAAAACGCTGGCCTGGTTCCTGTTTGACGACGAGGACGCGCTGCTGCGGATTGACATGAGCGAATACCGCGAAGGTCACACTACCAGCCGCCTCTTCGGCGCGCCGCCCGGCTACGTGGGCTACGATGAAGGCGGTCAACTGACCGAAGCCGTCCGCCGCCGCCCCTATCAGGTGGTGCTCTTCGACGAAATCGAAAAGGCCCACCCGGATGTGTGGAACGCGCTGCTCCAGATTTTGGAAGATGGTCGCCTGACCGACGGCCAGGGACACATGGTTGATTTTAGCAACACGGTCATCATTATGACCAGCAACCTCGGCACGGCTTTTGGCCCCAAAGGCGGCACTCTCGGTTTCCGCCAGCGCGGCGACCGGGGCACCTTTGAGGATACGCGGCAGAAGGGTGAAATTGAGGACGCACTGCGCCGCCATTTCCGGCCTGAGTTCCTGAACCGGATTGACGAAATCATCATCTTCCACACCCTGACCCAGGAGCAGGTGGTCCAGATTGTGGATTTGCAGATGCAGGAAATCGGCCGGCGTCTAGGCGAGCACCAGGTTAACATCGAGTTGACCGGCGCAGCCCGCACCTGGCTGGCCGAACAGGGTTTCGACCCCGCCTTTGGGGCGCGGCCGCTGCGCCGCACCCTGCAAAAGCAGGTCGAATCGCCCCTCTCGGTCAGGATGCTGCGCGGTGACTTCAAAGCCGGCGATACCATCGTGGTGGACTACAACGAGGTTGATGGCCTGGTCTTTGTCCGCCGGGATGAGTTGATGGTTGAGGTACCGTCGAATGTCGAGATGAGCGAGAGCGAGTAGTCTCCACTGTGACCAGACCTCAAAGGTCTTTGAGACCTTTGAGGTCTTTTTATTTCGGCGGAAAACCGAAATTGGATTGATTTTGCGGTCGCAGGTGTGGTATACTGAAAAAAAGGCATTACGCGAGGGTGTTCCGCCAATTGAACTGGTTGATGGGCAGAAATTGGTAGCTATGTTTGAAGAGTTGGAGCTTGGCCTTAAATAGATGACGTTCCATAAAATTTACACCATAACAAATTTTGAGATAACCGCCCCTTACACCTTACGTCTAAACTTTGACGACAGGAGCGTGAAGACAATCAACTTCTGGCCGATGCTGCGCGGCGAACTGTACGGCCCGCTGCGTGACCTCGACTTTTTTAATCAGGTTCGGCTTGACTCGGAAGGGGGCACCCTGGTTTGGCCGAATGATGCGGACTTTGACCCGGCTACCCTTCACGATTGGGACGAGGTGGGGGAAGCCATGATTGAGATGGTCCGCGCATGGCCCGATACCCCTGTTACGCCTGATTTAGTGACCACCCGCAACAAACCAGCATGCTAAAAACCCTTTTACGCCCCTTTCTCGGCCGGGGCAAACTCCCCGCCGACGTGCGGCCGACGCTGGAAGCGGAAGGTATCCACTTCCTTGAAGAAGGACTGTGGGGTACGATCACCTATCACAATTATCGCGCACCGGGCCGCTACTCCGCCTGGCGGAAACGAGCCTTTGTCGGCGCGCTGGTGCTGACTTCGAAACGGGTGATGGCCTGTTGGGGGCGGGAACGGCTGCTGGATATCACCTTTGACCACCCGCTGCTGGCGGCGGTCAAGTTTAGCCTGGAAAAACCGGACTGCCTGCTGGCGGCCTACGATGCCGCTCGTTTCCATACGGACCGCTCCGGCCAGGTTGAAGTGCGTTTTTCCACCCCGCAGGCAGGCCGAATTATGGAACTGCTCCGTCCTCACCTCAAGGGGGCATCCGATCAGGGGGAGTTTTGATGAAGATCAAGTTTTTCACGACCGGCGGCACCATTGACAAGGTTTATTTCGACGCCCGCAGCGAGTATCAGGTGGGCGCGCCGCAGGTAACGGAGATTTTGAAAGAGGCCAACGTGGCTTTTGACTATGAAGTCGTTTCCATCCTCAAAAAAGACAGCCTGGAAATGACCGAAGCCGACCGGCAGATCATCCGCCAAACCCTCGAAGCCGAACCCTGCGAGCGGATTGTCATCACCCACGGCACCGATACAATGGTGGATACGGCCAAATATCTGCTGGGCCTGCCCAACAAGACCATTGTTTTTACCGGGGCTATGGAGCCGGCCCGCTCCCGTTACACCGATGCTACGTTTAATGTCGGCTGTGCCATTGCCGCCGCGCAAACGCAAGCGCCAGGGGTGTATATCGCCATGAACGGCCGGGTTTACCCGGCTGACCGGGTGAGGAAAAATTATGAAACCCGGCGTTTCGAGGAGCTTTGAGTTGGATTGCCCCCTGGGAAATTGTTGTTGGCTATTTTAGCCACGAATGACCCGAATTTTCACGAATCAATATTAAAAAATTGGTGATAATTCGTGAAATTCGTGGCAGATTTTACTTGACTTGGACAAAAAAGGCCGGTGACAGAAACTTCACCGGCCTTTTTAATCTCTACCTCAGCTTGGCTGGACAAACGAAGCGGCTCGCGCCACCTGGCGGCGAGTAGCCTTTTTGAGCAGCTCAATCCGCCGCAGCAAATAGGGTGAAAAGTGGTTGCCGTAACGCTTCCACAAATCGGGCCGCATCCAGTCATTGCCGGTCAGGCGGCCGCGGCAGTGGGGCGTACCACACGCGCACGGAAACTCATCATAGGGACTACCGTCGGTCATGGCGTAGTCAAAACAGACTTCTTCGCCGGGAGCGATGTCACGCAGGGCCACCAGGGCCATCTGGCCGCTCACGCCGGCGTTTGGGTCACAACAGTGATTCACCAAGTCAGCCGTTTCGGGTGGGCGCATGGTCACCAGGTAAATATTTTCCTCAACCTGGACGCTGTAGGGATAACCGGCCTCCCTCAATCGAGGCAGTTGGTCGCCCGTTACCACTTCGCCACTCCAAACGAGCAGTAATTCGCCGGCCCGCACTCCTTCGCGGGCGTAGACTCCCCAGCCGCCCTTATGCAGGTGCTGGCGAGCCTCCAACTTGGGTGAAGCATAAGAAGCCTGCGCATTTAACACTTTTTTTATTTTATAGCCTCCTGTTTGTGTAAAATTACGATCATCCGCCGTGAAGCCGGCGAGTTATCCAAAAGTTTAGCTGTGACCAAAATCACAATTGAAGACCAAGTCCAATGAGCGCGGTATTATAGCACCACCCCGCCTTGAATCAAGCTACGATACCCGGTAAATCACCCTTTTTTGAGGCCAAAAAACGCCTCCGTTTTGATAGCTTTACCTCCCAATTATCGAAAGAACGGTATCTATTGCCGCTTTATAATGGTGTTAATATAGGGAAAAATTGAGGCTTAGAGACCTGCAAAAGTTTTTGGCAGGGGTATTAATTGATACTTTAGACGGATTGTTTCGCCTGCTGATTCAAATTCCATTTTTGCAATTTGCAAGGTATTTGTCTATAATTTGCACAGGTTTTGATTTAATGTACAATAAGCGAATGAACAAAATGAGCATCTGGCAAACTCAACAAATTATTCTGAACCGTTTGCTTTTGTGGAGCCGTTTCAGTATTATCGGTGGGTTAGGGCTGCTGCGAGGAAACGCTTTTTGGCGCGGGGTCGGGTGGCAAGCCATCGGCTGGGGCCTGGTTGACGCCGCTATTGCTGTGTGGGGCGGCCGAGCGATGCGCCGCCGCTACGCCGCCTTGCCCGACCCGGAAACGCCGGCGGTCCAGGCCCAGGAAAGCCGCAATTTGCGCCGTCTGCTCTGGCTCAATGCCGGCCTGGATGTGCTTTACATGGTGGGTGGGTTGCTTTTACAGCGCCGCCGCCATTGGCGCGGCCACGGCTGGGGAATTATCATTCAGGGCAGTTTTTTGTTTCTATTCGATCTGTACCATGCCCTGATTTTGAATAAGGAACGGGAAATTTGAAACTGGCGCAAGTGTTTCAAGGGGAAGAACACCGGGCCTTTACCATGCCCGGTGGCCGGGCCGCCGCCTTGCTGGTACATGGCTTCCCCGGCACCCCCGCCGAACTGCGTCCGCTGGCCGAGTCGCTGCACCGGGCCGGCTGGACGGTTCACGGCCTGTTACTGCCCGGCCATGGGGCGCAAATTGAGACCTTGTTTGAGCACAGCCATGCCGATTGGCTGGCCGCTGTCCGCACGGCGCTGGCCGAAATTCAGCAAGTCTCCCATCCGGTCCTGTTGATAGGCTACTCGCTGGGCGCAGCGCTGGCCTTGCAAGCGGCAGTAGTTCAGCCGCCGACGGCCCTGGCCTTACTGGCTCCCTTCTGGCGATTGGGGACAACCTGGCAGCAGTGGATCGGTTTTTTACTCAAGCCTATTTTCCGGCGGATGCGCCCTTTTCAAAAGGCCGATTTTACCAATCCGCAGGTCAGGCACGGTCTGGGCAACCTGCTGCCGGGGATCAATCTGGATGACCCGGAGGTCCAGCAAACCCTGCGCCAGTTAACCATTCCGACCCGTATTTTTGAGGAGCTGTATCGGGTGGGCCAGGGCGCCTACCAGACAGCGCCTCAAACAGTTCGGCCTACCTTGATTGTCCAGGGCCGGCAGGATGAAGTGGTCCGCCCGGAACGGACCCGTCAATTGATAAAGCGCTTGCCCGGCCCGCTGCGCTATCAGGAGATACCGTCCGGTCATTATATGATCCACCCCGATGACCCAGGCTGGCTCTATCTGGAGCAAGCGGTGCTGGAGTTTGCCTCAACTATAACTGCCTGAGCCAACTATGCAGGTCAAACCGTTTTACCTGAACCAACCTATTTACCTGAAACAACTGGCCCCTCGCCTGGTGGCCGGCTGGATTCTTTCGATGATCGCCCTGCCCATTGCCAACTTTTTTGTGGGCCAGGCGGTTCTCCCCGCGGTTATCACCTTTAGCGCCCTGCTGCAAGTTACCCTGGTGCTGATCTTTCTGGTTCTCGCCTGGGGCTGGCGGATTACCCTCAAAACAGCCTTCATGGTGATGGGCCTGGCCTGGCTGATTGAATTTACCGGCTCGACCACCGGCTACCCTTTTGGCGCTTATCATTACACCGATTTAATGCGGCCTCAAATTGGCGGCGTGCCATTGCTCATTCCGCTGGCCTGGTTGATGATGCTGCCGCCGGCCTGGGCGGTCGCCCACCGTATCGCCGGGCCGCGTTCGCGTCTGGCTTTTATCGGCTGGAGTGCCGTGGCTATGACCGCCTGGGACTTGTTTTTGGACCCGCAAATGGTGGCCTGGGGCTTGTGGGTTTGGGCGCACCCGAACGGTTACTTCGGCATCCCCTGGACGAACTATCTGGGCTGGCTGCTGGCCTCAGCCCTGATTACCGCCGTAGTCCGGCCCGGCCCGCTGCCAACCCGCCCACTGGTGTTGATATATGCCATCACCTGGCTGTTGGAAAGTTTGGGCCTATTCTTCTTCTGGGGCTTACCCGGCCCGGCACTGGTGGGATTTATAGGGATGGGCAGTGTTTTATGGCTGGCCTATGTGAAACGTAAAATTGGGGGATTAGAGATTGGAGATTATCAAGCCAGAATCTCCAATCTCTAATCTCCTCCTGACTTAAGGCAACTTGTATGGAAAACATAACTATTTTAGCCTGGATTAGTATTGCTTTTCTTTCCGGCTCGCTGCCCTTCTCGGTTTGGGTGGGGCAGGTAGCGCTGCAAAAGGATATTCGCCGCTACGGCGACGGCAACCCCGGCGCAACCAATGTGCTGCGCAGCGGCAGTCGGGGCTGGGCTGCCCTCGCCCTCCTGCTCGACTCCTTGAAAGGAGCTATTCCGGCGGGGCTGGCCTATTTTTGGGCCGGCTTGACCGGCTGGCCGTTGATCGCAGTGGCCCTCGCACCGGTACTGGGCCATGCCTATTCGCCGCTGCTGCGCTTTCGCGGCGGCAAAGCCGTGGCCGTTACCTTTGGCATTTGGGCCGGGCTGACCTTGTGGGAAGGCCCTACGGTGCTGGGTCTGGCCCTGGGGTTGTGGTTTGCCCTCGTCGTCGTAGGCGGCTGGGCTATGCTCCTGGCCCTGTTCAGCCTGCTGGCTTATCTTGTATTGGCCCGGCCCGAAGCGGACCTGCTGGCCGTCTGGGCCGGTAATACCCTTATCCTGGCCTGGAAGCATCGCACCGATTTGGCGCAGTGGCCTCAACTCCGTTCGTGGCTGAAGAAAAAGGAACTCGCAGGAACTGAAGGAACTCAAAGGAACTGAGGGAAAAATAAAGTTCCCCCAGTTCCTTTGAGTTCCATCTGGCAAAATGTTTATGATTTTTCTACTCATTTTTATCACCCTGGCCCTCATCGGCATGGCGCTGATTGCCATCGTCAACACGTTAACGTTTCCGCGCCTCAGACTGGCGTCCATTGACCCCTCGCCCGCTCCGTGTCGCCTCTCTGTTCTCATCCCCGCCCGCAATGAAGCGGCTGTGATTGGCCAGACTGTGCAAAGCCTGCTGGCTCAAAACTACCCCGCCTTTGAAGTGATCCTGCTGGATGACAATTCCACCGACCGGACCGCCACCGTCGCCCGGACGGCGGCTCAAGGCGATCCCCGGCTGCGGATTATCGCGGGTGCGCCGCTGCCGCAAGGCTGGCTGGGCAAAAATTGGGCCTGTCACCAACTGGCCCAGGCCGCCAGCGGTGAGTGGCTCATCTTCGCCGATGCCGATGTGTTGTGGTCACCCGGTGCGCTGTCAGCGCTGGCGGCTGAAATGAACCGCACCCGGGCCGACCTGTTGACCATCTGGCCCACCCAGCACACCGTCACCTGGGGCGAGCGGCTGGTGGTGCCGTTGATGGCCCTGGTAATTTTAGGCTATTTGCCGGTACTGCTGGTCCATCACCTGCCCTGGCCCTCGCTGGCTGCCGCCAACGGCCAATGTTTGGCTTTCCGGCGGCAGGCTTATCAGTCCGTAAGTGGACACGCCGCCCTGCGCGATAACATATTGGAAGATGTTAACTTTGCCCGGCGGATCAAGACTGCGGGCTTGCGCCTGCGCATGGCCGACGGCGCCGGCCTCATCACCTGCCGCATGTACCCTGATTGGCCCTCGGTGCGCGACGGCTTTGCCAAAAATATCCTGGCCGGCTACGGCGGGTCCGTTTTTTTTCTCGCCCTGGCCACAGTTTTTCACTGGCTGGTTTTTCTGTTCCCGTGGCTAGCAATATTTACGATTTACGATTTCGCTTTGCGGGCCTTTGGCGGATTTACGATTTACGATTTTGAATTCACAATTCACCATTTACAATTCACAATTCACAATTTATTACTTCTGCTCATCGCCCTGGGTCTTGGCGTGCGGATGCTCACGGCGGCTGTTACCCGCCAGCGCCTCGGTGATGCGCTGTTACTCCCCGTCTCCGTGCTGCTGATGACCCACATTGCCGTCAAAGCCGTCTGGTGGCACTGGCGGGGTGGACCACGGTGGAAGGGGAGAGTCATCAGGCAAGAGGGAAAAGGTATTTGATTTTTTTAATCCACCCTACAAGAATTTAGCCATCTGTGGTATACTGGTCTTGAACTGAAGTCCGTTTTAGCAATAATAAGGCTCCTCCCAATGGACAACCTCCTCTCGGATACAGAATTAGACGACTTTGTTCTGTCACAGATGCCTCATTTCATTGCGGTCAACTATCAACGCCTCCTGACCGCGCAGACACCCCAGGAACAAGTCGAACTGGCCCTGCATACCTACAATTTGGGACTCCGCGCCTTGACCCTTGGCCTGGTCAGCCAATATCTCATTCGGGATGATGACCGGGTGAGCGACCCTTACCTGAATGAACTGCTGCTACAAAAATTTCCCCGGCTCACCCTGGATGCCTGGCAGCAGTTGCTCTTTGCCGCGCTACGAGCTTATGCAGGCAAACGGGCGTTGTTCTTTATGCCGGAATTGTACGACTTTTACTGGGATGACTCAGCGTCACCACCCCGGCAGCGCGTCGAGGTAGAAGCCCCCTTCAATCGCCTGACCCAACTGGCCCTCGAACACAAGACCGGAAAACTATTACCTCGAACCGAGGCTGACTGGATCCAACTGGCCGCCGAAACGAAATCGCTCCTGACGCAAATCCTGAATTATCTGGCTTTTATTGGCCGCTATGACCTTATTCGGGTGCTTGAGTATAATGAAACTTCTTATGGGTGTGAGCGGCATAAGGGGCTGACCCTCTCGATAGAAGAATCTCAACCCCGGCCTGGTCATATTAAATTGATTGAAGGTTGGTTTTACCTGCGCCGGGAAACCGCTGATTTCTTACTACTACACCCATTATTGCTGTTTTGGCAGAATTCGGACGAGTCGGGTCAAGTGGAGTCGCTGCCGCCACAAACCGGGGTATATGACAACTTTATCTACGAGCGGTTACGGTACATGCTACCCTTGTCGGGCCGGACGGTGGAGGACAACCGCAGTGTTCAAGCCTTTATCGTCCTGCTAGACACCATCGAAGAGTTCAAACGTCAACGCGATGCCGCCGATAAGTTAACCTGGTGGCGGTTGCGAGACCTGTGCGCCGAGATTACCCGGCAGCGCATGAGCACTGTGCGACACAAATATCGGGCCGAGTTGTACCTGCCGCGAGATAAGACCAGCCAGGCATTGACCCAATTTTTAGACTCGGACAAACGCTGCTTCGTGCTGATTGGCAAATCCGGGGTAGGCAAAAGCAACTTTTTGCTGGCTTTGGGCGAGACGCTAACGCAGTCTCGCAACGACCTGTGCCTGTTAATGTACGATGGGGCGCACCTGGGGGCAACCGCCTCGATAACGGATGTTATCAGCCGGGATTTTGATGATCGCCTGCTGTTGGCCGGGCGACGGGTGGAGCAAATCTGGCGCGACATCGCTCAGATTGACGGCATCGAGCAGCGCCGGGTGATTTGTGCGTGGACGCGGTCAACGAAAGCCAACAGGCCAAAGAGTTGCTACGGCAGTTGGATGAGCTGGTGCAAAGCCCCTGGCCCTGGCTCAAGGTCATCTTTAGTTCCCGGCCCGAAACCTGGCAGGCCATTAAGCGCGGCATCCGGCTGACCGAAGCCTTGTATTACCGGGAAGCCGGGGCCGAAACCCTGGGGGTAGAGTTAGAGCCGTTTAGCTACTCCGAGCAGATGGAGCCGTTTTCGCGTCAGGAGTTACCTCTGGCTTACGCCAAGTACCGGCAGGCGTTTGAGCTGACCACCCCCTATGAGAGCCTCTCCTCCGCCTTGCGGGAAATGCTGCGCGACCCCCTGAATCTGTGGCTGGTGGCCAAAACCTACACCGGGCAAGCGGTTCCACCGGCCTTAAAAACCACTGAATTGATTGCCGAATATGTAGACACCCTACGACGCACCGAACGGCTGCGCCAGGATGACCTGCGTTTGTTGGAGAAACAGTTAGTCCCCTTGATGGTCAGCCAGGGTCGTTACCGCAACGCCCTCACCACTGCCGATATTGACGCCGCCGGGGCGGGCTGTATGAGGCCATCTACAGCGAGCAGCTTTTGAGCGACGGGCAGCGTATGAACCAATCCTTCACCAACCTGTTGGACGCCGATATTCTGACCCGGCAAACCCAGGGTCGCGACCAAAACATCACCTTCAAGTATGAGCGGTTTTACGAGTACTTCATCGGCCGGCGACTCTTTGAACTCAGCCAATCCCAGGCCGACCAACCGGCCTTTTTCCGTGAGTTGGTAGGCCAAGTGACCGGCGCACCCTTTTTGTGGGGCGCAATTAAAAACGCGCTGCTACAAGAGGCTAAGGAACGCAACC
>JAAUSP010000115.1 GCA_012032575.1 Anaerolineales bacterium | reverse complement strand
CAACGAAGAATGGAATCTGGACCTGCTGACCACCCTCATCGCCCTGCCCAGCGAAGAAACCCGCGAAGAAACGCCCTACCGGGTGTTTAGCGTCCGTGTTTTTAACGACAGCAAACGCTTTGAACCGCTCAAAGATACCATCGCCCGCCTGGCCCGCGCCCACCATCCGGCCTGGCGCGACCTGTCACCCCAAGAGACCCTGCGCGAATTGGGGCTGGTAGCCAATCCGGGCCACCTTTATCTCTACGGCCCCTGGCAGTTGGTAGACGCCGATGGACAGGTCACCTCGCTGGCCGAATTTTATCCCTCGGTGGGCATCCCGGTGGCGATGGCGGCCCGCGTGCGGCAGGCGGCGATAGACGCGCCCCGGCTGGTCTGCATCGAAAACCTGGCCTCGTTCTATGAATTTATCCGCTATGAAGGCCAGGGCCAGGCGGCGCTCTGTTTGTGGGGCAATCCTTCTCCGGCGACCCGCCACCTGCTCCGCTGCCTGCCGCCGGAACTGCCTCTTTGGGTCTGGGCCGATCTTGACTACGGCGGGCTGAATATTCTGGCCCAACTGCGCCAGCAAGTCTCGCCCCATTTTGCCCCCTACCGCATGGATGAAACAACGCTCGATACCCACGCCCGCTACGCCCATCCCCTCTCCCCCGCCGACGAACACAATCTGGCCCGCCTGCGCCGTCACCCCGCCCTGGCCGATATGAGCGCCCTGATTGACCACATGCTTCAGCGCGGCCTCAAGCTGGAACAGGAAGCAGTCATTTTTAGCAGTGATCCCCTGGCCCGCTGAACAAAATACCCATATTGACATTTTACGAAAGCAGTAGTATAGTAAACGAAAGGTTTACGAAAGTAAAATGAGCTCATTTGACCGTCGCAGCGAAATTGTCCGCTATCTCCGCGAGAATGAGCGGGCCAGCACCCGCACTCTGAGCGAGCATTTTCAGGTTTCCGAGGTCACAATCCGGCATGATCTGATGACCCTGGAAAAACAAGGCTGGCTGGCGCGGGTACACGGCGGGGCTGAAATTGCGCCCAATTTGCAGCCGGAGCAGCCTTTCGAGGCGCGCCAGCGGCTGCACCTGGCCGAAAAGGCCAACATTGCCAAAGCGGCGGCGGCCCTGGTCCAGCCGGGCGACACCATCATGCTGGACAGCAGCACAACGGCGTTTCAATTGGCCTTGCAGTTGAAAGCCCTCACGCCTCTGCGTGTCGTCACCAACAATCTGCATGTCGTAGCAACCCTGTCGCCTATCCAGGGTATTGAGGTGGTGCTCATTGGCGGAGTCGTCCGCAGCGAAACGGCCAGTGCCGTCGGGCCGCAAGCCGAAGAGATGCTGTCTCATTTGCACGCCAACAAAGGCTTTTTTGGCGCAGCCGGCCTCACCGCCGAGCGCGGCCTGACCGACGCGGACATTCGCGAGGTTCAGGTCAAGCGGGCGATGGTCAAGGCGGTGGATCTGGTCAACGTGCTGCTGGACGCCAGCAAATTCGGCCAGCAATCCTTTCTCACCTTTGCCCCCCTGGCCGAGGTGGATCACCTGTTTACCGACGACAAAATCCCGGCTGAGCACGTCCAAATCTGTGAAGATTTTGGGATCAAGCTAACTGTCATTTAACCACCCCCAAAGGAGTTCCCCATGACCCAATCAACTGAAGAAATCAAAGATACCCTTTACGATTACGTTATTGACGGCGACCACGATGGCGTCATTGATTTTACCCAGCAGGGATTGATCGCCGGCTTAAAGGCCGATGAAATTTTATACGACGCCCTGATCCCGGCCCTGGAAGAAGTGGGACGACTGTTTGAACGCGGCGACTATTTTGTGCCGGAGATGCTGGTCGCGGCCAAGGCCATGAAGTCGGGCTTGAACCTGCTCCGCCCGATCCTGGCCCAATCGGGGGTGAAGCCGATTGGAACGTATCTCATTTTAACCGTGCAGGGCGACATCCACGACATCGGCAAAGATTTGGTCCGGGTGATGCTGGAAGGGGCGGGCTTCCGAATGATTGATTTGGGCGTCAACGTGAAGCCGGAAACGATGATTGCGGCCATCCGGGAGCACCAGCCGGAGATTGTCGGCTTTTCCGCTTTTCTGACCACAACCATGCCCATGTTCAAAAAGAACATCGAAGCCCTGCAAGCGGCGGGCCTGCGCGACCAGGTGAAAGTGATGGTCGGCGGCGCGCCGGTAACTGAGGAGTATGCCCGGCACGTCGGCGCGGACGGCTACGCCGCCGAGGCCAGCACCGCCGCCCGCATGGCCATTGACTTTATCAAAAATCCGCTCACCTCCTCTTACTTGCTGCGTCCCAACGAGAAAGCGGCCACCAAAACCTTTGCCAAAGTGGGCGGTCCCAGCTTTGTGGTCCCCCAACCTCCCCGCCGCATCCCGGCGAAACCGGGCATGAAGCCGGTCGAGCGGGTGCTGGCGGTGCTGCGCCACCAGGAACCGGATCGAGTCCCTCACTTCGAGTGGGTTCACGATCTGGATGTCATCAAAGCGATGACCAAAGGCGGCACCTATTACGATCTGGTGGACCAGCTCGATCTCGACGGGGTGATGACCGGGCCGACCTATCGCAAGCAGCAAATTGAGGATGACCTGTGGCTCGACGAGTGGGGATCGGTACGCCGGATTGGCAAAGACAATTACCCGATGCCGGTGGATGATCGCGCACCTATCAAAAGCCTAGCCGACCTGGAAAAATGGCACGCGCCCGACCCCGATGATCCTATCCGCTATGAAAAAATCAAAGAGGTCGTGGCCCGCTATGGTGGTCATCGGGCGATTATTCTGCAAATGCGCGATGTCTGGTCGGGGCCGCGTGATTACATTGGCTACGCCCAGCTTTTTATCAATTTGAAAGAGTGCCCGGAACTGGTCGAAGGGGTGGTGGTAAAATGCGTGGACCATTACATCAAGGTTATCGAGCGGGCGGCCGAACTGGGGGTCAATGTAGTTTTTACCGGCGACGACGTGGCCGACAATCGCGGGCCGATGTTCTCGCCCGCGCTGTGGGAAACCATGTTTATTCCCCACTTCCGCCGGCTGGTTGAGGCCATCCACCGCTGCGGCCTGTACCACTGGAAGCACAGCGACGGCAATATGTATCCCCTGCTCGACAGCATTGTGGCCGCCGGCTCGGATGGCCTCGATCCGATTGATCCTTCGGGTGGGATGGAACTCAAGGTGGTCAAAGCCAAATACGGCGACCGGGTCGCCATCAAGGGCAACGTTGACCAGACCGAACTGCTCATGTACGGTCCGCCGGAAAAGGTGGTGGAAGAAGTCAAGCAGTGTATCCGCGATGCCGGGATGGGCGGCGGCTATGTCTGCTCCTCCAGCAACTCGATCCACTCGGGGGTTGACCCGGAACTGTATAAAGTGATGGTCGAAACGATTCACTACTACGGCCAATACCCACTCGATCTGGAACTGCTGGCCCCAAGTCCCATTCTGGCTGCCGCAGGGTCATAATCAAGTTTTGCTCCAAAAAGCCGGTCTGATGAAGCTCAGACCGGCTTTTTGATTTGAACAGGGGAGACTCGGCAGATCACAATATTGGCCGCTCCAAGCCGGTCTGCGACCGGCGTAAACGGCTGGGCAAAAACGCCGATAGGCCGCATCGCATTACCTATCGCAAATTACGGCGGGACTAATGAGAAAATGTAATGACTCCCTTGACTTGTTTTTCTTCGACCAACTCATTGAAAATTTTCTCCCAGTCTTCAATGACACCCGTCCAAGTGATGAGATGGCGTAGTATATCCGCGTCTTGCTGGAGGCAATTCAGTGCCTTATCCCATGAGGTGTAAGAACTGCTCATAAATAAACGCAATTGCAAAGCCTTGAGCACCGCGTCTTTCCAGGGAAATAACAATTGATCCGCAGAAGGAATACCAGTGCCGACCAATACACCGCTTTTTTTGAGCAACCCTACGCTTTCTGCGATAGCGGAAGGTGCACCGCTGGTTTCGACCACACAATCGGCTCCTTGCCCGTCCGTAAAATCCATTACGGCCTCTCTAAGATTCTGTTTTTGGACGTTTAGGAGAATATCGGCTCCAATCATTTTGGCGACGTCGAACCGGCAGATTTCGCTCTGATCAATACCGGTGAGCAGTACTTTGCGCGCGCCCAGTTTTTTGGCATGGTAAGCTGAAAGTATTCCAATCGGGCCACTGCCTTGCACCACCACGAAATCGTTGTAATGAATACTGTCGCTTTCGACTACGTTATACACTGTAATCGCGGTTGGTTCACAAAGAGAAGCAAGCTCAAAATCCAGCCCATTCGGCATAGGGTGTAAATAGCGTTCCTGTACGCTGACATATTCTTGCATTGCGCCATCTGTTCGCCAGCCCATTGTCAGCTTCTGAGGGCATAAATGGCCTTTTCCTGAGCGGCAAAATTGGCATCCGTTGCAATGATTAACTTGCGGCTCGGACACGACGAAATCGCCAACTTTAAAATTTGCACATGCGGAGCCCACCTCAACGATTTCGCCTGAGAATTCATGACCTATCGTAACGGGTGGCCATGACATAAACTTGTCCTGCCATATATGCAAATCGGTGCCGCAAATGCCGCAAGCTCTCACCTGGATGATTACGCTATGCTCATTTATAAGACGGGGATAGCTACGATCCCATATTTCCAAGTTGCCCGGTCCTGGCGCTGTTTTTACCAGAGCTTTCATAATTAGACGAATACCTTTTGTTTCTTTTTGAAATATTCTTGATAAACCTAGCAGCGGGGAGTCCTGTCTCCCTCCTGAAGCAACTGGCCCGGCAAGCACCACACCTCATCGCCGCTGCCCTGGTTCAGTTTTACTTAACTTTAAAGCGAAATAACTGTCTGCCGCACACGCCTGGTTTTGCAGCAAATAATCCACCGGCGAGGGCTGAGTCGGGCGTTGCACAGGGCTAAGCCCGATTGAAGCTGTAGTGATATAAAGCGTATCCAACGCTTCGCCACCAAAACAACAGCTGGTGACGTTTTCACAAGGAAGCAGAATTTCCGCCAGGCGTTCTTGGGTGACAGGGTTAAAGCGCGATACCTTTCCTCCGCCGAAATGCGCCACCCAGATCATATCCTCTGCGTCAATCGTCATGCCGTCCGGGATCCCCTCGGCAGGGTCTATCGAAACCGCTGTGCGACGGTTTGAAAGCGTGCCCCTTTTTGAATCAAAGTCAAACGCAAATACAACGTGCGCAGTCGAATCAATGTAATACATCTGAGTTTCGTCGGCGTTCCAGGCGATACCATTTGAAATTCCAACACCACCAAACTGTTTTACAACTCCATCGTCTATGGTAAACCGATAAAAGCTTCCAGTGGTTTCAAATTCCACATCCTGATTAGCCGTCATGGACATGCTGCCCACCCAAAGACGACCTTTTGAATCCACCTTTCCATCGTTGATCCGGTTATTTGTTATTTCACGCTCTAAGTCGCAGAGGTCTGAAAATAATTTTTTCTCCCAATCAAACAACCAAATCCCATCCTGCAACGCTAAAAGGATTCTGCCATCGGTAGCAGGTATGGCACAGCCGAGATGCTTTCTTATGGCAACTGATTGGTTGATCCCGGTTTTTGGATCATAGCGGAACAACCTATTGCCTTTGCCGTGTTCCTCAAGACCATCAATCCACCAAAGCACGCCTGCGCTACCATCCCACCACGGTCCCTCGCCCAGCACACATTTTTGATCAAGAACAAGTTCGGCTTTCAATTTGTTACCTTATTTATGGGCGTCAAAGTGATAGTATTTTGGCATCGTACCAAATTCCAGACCGCCCGACACCATCACGCTGGTGCCTGTCATATAACCTGCCCAGGAACTTGCCAAAAACAGCGCCACCTTACCTATTTCTTCTGGCGTGCCGCCTCTTCCCAACCACGAATATGAATTGCATCTCGCTTCGTAGGCTTCTGGGTCAGCCGAACGTTCCTTTTCCTTCAAGAATAGTTCGGTTACGATATGCCCCGGCAAGATGGCGTTGACTCGCACGCTATGACGTGCCTCCTCGATCGCGATCGTCTGGGTTATCGAGCAGATACCGCCTTTCGTGGAGGAATAGCCCGCGGTCTGTTCCTGCCCAACCACCGCCAGTACACTCGACATGTTTATGATGCTACCTTTGGTTTTTCTCAAATGCGGAATCGCATACTTACAACCGTAGAACACGCCCGCCAGATTTGTCCCAAGAACATCGAGATAAGAATCGATTGGCATATCACAAGCATCAACATGAGGCGGCACATAGCCGGCATTGTTCACCATGGTATCAAGTCTGCCAAAGGTATGCACAGTGAATTCGACAAGTGCCTCAACCTGTTTGGGGTCTGAAACATCGCAGCGGAAGAACACACATTTGCCGCCGCCACGCGCAGTCACTTCCGCAGCAGCCGCGACCCCCATCGCTTCACGTCTTGCGGCAATGACCACATTCATGTTTGCCGCACAGAACACTTCTGCACAGCCAAGCCCAATGCCCGTATTGCCACCCGTCACAATCGCGACTTTACCCCTCATTTCTTGCTCAATTGTCAACATATATTCACCTCCGGTGTTCTTGGGACACGCTATGACACTTCTATAAATTCACCCATTCCCGCTTTTTATTACTTTCCCAGCAAGCTTCAAGCCAGTTCATCGCGCGAACGCCCTCTACAACGGTGGGATAATATCCGCCGTCCTTGCCTTCGATGGCAGCGATGAAAGGGCCATAAATATTGGCAAAGCAGTAATAGAGACCTTCGTGGTGACCTGCGGGAATTCTGCCAGAGCTTGAATAAGGTATTACATACCTTCTACCCTTTGAAATCGTCATCGGGGGATTTCCTTCAAGCGTCAATTTGAAGATTTCAGCTTCCTCGTTTTTCCATTCTATTGAGCCTTTGGTTCCATAGATGCGCAGGCGAATGCCATTATCATTGCCGTGTGCCACCTGTGAGGCCCAATAGACGCCAGATCCGCCGTTCTCATATTTGACCATGATGCTGGCGTTGGTGTCGGTCTTAAAACCTCCCACATTATCAAGCTGGCAACAAACCTCAGATATTTCGAGTCCGGTGAGGAAGTTTACGGAGAACATCACATGGCTGCCAATGTCGGCAATGCAGTTCATTCGACCAGTGACTGCCGGATCGGTTCTCCAGGGGGCGATACCTGTGTTACCCGCAAGCCAGTCCTGCGCATATTCGCCCATTACCATCACAATATCACCAAGGTCGCCCCTTTTTATAATGTCTCGGGCGTGTTGAAGAATCGGATAGCCCGCATAGGTGAATGTCACACAGAAGAGAAGCCCTTTTTCTGCCGCCAACTGCTGTAGTTCTTTCGCCTGCCAGGCTTCATTAGTA
The DNA here is from genome assembly GCA_012032575.1 of Anaerolineales bacterium. Next base: position 8,674 of record JAAUSP010000115.1, on the reverse strand, counting down.
ACCGGCTTGTCGGATGCCACATGAATGTCGGCAATCAAGAACGCTTTTGCAATTTCGTAATGGCTCACGTTCGGTGTGGTGATTACGACAAAATCTATGCCATCATCTCTGTCGCCTTCAGCTTTCGCCATTTCGGCGGGGGTGGCATACACCCGAGAAGGATCAAGCCCTTTCATTTTTCCAGTTTTTGCATTGTTTTCCGCATCACGAGAAAAGCAACCTGCGACTAATTCCGCCCCATATGTCGCTTCAATTGCTCGAATATGTACGTCTGCGATAAAAGAACCAATGCCACCACCGCAAAGACCGTATTTCAACATGACAATTCTCCTTTGAATCAAGCTGAATCTATACTTGTGCACGCAAAAGACATCAGATAATTATTCTGGAGCACGTCTACAGTCGCTTCTTGCTCCTCGGACTGCCGGTTTTGGGGCCGTAAAGGCTTCAATGTAAAGAGACAAAACTTTAGTCCTTGCCATTTAGAAAGTATCTAACAACTCTTGCGTGCACTCTCCAGGCCGATTAACTACGCAAATCAACGTTTGCCCACCAGAGACCTTCGGCTCTCTCAAAAATCATTACATTCTTGAGGAACGCAACTGCCTTATCCAGACCTTCATCCTGAGTCATGTAGGTATCCTCGTGCTCAATCGAAATGACATAATCATATCCCACATCTACGAGAGTGGACATAATTTTCTTCCAATAGAATTCGTCATGTCCATAACCTACTGTGCGGAAAAGCCATTGGCGGTCCGGTTTGAATTTGTTATAGTTCTTTGCATCAATGCGGCCGTTTTTCGCAATGTTGTGACGGACTTCAATGCTGTCTTTTGCGTGGAAGTGGAAAATACAATCCTTGAGTTCGCGGATTGCGGTTGGAACGTCAATATCCTGCCAAACGATATTGGAAGGATCAAAGTTACAGCCAAGTGATGGAATACCAACTGCGTTTCTAAGCTTAAGTACGGTTTCCGGGTTGTAAACTGAAAAGCCCGGATGCATTTCAAGGGCAAGCTTAACCCCATGATCATAGGCAAACTGCGCCATCTCTTTCCAGAATGGGATTAAAACTTCGTTCCATTGCCATTCATATAGCTGCTCAAAGTCATCCGGCCAGGGCTGCACCACCCAGTTAGGATATTTGCCGCCCGGTTCGCCAGGGCAACCGGAGAAATTGTTAACTACGCCCACTCCCAGCTTTTCGGCGAGCAAGATGTTCTGTTTCAGTTGACGGTTGAATTCTTTGGCTAGATCTTTATTCGGATGAACCTGGTTTTCATGACAGGAAAGGGCGGAAATTATAATATCGTAGGGTTTGAATGTGTCCTTAAAGGCTTCCAGTGCTTTTGGATCCGCCAGCAAAACATCCGGGTTGCAATGAACCGTTCCAACCACACCTCCTGACCCGAGCTCAACAGCCTTGATTCCCTTCGGTGCAGCCAAGGCCAGGGTATCGGCCAGGCTTCGGTCACCAAACATACAGGTAAGTAACCCCAGTTTCATTTTTTTCTCCTTTGAATTATTTTATTCGGTTTGTTGCTAAATGCGGGATGAACTTCAATGTTTTATTATTGTTCCATTTATTGTTGTCTCCTTATTTTTGACTTGTTTTATTAATTCTATAGTTGCCTATCGAATTAAAGCGAACAGGCGGCTTGTGAGTTACACAAACCGCCTGTTGGTTCCATCAACCGATCAATTATATTGCTGGTGCGATAAGCTTGTGGGTAATCAAAAGAAACTTGGGCTTGACCCTCAGGATCGCCCTGGCCTGGTCGGATACGCCATAACTGGACTTCTGGTAGCTTGACTGAAGCAGGCAGGATATCGTGTAAGCAATACCCGGCGCTAATATCGTGAGGAAATAATTCAGGATACCGTTCAATCATTTGGTCTAACCACTTTCGAAAGGCAACACTGTCATTGACATGTGGTTATATTGTTCCAACCCAATCGGTAAAGTAATTCAATCCGTTTGGTCGGTTTTGCAACTCGGATTCGAGTTTTGCTGTACTTTGCTCCGATACATTCAGCTCAGGGACACCAAATTCGTACCGCTTCTCCTTGCCTTCAACTGCAATTTCATCAACTACAGGCTGGGGAGCGTATAAACCGGTAAACCCTGGCAAATATCGCGAGCAAAATATTTATTATTATGTAACGTAATATGGAACGTTCCATCATCAGTATTGTAGCATATTATAATTGAAAATGCAAGAGGTGCTTGAATTTTATTTTAGAATATCGGATTTGCATGCGGTATTTACTGGGTAGTTTCGAAATAATGAGTTATAATAACGCAAAAAATCGATAGTTTAATGCTTTATCCCGTAATTTTGGAGAACCCAATGTCAACGATAAAAGACGTTGCCAAACATGCCGGTGTATCAAAAAGTACAGTTTCAAATGTGTTAAAAGGCGTCAGTAGCGTGAATCTAGAAATAGTGCAACGTGTAGAAGCCGCCATTGCGGAGCTTAACTATCGACCCGACGCTGCCGCCCAAAGACTCAAAGGAGTAAAATCGCAAAATATGGGCGTAATACTCCCAAATATCACTGATATGCTTTTTGCTCAAATCTACTCCGCCGCAGAATCCACGCTTTTGGAACGCGGTTATGCAGCAAATCTTTTCCTTACCCACGAAGTCCCGGAAATTGAAAACGCCATTATTTCGCGGATCTTAAGTATGAAGCTTGTGGGATTGATCATTGTCACCTGCCAACCGTCCAATAGAAAGATTTTTCATGAGCTGCTGGATAGTGGTATAAAAATCGTGTTTATGGAACGTGAAGTGGAAAGTCTTGACTGCAACTATGTTGGTTTCCGCAACGACAAAAGTTTACATTATGCCACATCCACCATGCTTAATGAGGGGTGCCATCACGTTGGACTGATTGCCGGAAAGGAGAGCTACACCAGCGAGCGATTATGCGAGGCCGGCTATCACCGCGCCTTGATGGAAGCCAACATTACTGTTGATCCTTCTTATGTCAGATACACAGACTATAGTAACGAAAGCGGCTTTAAAGCAACCATCAGCCTTCTCAACCTGCCTCATCCTCCCGAGGCGATTCTCTGTACATCCACCCAGCTTGCAGAAGGAGCTATCGGTGCAGTCCGTCTTGCATCCACCAGTATAAAGCCGCGCGTTGTGAGTCTTGGTGAAGAGATTTGGAACGATAATCGCTATCCTGAGGTAGCAATTTTACCCCGAGCAAGCCTTCAAGCGGGTGAAGCGGCAGCGAACCTGCTGCTTGACAATGTTGAAGACCCTGCTTTCTTCGAGCAGCGATATATTCGCCTCAACAATGTGCGTGTTAACATTGAGAAGAAACGTTGGAGGTCATCCGTAACCCATATGAACGAAACCATACGGGTAGCGATGGTAGAGGGCGACATGGCGTATGCGGTACAATCTCTGCTGCTTGATTTTAAGCACAAAAACGGTATTAATGTAAATATCGACATTTTACCGCATGAAGAGCTCTATGCCCTGATTAAAGCTAAAGCAACTTCTCCTGATTATGACGTGTTCTGTATTGATATTTTGTGGTTGCGTGAATTTGCAGCCAATTGCCTGCTTCATAACTTTTCCGAGCATTCTAACGCCGAACTGCCAATACTGACTGATATTCAACCCGAGTTTATTGACGACTTCGCACTGTATAATGGGCAAATCTATGCAGTGCCGTTTATGTATTGCAATCAACTTTTATTCTATCGAAAAGATCTTTTTGAAAACTTCAAATATCGCCGTATGTTTTTTGAGCAGTATAAAACCGAGCTTAAGCCGCCAAAAACATGGCTGGAATTTAATGCTGTCGCCCGGTTTTTTACTCGTGCATATAACCCCGAATCTGAAACCGAGTTTGGTACGACGCTTGGTTGTCGATTTTCTTCTGCGGCTCTTTGCGAATTTTTGCCCCGACTTTACGCTTATGATGCAGATGTATTCGATTATAACGACCGGGTCGTGCTCGATAGCCCGAATGCCATCAAAGCGCTTTTAAACTATTGTGAGAGCTTTCGATATGCATCGCCTGGTTCGCCTGACCATTGGTGGCACGAACAAGTGGCCGAGTTCGCTTCAGGGAAAACCGCCATGATGGTCCTCTACTCAGCCTATGTTTCGCCACTTGTCGATCGTAGCGTCTCTTGCGTGGTTGGCAAAATAGGTTTTGATTCTATTCCGGGCGGAAGCCCGATTTTGGGCGGATGGTCGTTTGCAATCAACAAAGCCAGCTTACATAAAATCGCTGCTTTGGAGTTTATAAATTGGTCCTGTGGCCAAGAGCTTTCTATCCCTTTGACGTTGCTCGGAAACGTTTCTGCATGTAAAAACATTTATACCAGTAACGAAATTAAATCCCTCTATCCTTGGATAACAAAATCATTGGACGTGTTTCCAACAAGCCAACGCAGAGAACTTCCAGATGCCAATACAAAGTTAAGCATCAAAACCTTTGAGGAAATCATCGCCCGCGCAGTGCATGATAGTGTTGTAGGATTGATTGAACCTGCGACTGCAATTGGTGAAGCCGCCAACAAGCTTTCAATAATGTTGAAAAAGTAATGACAATTCTCGCGCCGCCGCTTCGCGGCGCGGCTAAACGGGCCGTTAGTCAAGCGCCTGTACTTATCCCCATCCTCGGTCATCGTTACATCCCGGACCGACCGCACGAAATCAATAACCCGGTCTTCTCGGTCTACCAAACAGATATCATTTACTATGGCCGCAACCTCTTCGACTATCTGGAAAACCAATGTCATTAAGTTAGCGTAGTTTAGCCCCTTGTGGGCGGGCGCAAGGCCCTATACTACGACCTTAACTTAATGACATTGATCTGGAAAACGAGTTCAGCTATTATTTTGGCCTCCCCGGCAAGGGAGAGCTAAACGGGGGACGGGGGCCAAAGTGCGGTCTGACAAACTTAAAGTTACCTCTTTTATCTCACCTGGTACAGTATCCTGAATTATCACCCGTTTTCATATGGACTACCAAATAAAATCATTGACTGGAATCGATAAACGGTATATCATTTTGTGATAGTCGGTTTTTACCTGTGATCTACTGAGACTGGTGAATCAGTTTGTCCAAAATTGCGCAGTTCTGATATATCAGTAATATATCAAAACCCATTTAATCACAGTATCATCTGATTTGGGTGTGACCAAAATGAGTTGTAGGACAAGCTGTTAGCTTGCCCCAACCGGACAAACTAACAGTCTGTCCTACGTTTGCAACTCAAATTGGTCACACCCATCTGATTTAGTCAAAGGAGGCGGAGATGACTTTATATTGATATTCTTTGCCAAAAGACGAGGTGGGCAAGCAGGTCAACCTGGCGGTAGTACGGTCTGGGCGCGACCGGATGTTGACTCTAATTATGAAGTAAAGGAGACAAACAATGAGTACCTTCCCTAAACAAGCAAATGTAGTGGTGATTGGCGCGGGCATTGTGGGCAACAGCATGGCCTATCACCTGGCCCGGCTGGGCTGGAAAGATATTGTGCTGCTGGACAAGGGGCCGCTGCCCAATCCCGGCGGTTCCACCGGCCACGCTTCTAACTTTATTTTTCTGGTGGACCACTCCAAGGAGATGACTAAATTCACCCTGGACAGCGTCAAGCAGTATCAGGAATTAGGTGTTTTCATCCAGAGCGGCGGCATCGAGGTGGCCCGCACTACCGAGCGGGTCGAAGAACTCAAACGCCGCCTGGCTTCGTCCAAATCGTGGGGCATTGACTCCGAGTTGATTTCACCGGCCAGGGTCAAGGAACTGGTCCCTTTTGTTAACTCAGAGATTATTCTGGGCGGTTTTTACACCCCCGGCGTCGGCACTGTCGACTCGCTTCGGGCCGGCACCCTGATGCGTGAACAGGCGCAGGCTATGGGGGCGCTGACCGTCTTTCCGAACACCGAAATCAACGGCATCGAGGTGCAAAATGGGCGGGTCAAAGGGATCCGCACCACGCGCGGCGACATCCAGACGGAGATTATCGTGATTGCCTGCGGCCTCTGGAGTCCGCGCCTGGCTCGCATGGCCGGGGCTAATATCCCGCTCACCCCGGCGGTTCACCAGATGATCAGCGTTGGCCCGGTGCCGCTCTTTGCCAAAACTGTCGGCGAGATCGAGTATCCCATCGTGCGCGATGTGGATGTCAATGGCTATGAACGCCAGCATGGCGGCGACCTGGAAGTTGGCTCCTACGACCACCGCCCCATTTTGATGGAGCCGGATGAGATTCCTTCCATCGAGCAGGCCGCCCTTTCCCCCACCGAAATGCCGTTTACCCAGGAAGATTTCGACCCGTCGCTGGAACGCGCCCTGGAACTGATCCCCGACATCCTGGGCGATGAGCGGGTCGGCATTCGCTATGCCATCAACGGCCTCCTGTCGCTCACCCCCGACGGCTTCCCCCTCCTGGGCGAGACGCCCGAAGTCAAGGGTTTGTGGTCGGTGGCCGCCATCTGGATCAAGGAAGCGCCCGGCATCGCCCGCGCCGTAGCCGAGTGGATGACCACCGGCGAGCCGGAAATTGACCCCGGCGGCTCAGATATTGCCCGCTTTTACGATCATCAAAAAACCAAATTCCACATCCAGGCCCGCACCAGCGAAGGCTTTAACAAGACCTACGGCATTGTCCACCCGCGCGAGCAGTGGGCCTCAAACCGCAATGTCCGGGTCAGCCCCTTCTACGAACGGGAAAAAGCGCTGGGCGCGGTCTTCTTTGAAACGGCCGGCTGGGAGCGGCCCCAGTGGTACGAGTCGAACGCCAAACTGCTGGCTGGCTACGGCGAGCGGGTCATGCCGCGCAGAAATGAATGGGACAGCCGCTGGTGGTCGCCCATCATCAACGCCGAGCACCTGGCCATGCGCGAGCGGGTCGGCATGGTGGACCTGTCGGCCTTTGCCATTTTTGACATCACCGGCCCCGGTGCGCTGGACTATGTCCAAAAAATGGCCGTGGCCCAGATGGATGTGCCGGTGGGCCGGGTGGTGTACACGCCCTTGCTCAACACCGCCGGCGGTATGAAGGCCGACCTGACCATTATGCGGCTGGGTGACAGCCACTTCCGGGTGGTCACGGGCGGCTTCGACGGCATGCGGGACAAAAAATGGTTCGCCGATCACCTGCCCGCCGACGGTTCGGCCCAACTGGCCGATTTGACTTCGGGCTGGACGACCATCGGGGTGGTGGGGGCCGCAGGCGCGTAAGTCTGGTCCAGGCGGCAACCGAGCATAATATGTCCCACGAGGCTTTCCCCTTTGCCACCTGTCAATGGGTGGACTTTGGCCCGGTGCGGGCGCTGGCTTCGCGCATTTCCTACGTGGGCGAACTGGGCTGGGAGATTTACGTGCCGTTTGAGCAGGGCGCTCGGCTGTGGGACCGGCTGTGGGAGGCCGGACAGCCGTTTGGGGTTGTGCCGGTAGGTATGGGGGTGTATGGCACCACGGCTCGGCTGGAAAAGAGCTATCGCGCTTACGGCAACGAGTTGGAGCAGGAATACAACCTGGTCGAGGCGGGCATGGCCCGGCCCTCGGTCAAGCCGCAGGAGTTCATCGGCAAAGAGGCGTATCTCAAGCAGCGTGCCGCAGCCCCGGCAGCCGTTCTGTGTACCCTCACCGTGGACGACAACACCGCCAAATCCGGTTTCAAGCGCCACATGATGGGCCGCGAACCCATCCTCACCCCCGACGGCCAGCCGTTGGTAGACGCCCACGGCCGCCGCTCGTATGTGACCAGCGCCGGTTCCGGGCCATCGGTGGGCCAGACTATTCTGATGAGCTATCTGCCGCCCCAGTATGCCAAAGCCGGCACAAAACTGGCCGTCGAGTATTTTGCCGAACAGTTCCCGGTCACAGTGGCCGTTGTTGGCAGCACCCCCCTGTTTGATCCCGAAAACAAGCGGATGAAGGGGTAAAGACAGAGATTGGAGATTGGAGATTGGGAGGTGTCAGTCTCCAATCTCCTCCGGTCGTTCCAAGAGTCAAATCAATTAAACGTGTTGCGTGTTGCGTCTTACGTAACTTAAACGGAACACGCAACACGCAACACGGATTGACGACCCATTTTCCTGGAACTATACAAGGGGATTACTATGAATATTCTTGTTTGTATCAAACGTGTCCCGGCGACGGGGGGTAAAATTGCGCTCACGCCCGATCAGCAGGAGATAGACACGCGCTATCTGGGATTTACCATCAGCCCGCACGAGGAGTGCGCGGTGGAAGAGGCTATCCGCCTGGTTGAAACCCACGGCGGGGCGGTCACGGTGCTCACCCTCGGCCCTGCCGCCGCCGAGGAGCAACTGCGCGACGCCATGGCGATGGGCGTCGAGCGGGGCCCGGTGATCCGCCGCACGACCTTGATCCGCAATCGCGGCAGCCGATCGCCGTTGTAAGCAGGTTTCAGTCGAGCAATAACCGTTACAGCCGATGTGACGTGGGAGGAAATGATGGAAGACGATATGCGCCGCCGGATGATTCATGGCCTGATCAGTCTCGCCTTGAGTCTTGCAGCGGCCTGGCTGGCAACCTATCTGACGAACAAGATCCTTGGCGCACCTGAGCAGGGGTAGTTCGCCCGCCGGCAACCGGCCTGTTTGTAAACCGAACCGCGTTCTTGAAGCCGCAGGGAGATCTGCGGCTTCGTTGTCCATCT
>JAAUSP010000114.1 GCA_012032575.1 Anaerolineales bacterium | reverse complement strand
TGGGTCTGCGGGTCGGTTCGGGAGTTGAGGTAGGTTCTTCAGTTGGTGTATTCGTCGGCGTCGCGGTCGGTTCAACGGTAGCTGGGCTGGTTGGCGTTGCTGTCGGCTCCTGAGCAGGTTCAAGGGTGACACTACCGGTCAGCGTTGCGGTTGAGGTGATGGTAGCCGTACTGGTTGGAGTCTCGGTTGGTGTTGCTGTCGGTGTGGCGGTAGCGGTACTGGTCGGAGTTTCGGTGGGTGTAGCCGTAGGTTCAGTTGTAACGGTACCGGTCACTGTCGCTGTCGGGGTGACGGTGGCGGTGCTGGTCGGCGTTGGGGTTAAGGTCGGAGTTAGGGTAGCCGTTGGCGTAGGCGTCGGAAGATCGCCAATGCGTTTCCAGGAGAAGCGAACTTTGGCTTCACCATCATTTTCATAATATTCGACCACCACGCGGTACTCACCCGCCGTTAAATCGCGTTCTACGGTGTACAGGTCACTGCCATCGCTGCCGTGCCACTCATTTATAATCCGTTTGCCGTCCAGGTAAACCCGGATACCATCGTCGGCGCGGGCCTGGAAGCGATAACGTCCATCTCTAAAGTTGTAATCACGGCTCCAGCGCACCGAGAAATCGTCGCGCGGCAGGTCGCCCGGGGCGTCATCCTCCCAATCAAATTCTATTCTTTCGTCATAGCGGGTAAATTCGCGGTCGTCCAGGTCCCGGTCTGAATAGTATTCGCCTTTCCAGTTATTGTTATCGTTGTCGTTATCATTGCCATTATCGTTGTCATTATTGTTGTCGTTATCATTGTCGTTATCATTGTCGTTGTTATTGTTGTTATTGTTATCGTCGGCTATCTTTTCCCAGCGCAGGGCAATGCTGGCATCGCCCGCTCGTTCGTAATACTCGACGCGCAGATTATGGTAGCCGCTGCCCAAAGTATAGGTTCCGCTGACATCACGAGCCGCGCCGTCGTACCAGGCATCTACGACCAGACGGTCGTCCAGCCAGAGACGGACCCCATCATCCACCCGCAGGATGAAGCGATACGTTCCTCCATCCAGGTAAAGACTGCGAGTCCAGCGGGCCGAGAAGTTGTCAGCCGGCACATTGGCCGCCGGTGCGCCTGCCCCCCAATTGAAGCTGATGTTGCCATCATTCCGAACCACGACCGGCGCGCCGCTCAGTCCAGCATTGTTAAAATACTCACCCCGCCAATCCGTAATGATTACCGATGTAGCCGTAGCCGCCGGTTGAGGCGTCTCGGTTGGAACCGGGGCCGGCGGTCCCTGAACCAGGGGGACATTGGCCACATTCTGCGCCGTGACATACTGGGCTGAAACCCAACCAAAGCCACCCGGCACCCGAATCTGCCACCAGCCGGCGTCATAACTACGGCCGGTCACTTCGGCGGTTTGGCCGTTTTGCAGAACGGCCACAATCGCATAATAAGCGCCAGGGCCGCTGCGAACATTCAAATTGGCCGCGTTAACCGTCAGTTGAGCCGAAGTGGTTGGCAAAACGGCGGTCGCTGTTGCTTCCTGAACAACGGTTGTCGGTGTGTCGGTGGGGCTGGCAGGGGTGGCGGTCGCTTCCTCCGGCAGAGTCGTTGCGGTTGCCTCCTCCGGCGGAGTTGTCAGGGTTAAAAACGCCTGGGCCGACCTGCTGCCATCTTCTGTCTGGGCTAAAACCTGAACGCTCGCTTGATCGGCCCAGCGCGAATCGCCGGGGAAGATGAACTCTACGTTGAATTGTCCGTTTGAGTCAACGGCAGCATTGCTGATAGCGTAGCCGGGGGTTCCGCCCCCAACCAGATAAATTAAAACGGTGGAACCGCTTGGCCAGCCTTCACCCTGAACTATTCACCGCTTCGCCGGTTGAAACCGTGGTTGGGACTTAAGCTAATTACGACGCGCTGGTACTGGCTGTAGGCGCTAAAGCCTCGGTGGGTCTTTCCAGGAAAAGGGTCGTTCCGGCAATCAGCAGCACTGCCACAATGGTCCAGATAAAGATGACCGTGGCCAGGATAACCTTGGTCATTAATGAACTTTGAAGCAGTTGATCAAAGTAATTTTTGTTTTCCATATCGCTCATCCCTCTGTAAACCATAACATCGTTTTTACCAACGACATATGGGTTTACCTTCATTATTCCAGTATAAGGGATAAAGCCTGTTTTGTAATCGGCCTGGAAGAGGATTTGGGATACACAAAAAAGACCGCTTTGGGAGCGGTCTTTACGCCAGTTGATGTAGGTTGCCTACAACATTTGTTGTAGTTTATTTTACCGGCCCATCGGGAGAGGGCAAAATTGCGGAGTACAGCATATCAATGGGGCAGCCTTTAGCTAAAAATACATCAATCCCGGCGGCGAAAGCCTCAGCCCGGCGGCCATTGTACACGGTGAGCAAAATAATTTTTGTGTGCGGCCACTGCTCTTTGATCTGCCGGGTGGCTTCCAGGCCATCCATTACCGGCATATTAGCATCCATCAAGACCACATCAGGATGCTGGGTCTCCACCAAGTGAACTGCTTCCTGACCATCTGCCGCTTCGCCGACCACTTTGACTCCAGGCCACGTGGTCAGCAACGCGCGCAAGCCCCGCCGCGAGCGTGGGTGATCGTCGGCAATCAGGACGCGAATACTATCTTTACCGGCAGAAAAACCGCTTACCTTTGGCGAAGGTGAAGCAAAACTAAACGTAGAAGTCTTAAAATTTAAATCCATTTTTTATCTTTAGGCTCTTTAAAACCCCGAAGTTTCCATTCTGAACTTATAATCTCTCGAATTTCGTAATTACATCATATCCCAAAATTGTCTTTTTGTAATCAGAAAGAGGATGGATTGCAGCTACACAAAAAGGACTGTCCACCCGGACAGTCCTTCTCCACACATGGTTGAGTTCATCTACAACAAAAGTTGTAGAGAATGACCGCCGACCACCGACGGCAGACCGCCACAGAGTAGAGGCGCCGGGTAGGTTTACAGCGGTCGGCGGTCAGTCGTCAGGGGTATGTTCAAAGTCGTTAAAAACCGCACCCTTCGATACGCGCTTCGCGCTACTCAGGATGCGATTCAATCTCAATTTATGCCATTATCCGCATCCTGAGCCTGTCGAAGGGGGTGCGGATGATGAGACTTCAAACATGCTTTGGGTCAGCCGGCGTCGTCCAACGAAGCCAGACCCTTTTGCAGAGCATACAGCGCCGCCTGCGTGCGGCTGGCCAGATGCAGCTTGCTCAAAATATTGCTGACATGAGTCCGTACTGTGGCCTCACTGATTATCAATTGGTCGGCGATTTGCTGATTACCCATACCTCGCGCTACCAGCCGCAGCACATCAACTTCGCGTTCGGTCAGGGGGTCATCGGTGGGTCTTTGTTCCGGGGCCGGCGGGCGGGATAACTCTTGCAGCACTTTCCGGGCAATGGTGGGGTGCAGCGAAGACTCACCCCGGTGGACTTGTTGAATCGCCTGGATCAACTCCTCCGGGCTGGAATCCTTGAGCAAATAGCCCAGCGCGCCAGCTTTGATGGCCGGAAAAACCTTGTCATCGGTGGCAAAGCTGGTCAGCACCAGGATGCGGGCACCAGGCTTGCTGCCGGTAATATGCCCAATCGCTTCAATTCCGCCCATCTCCGGCATTTGCAGGTCCATAAGAATCACATCGGGCTTCAGCTTTTCAACCAACCGAATAGCCTCCTTGCCATTTTCGGCCTCGCCTATCACTTCAATGTGTGACTCTGTAGCCAATAGCGCCTGGATGCCCTTGCGCACAATGGCCTGATCGTCGGTGATCAAAACACGAATTTTTTGGCTCATGGCTGTACCTCCACTTTAATTTTTGCTCCCTGGCCGGGTTGGCTGCTCAGGGTCAGACACGCGCCCAGTTGGTTCACCCGTTCGGCCATCCCTTGCAAACCCAATCCGCCGTGGTCACGGACCTTGACCGGATCAAACCCCTGGCCGTCGTCGGCAATTTCCAGGGTGATCTTTTGCGGGTCTAAATTCAAATAGATTGAAATGCGCCTGGCCTGGGCGTGCTTCAGCGCGTTATTCAAAGCCTCCTGGGCAATCCGATACAAACCCTCTTCAATCTTGGGCGGCACCGGCAGTTCTTCATCGCCTTCTACGGTTAGCTCGGTGGCCAGGCCAGAACGCCGTTCGACCGCTTCCAGGCGGGTTTGCAGTGCGGCAATCAAGCCTTCTTCCTCTAAAACGGGCGGGCGCAGTTCAAACAGGAGCAGGCGCATCTCTTGCAGCGCTTCCTGGGCGGTGCCGCGCAGTTCGTTCAAATGGTCAGTGGCCAGCTCGATTTTGCCGGCCCCCAACAGACGCGCCGCCGCCTCGGCAAACATTGTGACCCCATACAGCGCCTGCGTCACCGAATCGTGCAGCTCTCGGGCCAGACGCTGCCGTTCTTCCAGAATGGCGGCTTGCTCGGCCTGGTCGAACAAACGGGCGTTTTCAATCGCCAGGGCGACCTGATCGGCAAAAGAGACGGCCAGCCCAATTTCTTCGTCCGTAAATTCGCGGGGTTGAGTATAGTATAACATAATTCCGCCATAAACCTCATTTTTGATGACCAGCGGAACGCCCAGCATAGCCCGAAATCGGGACGTTGTTTCAGCCAGCAGCGGCCACTGCTCCGGGTCTTGTTGCAGGCTGTCGGTTCCCACGGGAGGAATTTTGGTTATATCGGGTACGGCCAAAGGTTTAATTTGCTGGACCACCCGGCCGACAATAGCTTCTCCTACCGGAATTTCAACCAGAGTCAGATATTCCGGCGGCAGCCCCAGAACTGCCTGGGGTTTGAGTACCCCGCCATTTTTATCCTGCAAGCGAAATAACGCTACTGCTTCGCTGCCCAGCAGCCGGGTCCCCTGCGCCACAATATAATCCAGAATTTCATTGAGCGGCCGGCTGGAGTTGAGCACGGTTAAAATGTCGCGCAGTCCTTCGGCCACCTGGCGGCGCTGTTCGGCTTCGTAGCGGCGATCCTGTTCTTCCTGATAAAGGCGGGCATTTTCCAGGCCGATAATGGCGCTGGAGGCCAGCATGCTCAACACTCGCTCGTCGTCGCCGGTAAAGGGGCCAGTGGTTTTGTTTACCACCGAAATGGACCCGATAATCCTGGGGCCGGAAACCAGCGGCACAATGACCAATGAGTGCGCTTTTAGCCGTCTGACCAAATCCTGATTGGTGCGCGGGTCCTGGCCGGCATCGGCCAGACGCAGAATTTGGCCCGATTGGAGGGCCACCCCGGTCACAGATTGGTTCATGGGCATGCGAAAACCCACGGCAATGTCAAAAGCCTGTTCGCCGGAGATAACCGACAGGCACAATTCATCCCGTTCCAGCATAAAAACAAACGCCCCGCCGGCCAGGGTTAAGCGGCGGGCTTCATCGGCAATGAGCTGCAGCACTGACTGTGGATCGAGCCGGCTGGTGATGGCCTGCTGCACCGCAAACAAAGTCTCAATTTCGTCCACCCGCCGCCGTGTTTCAACATAAAGCTGCGCATTTTCAATGGCCACGCTGGCTTGATCGCTGACCGAGCGAAGCAGTTCGCGTTCGGAACGGGCTACCGGCCGCGGTCCCCGGCGGGTGGCCAGACACAACACGCCCAGCAGTCGCTCTCTGGCCCTCAGCGGGAAAATAGCCAGGGCACGCAGGCCCTCCTCGCGGGGTAGAGAATAAGCCGGATGGGTCAGCAAATCTTCGATAATAATGGGCTGGTTAGCCGCAGCACTGGGCAAAATATCGGTTACGGGCTGCCGTTCAGCCCGCCGCATAAATTCAGGGGACATGCCGCGCTGTGCGCCGATAATTAACTCATCGCTCTCCTCGTCCAGCAACCGAATCTCGCCTACCTCCAGATTCAGCAGGCCCATGGTTTCGTCCAGCACCCGGTTCAACGTTTCCTCCAGGTCCAGCGACTCGTTGACGCTGGCACTGATGGCGTTGAGAATGGCAAACTGTTTGGTCAAGGCGGCCAACTCATTGGTGCGGGCAGCTACCCGCTGTTCCAGGGTGCCATACGACTCCTGAATTTGAGCGGCCATGAGGTTAAACTGCCCGGCCAGGGCTTCGATTTCATCGCCGGTGCGGGCCACAATTTTCTGGTTAAATTCGCCTTGGGCCATCGCCTGGGCCGCTTTGGTCAAATCTTCGATGGGCCTGGTGATGTGCCGCACACCCCTGGTTACAACCAGAGTCGGCACAATGACGCCCAAAGCCAGCAATAAAGGAGAGACCAACGATAGCTTTGGCTGGCGCTGGTCAAAGCCGTCCAGCTTTCTTCAGTCACCAGCGCCCAGGGGGTGCCGGGTACCGGGGCGTAACCAGCCACAATATCGCGCCCGGTCAAGTCGCGGGTGCGGATCGAGCCGGTTCGACCGGCTTTGGCCGCCTGAATAACCGGCTGCGTGGAGAAATCTTCCCCAATCCGGTTGATGTCAGAGTGATAGATCACCCGACCGGTGCTGTCAATCAGATAAGTCTGGCCGCTTTCGCCCAGGCGCTGCTTGACAATCCCCCCGTAAAAGGCGCTGACGGTTCTGGCCCCCAGCCGGAACATGCCCACAACTACCCCCAAAAATTCGCCTTGATCGCCGGTGACCGGCACAGCCAGGGCGATGACCTCCAGCCCTTGCGGGCCATCGGTCACAATATCGGAAAAGATAGGGCGGGGGGTGCGAGCCATCTGGCGGAAATAGGAGCGGTCGGACCAGTCCTGGCCGATAATCCTGGCTCGTTCCGGCCCGGCGGCCACAACCCGGCCAAAATTGTCAAGCATCACCACGCCGCCATCAAAGATAACCAGACGACTGCTGTTCTCGCGCAAAGTTTGTTCGGCCTCAGCCGGTGAGGCGGCCATAATCCGGGCGGCCAGCGCCAATAGATTAGTATACTCGTCCAGTTCAACCGTCAATTGGCTGGCCGAAAGCCTGACCAATTCCTGATCGCGAGCAATGACCAGGTTTTCGGTGACACGTTCATAAGCGTAAAACGTAACCAGCGCCACTGTCACCAGAATCAGGACGGTCGGCACAAAAGACCAGGCGATAATTTTGGTGTAGAGACTGCCCCAGCGAACTCCGATGAACATTGGCTTTGCTCTATTTCGTAGGTGGCTGCGCGGCTTGAATCTGGCGGCACACCTGGGCTAATTCAGCCACAGCGGTCTGGCCCAACGTAAATATTTGATGCCAGGCTGCATCGGCAATTTGTTGGGCTTCGGCCTGGTTGGCAAAAATTTCGGCGGTAACGGAGTAACCTTTGAGATGGCCGTCGGCAAAGGCGGCCAGGTCAACATCGCGGGTTTGCTCAGGAAATTCCGCCTGAATAAAGCCAATCCATTCCTCGATGAGAGAGGCTCGAGCCGGCTGGAGAAAATTGGTGCGGGCCATAGCCCGGCCATAATCTTTGCTAATAAGAAATTTAACCAGCTCCCAGGCCGCTTCGGGATGCCGGGTGCCGGCATAGATGCCGTAGCCGTCGGTGGTTGCCAGGGTAACACGTCGAACCGGGCCGGCCGGAAAAGGAGCGACGCCCAGCCTGAATTTGGCATTAGCCAGAATATCTTTTAAGGCCCAGGAACCGTCTTCGACCATCGCCAGTTTTTCGGCAAAAAAAGCCTGACGGGTTGGCACATTCTTGACATCCAAAAAAGTAGCCATCACCCGGTCGTCGTGCATGCGGGCGCGCAACCATTCCAGGGCAGACAGAGCTTCGGGTTCGGCCATGAGGCAGCGGGTCGAGTCGGCGGGGTCAACAAAATGGCCGCCCCAACCGTTAACGTGGATTTGCAGCCGGTCCCAGGTAATATCAACCATGCTGCCCCACAAGTCGGTTTGACCGTCGCCGTCACGGTCGTGGGTGAGCCGGCGCATCGCGGCCAGGTAATCATCGTGGGTCCAGGCCGAAGTAGGATATTCCACCCCAAATTCGTCAAAAATATCTTTATTATAATACAGGGCTAAGGCCCCGTGATATTTGGGCAGGCCGTACTGCCGGCCATCGCGGGTGAAAAAAGAGCGGTACTGAGCTGGGTTCCAATCGTTAATGGTTTCCTGGTCCAGGTCGGCTGCCACAAAAGGGTGCAAATCGAGAGTGTAATCCTGCTGCGCCCATATTGGGAAAAAGTCGCAGCAGCCTTCAAATACATCGGGCGCAGCCCCGGCCTGTAAATCGGCGATCATCTTCTCTTCCAGGTTTTCGGGGTCAGGGGTGTAAAAAACGTGGATATGCGGATGGGCTTCGTGAAATTCGGCCAGAAGCTGCTGGACCATGGGGGGAAACCATTCGGTGCTCCAATCCTGGTAGACCAGTTGCACTTTTTCCGGCGTGGACTGCTCGGCAGAGAAGGACGAGAGCGATAACGTCGGGGCGCAACTTGTCAAGGCAGCGCCGGCTGCGGCCAGGCTGCCCAGCCGCAAAAAGACTCGCCGCGAGGTTTTAGCCGTCGAATAAAATGATTGCCGGTTGAATTCTTTTGAGGTCATTTTTTAACTACCATAGTATACCAGATGGCCCAAATTTGTGCGGTTTTTGCGGCTAAAGTTGGAGAGAAATTTTTAGCTGCCGATAAAGTCATGATAATATAAATTTATGTGAAAACTCAAACGAAATTCAAACCCTTTGCTGATATGATGAAGAAGAAAATTCTTTTGAAAATTCTAATTCTTTCAAACTAAATTCAAACTTTTTGTTAGTATAATAGAGTTAGTTCGACTTAAAATCCAATCTTACCCCAGGTGTTGATGCTGCCACAAACGTAAAAGGCGATCTGCACCACCCTTTTACTTTTGTTCTGGACAAAATAGGAGACTACTCATGACGGAAACTCTTTTACTTATTGAAGATGATGTAACACTATGTGAAGCCCTGCGTTTTATGCTAACCAAGAAAGGCTTCCAGGTAGAAGTGGCAAACAATGCCATTACCGGCTTACAAAAAGCTTACGCTGTTAAGCCCGATGCCATCATCCTGGATATTATGCTGCCTGATATGGATGGCTGGCAAACCTGTGCCCGGTTTCGAGAAATGTCGGATGTGCCGATTATTATGCTGACCGCGCTTGGCTCTGAAGAGAATGTGGTCAAAGGGCTAAATTTGGGTGCTGATGATTATATCATTAAACCGGTCACGGCTGAAGAGTTATCGGCTCGGGTGCGGGCGCTGCTCCGGCGAGTAACCCGTTCAAACGGTCCCGGTAGCAATGGCCCTACTGGGAACAGTCGTGGGCCAATTTTTACCTATGAAAATCTGGTCATTGATTTTGATAAGCATGAAGTCACCGTTGATACGAAACGGGTTGACCTTAGCCCCACGGAATTTCGTCTCCTCTCCGTACTGGTTCGTCATAAAGGCCGGATGCTGCCGCATGAATTCTTGTTGACCGAGGTTTGGGGGCCGGAATATGTGGGCGAGATAGATTATTTACGCCTGTACATTAGCTACTTGCGCCGCAAAGTTGAAAAAGACCCCTCGAAACCCAGTTTAATTCATAATGAATGGGGAGTGGGTTACCGGTTTGGCTAAAATAATCAGGATGCGGCAAAGGTGCGCTGGAGAAACGTGTGAAAAATTCACCCGTCAAGCAGGGAGAGAGCCAAAACTCTCTCTAATTTTTAAATTTAGCAGTTCTAACTTTTTTCTAATAGTGTTTAAATGGCTTTATCATTAAGTATTGTTACACTGGCTACAATACGCCTTATAACAGATTGGGGTATAAAAGCATCTATTTCCAGGCTCCAATTTTCCAAAGCATATTAACTCATTAAGATAACTTTTAAAGGCAAGAGGCAAACGTGGCCGGAGAAAAAATATTAATAGTCAACTCGAATGCCGAGTTGATTGAAAGTATCGCGGAACAAACACTGGTTCCCCACAGTTTTAAGCCCTTGTTGGCTTACAGTCAAAATGAGGGGGTAAAATTAGCAGTGGCGAAATCGCCCCAGCTTCTGCTGCTACATCTGCCGCTGGACTCGGCGACTCAACTATTACAACGCATTGCCCAAACAGGCCGCCTGATCCCAACTATATTAATGGTAGAACAGGCTTCGACAACAATTCCAATTGAACTGCTGCGCTGGGGCGTTCAGGATTATGTGCTTGAACCCTTTGCCAGTGATGAGATTTTGCAGACTGTACGCAGGGTACTGGCTCACGAAGGTCAAGCCATCAATTATCAACAACTTACCGAAGATTTAAATGGGTTCAACCAAACTTTAGAGCAGCGGGCCAAAGAATTTGGTTCGATTCTAGGTACGGGTTCCGGCTCCGGCCCGTTGGAAGATTTGGACTCAGTGCTTAACCGGGTGGTAGAAGCAGCCCTCTCTATTACCGGGGCGGATACGGGCTACTTGTTCACCCTTGATGAAAAAACCGATACACTTCGTCTGCGGGCCGCCCAAAACTTAAGCAAGAATCAGGCTGAGGCGTTTGCCACTCAAGCTGAAGATAGTGTGGCTCGATCTATTCTGCGTTCTGGCAAACCTATTTTGTTGAGTGGCGCCAGCGGGCAGTATCTCGACCTCAAAACCAGTTACCCTGTTAAATCATTGCTCAATGTACCGCTCAAAGTTGATGAACAAGTGATTGGGGTTTTGGGGATAGACAATCAGACCTCAAACACCCGTTTTTCGTTAGTAGACCTGCGGCGGTTAACCGAACTTGCCGATATGGCGGCGACAGCAGTGGTTAATGCCCGGCAGTATAGCGAGGCGCGTAATGAGATTGGTCGTCATTTTGAAGAAATAGCCACGCTGCAAGCTATTGCCGGCCAATTGAGCGATATTACCGATTTTGAGACAGGTTCTCAGTTAGCTTTGTCACTGGCGCTAAATGCCACCAATGCCGAAGTTGGTGTTTTGGCCTGGAATGAAGGCGGACAGTTTGGCTCTCCCCGTTATGTTACCCAGGGAAATGTTCATAGTTTTGCTGTAACCAATTCGCAAGACGCAGATACACCATGCTGGTGGGATGAGCAAACTATTCAGGAAGTGATCAAGACGGGACAACCGGCCCTGAGTTATGATCTGTGGCGTCGCGGTAATGGTAAGGGTAATGAGCAAAACCAACATTACAGCCGGTCCCGGTTGATTGTGCCGATGCATCGGGGCAGTCGGGTGATGGGTGCTATCAATCTTGAGAGCACTCAACCAAACGCCTTTAGCCAGGAAGATTTAAAGTTTGTTACCAGCGTGGCCGATCAAATGGCTATTGCTCTGGAAAGTGCGCTGCTGCAAGAGAAGGCCACCTCGGAGCAGGAACGCCTCTCGGTAATGATGGAGGCAGTGGATAATGGCGTCTGGCTGGTAGATGCGGATTTGCGTTTGATGGCCCAAAACGAAGCCGCTACTCAAATGTTAGGCTGGTCCGAAGCCGAGGTTGTAGGCCGCTCTGTGCGTGAATTTCAGGCCACTTATGACAATGATAATAGCCTGCCAAGCCTGTCCGAATTGTTGGATCAGGCGATCGAAAAAAGCCAGCGGGTTGCCTGCAATGAGGTTATCAGGTTGGCCAAGAAAAGCGGACCCTCGATCCCGGTCAAAGTAAGAATTGTGCCGGTAGTTAGGGAAGAAAAAGTGATGGGAGCAATCTGTGCTTTTCATCTTTCCAAAAAAGGGGATGAACATATCCGCTTTGAATTTGCCAATATGGCCTCGCATTTGTTGCGTACCCCTCTTACCTCTATCCAAACGGCCGTTGATTTGCTGCTGAGTTCGGAATTGAATGTAGAAGAGCAGCGGGTAATGCTGGACAAACTGCGCGAGCAGAGCCAGCGCATGCGGGAATTTGTTAAAGAACTGGTTGAAATGTCACGGCTGGAAGCCGGTATCGTTCGGGTTTTTGCTGAACCGGTCGCGTTGTCTCCCCTGATTGACCGAGTATTGGGCCTGATGCGGTATGAGGAGCCTAAGCATACGTTCAGTCTCTCTGTGGCTGGAACAATGCCCATCGTAGCGGCTGACCTGGCCAAGACAGAACTGGTGTTGGTAAATTTACTGCGGAGCGGTATTAGCCGGTGTACCACCAGAGGCCATATTACCCTTGAAATCGAAACTGAGGATAATGAGGTGATTCTTTCGGTTGTGGATAACGGCGAAGCCATTCCGGTCGCTCAACTTGATCGAATTTTTACCCAGTTCTATCCCATCGAAAGCACCAATGGTACCGTGATGTCATCTTACAATTTGGGGCTTTATAGTACCAAACGATTAATTGAATTACAAAATGGTCGTGTTTGGGTGGAGAGTCAACCCGGCAAGGGATCACGATTTAGCTTTTCTTTGCCTGTATGGAGATAATATGCCGACAAAAATTCTACTGATAGATGATGATCCAACGATACTTCAACTTCTAAAACTTTTCTCGAAAACGAAGGTTATCAGGTTCTTGTAGCTGAAAGTGGTACCGCCGGTTTGGAATTGGCAGCTAAACAAATACCCGACCTGGTCATTGTGGATTTAATTATGCCAGTCCTGGATGGGTTTGAAACCTGCCGCCGTTTGCGCGAGTTGGGGGTGCAATCTATTCTAATGATGAGCCACCGGCACGACGAGCGCAGCGTGATTCGCTCGTTGGAAATGGGTGCAGATGATTATTTACGGAAACCCTTTGCCGTCCCTATATTTTTGGCTAAAATTCGCACCCTCTTACGCCGAAATGGTCAAACCGATTTTAGCGAGATGCCGCTGGTTTATGATGATGGCCAACTGATGATTGATTTGGAGCGGCGGCATGTAGAGGTACGGGGCGAATTTGTCCAATTAACTCCCACCGAATTCCGGCTTCTCTCAATTTTGCTGCGTAATGTTGGCCGGGTTGTTTCACATGACGAATTAATCCGCGAAGTCTGGGGGACCGAAGGGGGGGCGACCATCGCGTCGCTCAAGGTATATATTCATTACCTGCGCAATAAAATAGAAGATCACCCCAAGAAACCTCATTATCTTCTGGCCGAGTGGGGGATTGGTTACCGGCTGCGTGAGCCAAAAATATTGACTCAATTGGCCTAAACGGCACTGGTAAGCAAAAAGATAGAATTCTCTATGTTCTAACCTAATCAGTGACACCAATCGAAATAGATATTTATTCTAGAGGTCCAAAATATATTTTGGACCTCTGGTTTTTTAATTTTCTAACTTTTTTCTAAGTTTCTTCACACGGCTTTATCATTAAATCTTGTTAGACTATGGATTGTAAGTTGAATAGAAGGAAAATTTTTTGGTTTCTCACCTCCATAGGAGAAAAAAGATGACACAGGCAACGTATCAATTAGCCAACCCGCTACCGGTAGCTATTAACGCACGTTGGGCTGAACGACTTTTGTTGATTATCGGGCTGGCCGGCCTCGACTTGGCTATGGTGCTAACAGGCTTTTGGCTGGCTTACACTATTCGGTTTGAGATAGGCTTTGCCTGGTTTTATCAACCTGAAGTAGTTCCTACGGATTTCTACCAAAATCTGGTTTTTCTCATCGCCCCTGCCTGGATCTTTGTTTTTCGCCTGTTTGGCCTGTACGACTTTAAGAATTTATTTGGCGGCACCCGCGAGTATGCCAAAGCTTTTAATGCGTCAACCTTTGCAATGATGCTGATGATTTTGTTCATCTTCTTCGGCGAAACCAATATTGCCCGGGCTGGGTTGTGCTCTCCTGGCTGCTGGTTAGCGTGGGAGTTATCGTGGGGCGTTTTGTTTTGCGACGGATTGTGCAGAATATGCGGGCCAATGGTCGTTTTCTCACCGCCGCTTTGATTATTGGCGCAAATGAAGAGGGGCTGGCTATTGCCGAACAACTTCAGGCTAATCCCAAAGCCGGGGTTTGGCTGGCCGGTTTTGTCGATGACGAATTAGGGCCGGGCAGTGAACTGCTGCCCGATGTGCCTGTGCTCGGTTCGGTGGATGGGATTGGCTCGCTGGTCAGGCAACATGGGATTCAGGAGATTATTGTGGCCTCTACCGCGTTGCCACGTGAAAAACTCCTGCAACTCTTTACCGCTTTCGGCTCGGAAGACAACATCACCATTCGTATGTCGTCCGGCTTATATGAATTGCTAACCACCGGCGTGGAAGTGCAAGAGTTTGGCAATGTGCCCTTGTTAAGCGTCAACAAGGTGCGGCTTACCGGCGCAGATATGACCATGAAAAGCATGCTTGATCTGACGCTTTCCATTGGCTCTCTGATAGTATTTCTGCCCATTATGGTGGCCATGGCAATTGCCATCCGGCTCGACTCGCCCGGCCCGATTTTCCACCTGCGTGGGGTGGTGGGTGTGGGTGGTAAAAGATTCAACGCTTTCAAATTCCGTACCATGTACGTTGATGCTGACGAGCGTTTGGCCCGTGACCCCGAACTGCGCCGCGAGTTTGAACTGAATCACAAGCTCAAAAATGATCCACGTGTAACCCGCATTGGGCGTTTCCTCCGCCGGACCAGCCTGGATGAACTGCCCCAGCTTATCAACGTGCTGCTGGGTCAGATGAGCCTGGTGGGGCCGCGCATGATTACCGAAGAAGAACGGGTCCGCTATGGTAAGTTCCGGATGAACCTCTCCACCGTCAAACCCGGCATTACCGGTCTGTGGCAGGTGAGCGGGCGCAGCGATGTCAGCTATGAAGAGCGGGTTATGCTGGATATGAATTATATCCGCAATTATAGCATCTGGTTTGACCTGCACATTTTGTGGCAAACCATTCCCGCCGTGTTGAAATCTCGTGGGGCTTATTAATGAAAGGGATGATTTTAGCAGCCGGTGAGGGACGGCGCATGCGTCCCCTCACCGACCATACCCCCAAACCTATGCTGCCCCTGGCTGGCCGGCCTCTCCTGGAGCACACTCTTATTTACCTCCGGGATAACGGTATTAGCGATCTGGCTATCAACCTGTATCATCTGCCTCAGGTGGTAATAGATTATTTCGGCGACGGCAGCCGCTGTGGGGTCAGCCTACGCTACTCGGTCGAAGAACAGTTGCTGGGTTCGGCCGGAGGCGTTAAGCAGTTGCAATCTTTTTTTGATGATACTTTTGTGGTTTTCTATGGCGACCTTTTAACCTGGACCGATCTGCGACCGATGATTGATTTGCATCGCCGCGCCGGAGTAATCGCGACGATGGGCCTTTACCATGTGCCCGATCCCTGGAATCGTGGAATTGTGCAACTGGATGAAGCTCAAAATATCGTGCGCTTTGTCGAAAAACCGCCCCGTGATCAGGTGTTCTCTCATCTGGCCAATGCCGGCATTTATATCCTTGAGCCAGAAATACTGGATCGGATTCCAGTCAATACAGTGTATGATTTTGGCCTTGATGTTTTCCCCGGCCTATTGCGTGATGGCATTCGGGTAGCGGGCTACGTTATTGAAGATTTATTAATTGACATTGGCCTGCCGGAGAAATACGAAGAAGCCAACCGGATTGTCGCCAGCATGGCCCATTGAATTTCAGAAGGAACAAAATGCATTCCACACCTCACCACATCCAAACTTATTTTAACCAATTACAGGAGATGATCACCCATCTCCCGGCTGATTTGATTGAGCAGGTTATTGTTTTACTGCTGGAAAGTGCCCGACAGAATAAAAAAGTTTTTATCTTCGGCAATGGCGGCAGCGCATCTACCGCTTCCCATTTTGCCTGTGATTTAGCCAAAAATACCCAGGTTCCCGGCGCACCTCAGTTTCGAGTCATTGGGCTGACCGATAATATGGCTTTGATGACAGCCTGGGCTAACGATACCTCGTATAATAATGTGTTTGCGGCTCAACTGAGTCCGCTGGTGGAGGCCGGTGATGTGGTGATTGGGATCAGTTGTAGCGGTAATTCCGGCAACGTTCTGCGGGCAATGGAAGTGGCCCGGCAGCACGGCGCTATCACCATCGGCTTTACCGGCGACGATGGCGGCCAATTGAAGACGATGGTAGATGTCTGCCTGCCGGTTCCCAGTCCTCGCATCGAACAGCAAGAAGATGCTCATTTGATTCTAGAACACTGTATTTGCGCCGCTATAAAAGCAGAACTAATGGCGCAAACCTCTTCAATTTAACCGATGTTAAATTCCTCTCAAGAAGTAATGGTTAATTAAAGATAACTACTCAGCCATGTCATTTCGACCCGCCAAGCGGGGAGAAATCTCCGAGGCCGATACAGCGCGGTAGGGACGCTTCACGGCCTACGGCCTCGAA
>JAAUSP010000113.1 GCA_012032575.1 Anaerolineales bacterium | reverse complement strand
TGATTGGCCGCTGCCCAGGTTAGTCCCACCAGTACCAGCGCCAGGCTTACAATTGACAACTCGTGAAACAGGCTGGCTTGCAACGCATACCGAAAGCGCAGCCCCAAACTCAAGGGCCGTCCCGCCATCTCCCGTACCGTCGCTTCACTCTGCGGGCCGGTCACATAGCCCAGGTAGTAAGCCGTCACCTGCCAGCCCCACAACAGAATGCCGCAGGTCAGGGCCAGATACACGCCTGCCGGACTGGTTTCATCGCGGCTCAAGCCCAATCCCATCAACGCCAGTATCATCACTATCGTGGCACAGGCAAAATACAAATCCGTCACCCGCCGCGACCGGCCATACACCACGATGATCAACCCCGTCACAAACCACCACAAAAACAGCGCATACACCACCGCCGACATAAACACCAGAGGCTGCATCAGGCTTGCTGTCTCCGCCGGGGGAACAGGTAGTGCCGCACCTGCGCCGCCACGATGTCGCCGGTCATCCGCATCTGGGCCAGCCACGGCACCGGGGTCATATTCTTGTGCATATAGGACTCAAAGGTGAGCTGCTGCACATCTTTGTTCCGGCACATATCGGTAAAGACTTCCATTTGCCGCTCGTTGCCGTAGCCCCATTTTGCAGCCAGCGCAAGAAGCGGTACATCTTACCGTACTCCTGCCACCAGTGCTTTTCATAACGCCGCAGGGCCTGTGCGGACACATCCGGCAGAACTTCAATCAAAGTCTGGGCCGCGTACTGACCACTTTTCATGGCCCAGTAAATGCCTTCGCCGGAGGTGCTGACCACCAACCCGGCCGCATCCCCCACCAGCATCACCCGCTCGAAAGCAAAGTGAGGGCGAGGATGCATGGGCAGAGCGTGGGCTTCTTCCAGAAAAACTTCGCCGCCGGCTAATTCCGGGGCAATTCGTTGTTTCAGATTGGCTAACAACTGGCGGGCCTGAGCGGTGTTGCCGGGTCCGGCTCCACAGCCGACCGCGATATGGTCGGCCTTGGGGAAGGCCCAGGCGTACAAATCGGGGCTGACATCATGGCCCAGGTACAGGTCGGCCATATCTTCCCAACGCTTCATTTTATCTTCCGGCAGACGGATGCGTTCCTGGATGGCGATACAACGGGGCAGCCGGGGCAGCCCTAACACCTCGGCGGTGGTCGAGTAAGCGCCATCCGCGCCAATGACCGTTTCCACCTGCATGGTTGCTTTGGCGGAACTGTCTTTCTCCCGATAGGTCACGGTCACGCCGTCGGCAGCCACCTTCAGGTCCAGCAGTTTCCCTTCGATCAACTGAGCGCCCCTGGCTACGGCTCGCTGGCGTAGATAAGGGTCAAGCTCTTCCCGGCAGACCATGGCCACATAATCGTCGGCCCCTTTCTGCAACCCGGCCACTTCGATCTCGGTCGTCCGCTCCGAGGGGGAGTGGATCATCGTTTTGTGTACTTTGCGCGAGATAAGGGCCTGGGGAATATCAAATTCGACGAATGCTTTGGGGGGTAAAGCCCCGCCACACGGCTTAACCCAGGCCAGGTCCCGTTCCAACATTATCACCGGGACTCCGGCTTCGGCCAGTGTGTTGGCGGCAGTGGCTCCTCCCACCGATGCGCCGACGACCAATATGGGTTTCAAGCGACTTCCCCCTTCCCAGGGTTGCGAGATCAGGCCAGCCAGCGCAGCCCTATCGCCGCAACCATCATGCCCCACACATAAAAACTCACCCCGATCGCGCTGAATTTGAGATGATAGGCGACCGGTTGTTGCAAAAACTTCCATTGTTGGGGCAGTTGCACTAACACAATACCCAAAATTATCACAGCGGCCAGCCACAGCCCGGCATAAAAGAGCGCAGCTATCACCCCGATTTGAGCCAGATTCATCGTCAACACGATGAGCCAGGCGGCTCGCTGCGGGCCGTATTGAACCGGAATAGAACGAATACCGGCCGCTGTATCACCGCTGATACTTTTGTAATCGTTGATGCTCATAATTCCGTGCGCACCCACTGAGTAAAGCACGGCAATTAAAATGCTCAACCCGGTCAATGAGGCAAAGGCCTGATGTCCGGCCAGCCAGGCCAGCCCTTCGTAAGAAATGGCGACCAGGGCGTTGCCGATCCAGCCATTGCGTTTGGCCCTGAACGGCGGGGCGCTGTAAAGCAGGGCCAGGAGCACGCCGGTGGAAACCAACAGCATCACCCCTGACCCCAGATAACTTCCCAACAGCAACCCCAACAGTAGTAAAACTGCTACAGTTACAAAGACTTGCCTGGTTGAGACAAGCCCCGACGGAATGAGCCGGTGCGGCTCATTGATGGCATCAATCTCTCGATCACAGTAGTCATTGATGACCTGCGACAGGCCGCACAATACCGGTCCCGCCATGAGCATTCCCAGGACGACGAGGCCGATATTGTGGAAGGACCAGTCTGTTGCGCCACTGGCAATGGCGCCGCATAAAAACGCCCACATCGGCCCAAACCAGGTAATCGGCTTCATTAAGATTAATGAGCGGTGTAATAAAGCTGGTTGTTCGGTTCGGGCCGATGGCGCCAATGTGTCAATAGAAGCCATAGTTTTGTTCAATGAACTACTGATGGTTTTTTATTAAGTAACTCTTGATGCCTTTTGTATCTTCAACTGACAACGACACTGCTTGTTACGGTTTGTAGCTTGATCTCAACGGTTCCGGCAGGAATACTTCCGATTGAACCGCTCCCGGCGGGCGGACCTGATTCCGGTGGCACAGGTAGCACGAGGGGTCTTGGTTGTTCATCGACTCCTTATACGTAGCCTGGATATGCTCGGACATCTGCAACATAGTGAAGGCATAGGTCTTGGCCGGCTGTTCCCAACTGGGGAAGTAGCGGGAGTTGTGACAATGGGTACAACCCACACCCAGGCTGTCCATTAAATGGGTCATGGTGTGCTGGTTGTATTGAACGGTATCCAGCGAGATATCGAGTTCCCGGTGATGGTCAAGACCTCAAGGTTGCCCAGCGGTAAACGATAGTCATCGGGCAGGGCGTGCTGATCGGCCGGCCAGGCCACCGGAATGGCTTCGCCGTTGTGACAGGTGGCGCAGGCGATTTGAGCGCCCGAAGGCTTTTTGCCTTCAATCTGAGCCAATTGAGTTATCCAATTCTGGTTAAGATCAGCGACCATCTGCAAATGGAGGCGGGCTGTATCTTTGCGAGTCGCTATGGTGTCATCACCAATGTCAGCGCCCTCTGCGCCAAAGTTGGCAGTATTGTGGCAGTACGTACAATCCTGTTTTAAGCCGCCCGACATGTAGGTTGTCATGAAATTGTAGAGTTCAGAGGTATTCATGTTAACCAACACCTGGGCATTTTGCGGTTCTGGAAATTCGGCAATATATGTTTGAATCGCTGCCTGTGACTCCGGGCTGACATAATCGCCGGCGGTGGAGTAATTGACAAAAGCAGGATTGAGAATTATCTCTTCTTCCGCCGCCGAAACCGCTTTACTGCGCACAAAACCAATTACCCAGAAAGCGCCGCCGACTAAAACACCACTTACGATTAGAAAGACGAGCCAGTATGAAAACTTTGGGTCGATTATATTCTCTAAATCGCGACGCATAGTCTTCTCCTAATTATTAGTTAATGGTAAGATATTGGTATAAGATAGTTGTGGCCTCATGGTATAGGAGCCACAATGCCAATGCTATGCGCCCAGGTATACCAATCGGTGATTAGCGTACCGGAGAGCAATATACCAATACCACCCGTAATGACAGTAAAAACGGCGAACCACCAGCACCAGTCGTGAATTGTTTTGGAATTTACATTGAAGCCCATCGTCCAGCGCCAGAACAACTGCGCCCGGTGGGTGCCCGTCCCCTCGACCATCATCTCTTCAATTTCACGGTGAGAGCCATACTTGGAGGTAGCCACGATGGTAGCACCGTGCATAGCCAGCAGCAAGGTAGACCCAAGTAAGAAGAAGATAGAGAGCATATGGAACGGGTTATAGTAGAAGTTACCAAACTGGATGCTGACGTTGTTGGTCCAATCCAGCAGGGCTTTGAAGCCCTGGCCGGGAGCTTGGGCCCAATTCCCAATGATGAGCGGCCGGACCAGGTAGATGATGAAGTACAGGAACATCGCCCAGGCAAAGGCCCACGCTAATTGTGTATTCAAGCCGGCAGCTTTAGCCCGGAAGTAAACCCTGGCCCACCAGGCCAGAATGGCGATGTGGAGACAGAAGGTGGCAAAGAACCAGGCTCCACCCTCATGCCAGGGGCCAATACCCAGGCCATACGACATCGCGGGTGGATTAACCGTCAGAACAAAGAATTCGCGCAAGAAAAGAATGGGGTTATAACCGACCTGATACAGATATTCTGCCAGAATGATGAGTGCGGCCAAACCACCAAAAACCACCGCGATAGCTCCGGCAAGACCCAGGTAGACCGGTCCCACCTGACCCACGCCAAAAAGCCGTCTGAAGAAATCAACATTTTGGGGTTTTCGCCAGGCTGTTGATTCCAGCCCAATCCCACCATATTCAACTTCTTCCATATCTACGTCTGGCTGTTTGATCCCACGCCAGGCGATGCTGGCTATGGCCGCCCCACCCAGGAAGAGGGTACCGGCAGCGGTAGTTTCCCAGAACGGCATGTTGTCAAAAAAGGTCCAGAAGTTGTTCCAGTTAAAGACCAGCGTCCCGGAGAGGAAAATACAGAGGTTAGCAAACAGCACCGCAGCCATCGCCATCCAAAAGCCCAGGCGATGGATGCCAACTTCGCCAATACTATAGCCCAGCAGATTCCGCCAGAAACCATCCACATTGCGCTCGTTCAGTTCGGGCCGGTTGACTGTACTCAGAATGGCCGAACCATGCATCGCCAGGATCAGGGTAGAAGCAAACAACAGCGAAATGCCAATGGCATGGAACGGGTTAAAGAAGAAGTTATAGTATTGGTAGCCAATGTTAGAAACCCAGTCGAGGTGATGGGTAATACCAAGAGGAAAACCGTTACCCCAGGCGCCCATCGCTAACGGCCGCAGCCATTGCAGGGTAAGCCAAGAGGTGACAACAGCCCCATAAGCCATGGGGATTTCATAGCTCATATCGAGCTTGCGGGAAATATCAACCTGGCGTAACATCCAGCCCAAAAAGGCAATTGTCGCAAACAAAACGATTAACTGCCACATAAAGCCCGGCTCGCCGGGGAGGGCCAGCCGCAGTCCGTTGGTAATGGGCGGGGGATCAATGCGGGCGCGCAGGATATTGAAAGCGCCCTCGACAACCCAGGCCTGATACATATAACAGGCGACGCCAAAAAATATCCCGATAACAGAGACGACACCAAAGGTGCCAACATAGAAACGTCCAAACCAAAAGTCAAGAGGATCAGCGCCAAACAAGGCGTAGGTTAAGGTCCCACCAGGTTTTTTATACTGCTTTTCCACTTCAGTGAAGGGAATCCTGCTGCCTTCTTTCAAACGCTCAGCCGCCGGACGATCGCGTTCAATATTTAGTTTTTGGTCAATTACTGTTGGAGTTATGATTTTTGTAACCACAGGTTGCCTCCTCCTTTCTAAAAGACCGAACACGGATTTCACTGGCATAGGCAACCATCGGGCGCCTTCAACTATGATGGCGCTTATGTCAGAGGAGATGCTATCTAGACTATACACATTGTGCGTAATGACCAGCAGCTATTTGCATAACCACTGGCTCAACGTTATAACAGGTGATTAGCTCGGTCAAACAACTGCAACCAACGCAAAACAGTTTGAATGTGTGGAGATAAGCATTTACCAAATTCGGTAAAAAATTTTAGAAGAAGGCCATCAGGTTATTCCTTCATCAGTGCCAAAGATAAACGAACAACCTAACGGCCTTAAATTACCTATTAAGTTGTAGTATGACTAAGAAGGGTGAAGACTTACCCTTACAGGATGCGGTGACGAGATTATCGCTTGATCGTGGCACTCAAAAGCGATATCTTTTGAGTTGTCGAACCTCAACCAGCGAGCCAGTTATAGGTGGGCGTGCTGAGCAGAATGAAGTGAATCAACAGCGCAACCACGAGGCCCAACAGGATGTACAAAAAGACATTGGTGCGGAACTCAAAAGATCGTTCCGGTCGTGAATTATTATCTAGTGGCATGAGAAACCTCTCTTTCTTTCATTTACTTAGAACAACAATCTACTTGCGGCGATAGTACTGGGGGCTAATGATTTAGTTGCCGAGCCAGGGTTTCCACATCATACACAGAATATGGGCAACAATCGCGATCGCCCCAAAGCCATAAGTGGATTTTACAACAATGTCGTGGACATACCATTCATCGTTCGAGAATAAACTCTTCCACTTTGCAGGAACCTGATCATTGTTGTAAACATCATTTTCTCTAGCCATTGTGAAACCTCCTTGTTTTGATTATAATAATATAAATCAAAGGTTTTCATCGGGGTTAAACAGCAACCGCTGGAGGCAAAGAGTCTGATTTTAGACTATTCGATCAAGGAATGAGGAGAGGAGAAAAAGGGGAAATCAGCTTTTCTTCTTGACCATCAGTTTATTACTAAACTGCTTTACGACGATGTAAACCTCTATCAAACAAAAGCTTAGATATTTAGCAAAAACTTAAACAGATATTTAGAACGGGCGATTCTCGTGCTACAATAACTTAAACAATACCTATAAAAAACCTTACCTACAGTGAAGATTTTAACACCTTTCTCTAGTAAATGTCAATTTGTCATAGTCACTAATTCCTAGTGACATTTGTCATTTGTTTTATTTTTAACAAACCCCTCCCGGGACAAAAATCAAGTAGTTTATGGTTAAGAACGAAAAAAGAGTTTTGATGAACACTTCTGAAACCTCGCCCACTTTCAATCTCAAAGCCGTCGTTTTGGAAACGGGCATAAAACCTCACACCCTGCGCATTTGGGAGCAAAGATATGGTCTGCCCCGCCCTCAGCGCACGCAGGGCAACCACCGCACTTACACCCAGCAAGACATTGAAATTGTTAAATGGCTAATGGCCCGCCAGGATGAAGGCATGACCATCAGCCGCGCGGTTGAACTGTGGCATCATCTGGAAGGGAAAGCCGGCGACTCGTTAAAGGGGGCAGCCTATCAGACAGCCAAAGTTCCGGTCAGCCCCGGCGCAGAGGATGCCCTCACCGACCTGCGCCGGAAATGGGTTGAGCAGTGTTTAAGGTTTGACAAAGCCAGCGCTGAAAGCGTTTTGACCCAGGCATTTGCCATTTATCCCATTCACATGGTTTGCACCGAGATATTACAAAAGGGCTTAACCCAGGTGGGAAGTCTCTGGTTTAAAAATTCGGCAACCGTGCAGCAGGAACATTTTGTTTCAGCGCTTGTTCTGGAACGCTTGAATGCTTTGCTGGCGGCTCTCCCCCACCCACACGGATCGGTCGTATTCTTGTTTTCTGTCCCCCCTATGAAGAACACACCATTGTTATGCTGTTGCTGTCGTTGCTGCTGCGGTATCGCGGCTGGGATGTGGTTTATCTGGGGGCCAATGTACCGCTCAGTCAACTCGAGTCCACCCTTGAAGCGGTTAAACCGGAATTAGTTATTCTCTCGGCCCAACGACTGCAAACAGCCGCAACCCTGGCCCAAACGGCTGAACTTTTGCACAAGAGGCGTGTCAATTCCGCCTATGGCGGTTCGATTTTCAACCTTACTCCCGGCCTGCGCCAACGGGTTTACAGCCATTTTCTGGGTGAAAGTATAGAAGATGCCGTAACCGCTATCGGTCAGATCATGACCTTTAAGCCGTCTGTATCCCACATCGAACCTGTTTCCGATGTTTACGAGCAAGCTTCGCTCAATTATCGGGTCAAACGTAATTTGATCGAGTTAGATACGATGCAAATGCTGGAGAGCAAAAAATCGTATTTTGAATTTCTGGACAAGACCAACTCCCGGCTCGCCCGCGATATTTTGGCCGCTTTGCAATTAGGGGATATGAATTTTATTAATCCAGAGATGAAGCTGTCGCAGAAGCTTATCTCCAACTATGGCATATCCCAGAATTGGCAGACCAGCTATTTCGATGCTTATTTTAGAGCGGTCGAGAAAAACCTGAATGAGGTTGGCACACCCATTATCGAGTGGCTGGATCGAGTCAGGTCAGACCTTCAGTTGGCGCAAGCTTGATGATGCCGGTTGATGATAACTCGCCAGATGATGCCCGGTAATTTACAAAGCTTGCTTCGCCCGCTCACATAGGCTCGATGATTAAATACATCGTGGTGATGCAGTTCAATATCGTCGAGAATTGCCCGGTAGAGTTCGGCCGCGGCGGCAATTGCCAGCCGACCATTGCGGTGTAAAAGCGCTACTCCGGGCCGGGACTCGGCGTAAAGCTGCCGGGTGCGCTGGATTTGATAATGCATAAAGGCTTGCCAGCGCTCGTCCACCCGCTGGGCCGCAATATCTTCTTCGCTCAGGTCAAAGGCTTGCAACTCATCCTGGGGCAGATATAACCGGCCATTGGCCCAATCCTCTCCCACATCCCGCAGAATATTGGTCATCTGGAGCGCTACCCCTAACTTCACCGCATAGCGAATAGCTTCCTGGGTGGAAAAACCAACAATATGCATGGACATTAATCCAACTGTGGCGGCCACGCCATAACAATATTCGGCCAGGTCGGCAAAGGTGGCGTAACGAGTGATAGTCAAATCAGCGGCCACGCCTTCAATAAATTGTTTTACATAAGTGGTAGGGATATGATGCCTGGCCCGCGTATCAGCCCAGGCTAAAACAACCGGGTCATCATCCTCTGGATGGTTCTCCAGAATACGGGCTTGCCACTGCTCAAATTCGGTCCGCCGGTCGCCGCTAAAGCGATCAACCAAATCATCACTGCGACGGCAAAAAGCATAGAGTGCTCGAATACTGCGCTTTTGGCTTGAGGGCAGCAACGATGAGGCCAGGTAAAACGTGCGACTATGTTCGGCTGTAATTGTATCACACAGAGTGTACGCCTGTTTGAGCTGCTTGCCGTTGATAGGTAATACCCAATGGGGCTTTTCTCTCTCCGGGGATACTTGCGATCGTTCGATAAGGCGCTGCTCCCACGCAGCAACGTGTAATGCCATACGAATTCCTTCTCCCCCATTGTTTGGTTTTAGCAAGCGCTACTAAAATAAGGTCTCGAATATAAAGTCATTGAATATTTTGTTAGTATTTGGGTACTTAAGTTTAGAAATGGAGGCGCTTTGTGGCAATGTACAAAGCAAAAAATTCATTGTATGTTAGCTTTAATTGAAGTTTTGTCAATATATGAAAGTCAGTTATAATAGGCGCTTGTTCGCCGGTGTTCAGCAGGATGATCGTACAGATCACATTGGTCACCCTCAGTCCATTTTTGGGAAAAGCACTCAATGTGGTGGATATCTTTAGCCTGGCTCCTGTAGTTGAGGGTGAGGGTTATTAACAAAGGAGTTGGTTTACTGATGGCTAAAGTCACCAAAAGCCTCGCCTTTTTTCAAGTAGCATTCAAAACAATACGGCTGGCTCTGCCCAAGCTGGGCGTGGGCTGGATGTTTGCCCTCCTCACGATTGACTTCAATCGTATCGCTATTGTCGAATTAGGGATTACGGCTGTGGTGATTACGGCCATGCTGGCGATGCATCATTTCTTGTCGCCGTTTCAGGTAATTGCGGGTCGAATTGGCGACCGCTACCCCATTTTTGGGCTGCGCCGGACCTCCTATTTGTTGCTGAGCGGCATTGCCGGCAGTTTGATTTTTGTGGCGCTGCCTTCTGTGGCCCACGCCATGAGTCAGGGTTCTAATCTAGCCTTCGCCGCCGGCTTTGGCCTGCTTTTTATTTACGGCATTGCTATTGGCGTTATTGGTGATGCTCACCATGCCCTCATCGCCGAAGTGACCGCGCCGCACTATCGCGGCGCGGTCATTTCTGTCGTCTGGACCTTCACCATTATCAGCACCATTATAGCCGCCATTATTTTTAACATTGTCCGCCAGGAGTACAGTTTTGCGGCAATGCAGTGGTTGTACAACCTCACGCCTTTTATTGTGATCGGGTCCATGTTGCTTGGCACGGTTGGCCTGGAGAAGCGATTGAAGGGAGAAGAGTTGGCTAAAATCGTTAAACAGGCTAAAAAAGTTACTCCAGAGGGAAACTCCATCCAGGTAGCCCTAAAAATTCTCACTGAGAATTCCCAGGCCCGCGATTTTTTTACCTTTATCTTTGCAGCCATCTTCTCTATCTTTTTGCAGGATAATATCCTGGAGGTATTTGGCGCTGAGGTCTTCGGACTGTCGGTGGCGGGAACGACGAAATTTCAACCCATTTGGGGCGGCGGAGTGCTGGCCGGGATGCTGCTGATGGGAGCGATTAGCGCCATCTTTTCGCTCAAAAAACGCACCATCGCCCTGGTTGGGAGTTTGGGGACAGCGCTGGGCATGTTGTTTTTAGCCCTGGCCGCCCTCACCCGGCAGCAAAGCCTGGTAAGCCCGGCCCTGGTGATGATGGGATTATTTACCGGCGTCTTCAACGTCGGCGCGCTTTCGCTGATGATGGATATGACCATCGAAGGGGCCACCGGCCTGTTTATGGGCTTGTGGGGAGTGGCCCAGGCTTTTGGCACCGGTATCGCGGCTTTTGGCGGCGGAGCTTTGCATACGGGGTTGATCGAAACGGGTTTTTTAAGCCCAAATCTGGCTTACTGCCTTATCTTTGGCGTCGAAGCAATCGGTATGCTCCTGGCAACCCTCCTTTTGTGGCGCATTAGTATTGCCCGTTTTCAGGAGGTCCACACCCATCTCACCCAGGCCGACACCTTGCGAGCCATGGAAGCGGGCGCTGTCGCTTAAACAGCGCTCAAAAAAGGCAAAAAACAGCCCTAATCTTCAACATAAATTCAACAATAATTTGACATTCATTTAGACTTTTGCTTTAATAAGACGTGTCATTAACTCATAATCCAATGGAGGGTCCTAATGAAACTTTATGTAATCACTGTTGTAACGATCATTGCCACGATTTTACTGGCAGCATGTGGCGGCGGGGGCGGCGCTCAAAAAATTGAAGAAAAAGCGCCGGCGGAAGCCCCTAAAGCCCAAGCCGTCACCCTTGACATCGAACAGGGCGACATTTATTACGGCAAAACCCCCGATAACGCTACCAAGCCTCCCGTCTGGGAAGTTCCTGCCGGAGCTAAAATTAAAGTCAATGTCAAAAATAATGGAGCGCTGGAACATAACTGGGCCATTGTTAAACAGGGCGCAGAAGTGCCAGAACCCTTTATCGAGGCAGATAACAAGGACATTATCCTGGCCCAAACCGGCCTTACCGCTGCTGGCAAAACCGGCAGCTATGATCTTACCGCGCCGTTGCCCGGAGAATATAAAATTATCTGCACCGTGGCTGGTCACTACCCCAGCATGCAGGGCAAACTCATTGTAAAGTAGTCTCGGCAGATCCAACTTTGAAAATCCAGCATCCTCAGATGTCATGCCACAGATTACTGGGCATCTGAGGATGCACTACTCCTCACAACACCATCCGATCACTTTCAGCGTCCTTACTTAACGAGGGAGGGGTTTGTTATTTTCAATTTTGGACCAGGCGGGTTTGGCAAGATACGAGTTCAATGATGAAATGACGGTAATCTAAGCCATGTATATTCTGCTTGTTGGTCTCAATCATAAAACTGCCCCGGTTGAGGTACGAGAGCGTTTGGCTTTTAACCCTACGATGCTTCGTTCAGCGTTGACCCATTTTGATGCCACCCACGAGCACGCTCATCTGGACCACGTTAAAGAAGGCATTATTCTCTCGACCTGTAACCGGATGGAAATTTATGCTCTGGTGAACAATCCTGAGATCGCTCAAGAGAGCATCGTCAAGTTTTTAAGCCAGAGCTGTAATGTTCCACTCACGCTTTTTACCCCCTATCTCTATATCCTGCATAATGACGAAGCCGTTCGCCATCTTTTACGCGTGGCCGGGGGCCTGGATTCCATGGTCCTCGGTGAACCGCAAATCCTGGGCCAGATTACTACGGCATACGAGGCCGCCCTCTCGCAGCAGGCGGCCGGCACCGTTTTGTCTATGCTTTTCAGAACGGCCATCCATACCGGCAAACGCGCCCGCACTGAAACTACTATCAGCGTCAACCCCTCTTCGATCAGTTCCGTAGCGGCCAGCCTGGCCACCCGCTTATTGGGAGATCTAGCCAAATGTCAGGTATTACTGATTGGGGCGGGCGAGATGGGCGCAACGGCTGCGCGCTCCCTGCTCAATCGAGGTGTTTCTGACATTATCGTGGCTAATCGGACCTTCAATAATGCGATGCAGTTGGCTCAGGCCTGGAGCGGCAGAGCCATCACCTTCGAGCAGCTCCCGCAGGCCATGACCGAGGTGGATATTATCATTACCTCGACCGGCGCGCCGCACACTATCCTGAATCGTGACCTGTTGCAGCCTGTTATGGATAGCCGGCCCGAACGCCCGTTATTTATCCTTGATATCGCCGTTCCCCGCGACGTTGACCCCAATGTGCGGGATATCCCTCAGGTTCACCTGCACGATATTGACGATTTGCAAAACCAGACCGATGAGAATGTCCGTGAGCGGGAATCGCAAATTCCGTGCGTAGAAGCCATTATTGACCAGGAAGTAACCCATTACCTCGACTGGCTTTCCTCGCTTGATGTTGTCTCAACTATCACCGGTCTGCGCGAGCAGGTCAACCATTTATGCCAAAACGAGCTTGACCGCCTCTTTCACCGCCTTGACCTGGACGAAGCTCAGCAGGAAATGGTGGCCGCGATGGGGCACCGGCTGATTAACAAAATTCTGCATGAACCAACCCTCCGCCTCAAAAAAGAGGCAGCCCATGGCAACGGCGCCGCCTACATCACCACCCTGCGCCATCTCTTTGCCCTGGACAAAGCAGCCCCGGAGATTAGCAGAACGTCTTAATAAAAAACTCACACCGCCTGCGCGGGGGTGAGCCGGCGGCTCAAAGGTAATTATGAAAAAACAGATTGTGGTTATTGGCAGCGGCTTTGGGGGATTAGCCGCTGCTATTCGTTTGGCTATTCAGGGGCACGAGGTCCAACTTTTTGAAAAACGGGATAAATTGGGCGGGCGGGCCTACGTTTATGAAACGGACGGCTTTCGTTTTGACAGCGGGCCAACCGTTATCACCGCGCCGTTTATGTTTGATGACCTCTTCCAGGCCGCCGGCCGGCGGCGCGAAGATTATTTTGAACTGACGCCCTGCCAGCCCTTTTATCGCATTTTTAATCACCAGGGCCGCCATTTTGACTACAATGACAGCCTTGAGTTCACTTTAAATGAAATTGACCGCTGGAATCCGGCCGACAAAGCCGGTTATCAAAAATTTATCCAGTCTACGCGCGCCATTTTTGAAAAAGGCTTTGTGGAATTATCTGACCAACCTTTTCTCAGCCCGTTGGACATGCTGCGCGTGGCCCCCGACCTGATCAAACTGCAATCGTACAAGAGTGTTTACAAATATGTCTCGCAGTTTGTACAGGATGATTTTCTGCGCCGCTGTTTTTCTTTTCATCCCCTGCTGATTGGCGGCAACCCGTTTGAAACCACCTCGATCTATGCTCTGATCCATTACCTGGAACGGGAGTGGGGGGTCCACTATGCTATGGGCGGCACCGGAACGATTGTCAAAGGGTTGGGCCGGCTGTTTGAGGAACTGGGCGGGCAAATTTGTACCAACTGCGAAGTAACCGAAATTCTGGTGGCGGGCCGGCGCGTGACCGGAGTTCGTCTGGCCGATGGCACAATTCACCGGGCCGATGTGATTGTCTCCAATGCCGATGTCGCTTTTACCTACCGCAGCCTCATCGCCGCGCCGCACCGGCGCAAATATACCAACCGCAAAATCGAAACAATGCGCTACAGCCCCTCCCTATTTGTAATCTATTTTGGAGTCAACCGGCGCTACACCGATACCAAATTAGTCCACCATAACATCATTTTAGGGGAGCGCTACCGGGAGCTGCTGGACGACATTTTTGCCAAAAAACAGCTCCCCGACGATTTTTCGCTCTATCT
This sequence comes from Anaerolineales bacterium, assembly GCA_012032575.1. The sequence continues at coordinate 2,140 of JAAUSP010000113.1, read as the reverse complement.
GCACTGGCCCACCGTCACAGACCGTTCGCTGGCCCCGGATGGCTGCGAAGCCTTTTATGTGCTGTCGCCGGTGCCCCACCTCGGCTCCGGCATGGATTGGAGTCAGGCGGCCAAACCCTACCGCGATCGGATTATGCAGTTTTTGGAAGACAACTACCTGCCCGATTTACAGGCCAATATCGTGGTTGAGCACCATATTGACCCGCGCTACTTCCAGAACTCGCTCAACAGCTACCTCGGTTCCGCCTTCTCGGTTGAGCCAATCTTGACCCAATCGGCCTGGTTCCGGCCCCACAATCGCTCTGAAGAGTTCGACAACCTCTACTTTGTCGGCGCTGGCACCCATCCGGGGGCCGGCCTGCCGGGGGTGCTATCATCGGCCAAAATTGCCGAGAAATTAATAGCCTGAGTGCGGGATAGTAATAGTCATCAGCCCCCCTTATCAGTAGACAATTCCAAAATCTGGAAATAGTCTAACCCACCCGTAACCCCCTCATAAACAGCGGAGGGAAACCGATGCCAACAGTTTACTTAACAAAATATTAACAGAATCTTAACGAGTATTTAACAGACACTTAAATTGCAGTTAAAGAACGCTCCATATAATCAACATTCGGTTATACTCTAAAAGTTGTCTTAGCCCAACTTTTAGGGTATTCAGCCTCGTTTAAATAATCCAGTTATCGGAACTTAAGGAAAAAGGAGGTTATTTATTGACTGTAGGGCAGAGTCTCCCTGCTAAACAAGTACGAACCTTGAGCATTTTGCTTCAAGACGACCAGGCCAATCTATCAAATTTCAAGGAGTGAAAGAGGTTTCACGATGAACAAAAAATTGTTCGGTTTGTTGGTTTTAATATTTGTAGTTTTAATGATGCTTCCCGGCGCGGCCCTGGGCCAGGGTATCGTTTTACCGGAAGTGAACCCGTTGGATGTAACGGGCGACATCATCACGGCGGGCAGCTCGACCGTCTTCCCCATGACCGAGCGGATGGCTGAACGGTTCCAGGACGAAGGCTATGCCGGCAACATCACCATTGACAGCGTCGGCACCGGCGCTGGCTTCGAGCGCTTCTGCGTGGCCGGCGAAACCGACATCTCCAATGCCTCCCGCGCCATCAAAGAGGAAGAAATCGCCTCCTGCGAAGCCATTGGCCGCACCCCGGTCGAGTTCCGCGTCGGCACCGATGCGCTGGCCGTGGTGGTCAGCAGCGAAAACGACTTTCTGACCGACATCACCGCGGAAGAACTGGCGATGGCCTACTCCACCGCCGCCACCTGGGCCGATGTTCGGGCCGACTGGCCGGCTGAGCCGATCCTGCGCTTCAGCCCCGGCACCGACAGCGGCACCTTCGATTACTTCGTCGAAGAAATCTTTGACGAAGATGAAGCCCCCCTGTTGAGCGCCGAAAACCTGCAACTGTCCGAGGATGACAACGTCCTGGTGCAGGGTGTCGAAGGCAGCCCCTATGCCATCGGCTACTTTGGTTTTGCTTACTATCAGGCCAATCAGGGTGCGCTCAAAGCCCTCTCCATCGGCGGGGTCGCCCCGACCGCTGAAACCGCCGAAAGCGGCGATTATCCCCTGGCTCGCCCGTTGTTCATCTATTCCGATGCCAACATTATGTCCAGCAAGCCCCAGGTGGCCGACTTCATCAACTTCTATCTGACCTACGTCAACGAAGAAATCCTCGATGTCGGCTACTTCCCCGCGTCCGACTCTTCCATCAACCTGGCTAAACAAGCCTGGTTAGACGGCACTGTTAACATGAGCCGGGTAAAGTTGCCGGAAGTGAATGCGTTGGATGTAACGGGCGACATCATCACGGCGGGCAGCTCGACCGTCTTCCCGTTGACTGAACGGATGGCTGAACGGTTCCAGGATGAAGGCTATGCCGGCAACATCACCATTGACAGCATCGGCACTGGCGCTGGCTTCGAGCGCTTCTGCGTGGCCGGCGAAACCGACATCTCCAATGCCTCCCGCGCCATCAAAGAGGAAGAAATCGCCTCCTGCGAAGCCATTGGCCGCACTCCCATCGAGTTCCGCGTCGGCACCGATGCGCTCGTCGTGGCTGTCAGCACCGAAAATGACTTCCTGGACGATGTGACCGTCGAGCAGTTAGCTGAATCTTCTCGAC
>JAAUSP010000112.1 GCA_012032575.1 Anaerolineales bacterium | reverse complement strand
CGTCGGCGCTGATGGGCCAATCACCACGCCCGACGGGCGCAGTTCCGGCAGATGGGCCGGGGTGATGCCGGCCAGGTCGCACAATTCCTGGCTCCACTGGCCGGTGGAGACATCGGCCAGCAGCATTTCGGTGCCGCAGGAATAATCGGTGCAGAATTGGCCGGTCAAACGCTGTACTAAAAAATCGTTGATCCCCAGAAAACGGTCGGTGGCGGCAAAACATCGGGGCGGTAGTGGCGCAGCCAGGCGATGAAGGGCAGGGGCAGGCCAATCTGAAGCGACCAACCGCTGATGCGCCGGACGGTCGGTTCGACGCCATCGGCCCGCCAGCCGTTGACCAGTTCTTCGGCCCGGCGGTCCATCCAGGTGATAATGGGATAGGTCGGCGTGCCGTTGTTCTTGACCGGGATGAGCGAGCCGGCCTGCGCCGACAGGGACAGAGCGGCGATGCTCGCCCCCACCTCCGGCCCCCACTTGGGGCCAGGAGACTGCGTACCGCTTGCACCAGGGCTTGCCAGACCTCCTCCGGGTCTTGTTCGGCCCAGCCCGGTTGGGGCGTCAGCAGCGGGTAAGGCTGTTCGGCGGTGGCTAGTTCGTGGCCCGACAGGTCAAACAAAACAGCTTTGGTGGCGGTGGTTCCGATATCTAAACCGAGGATAGTAGTTGGCATGGTTCTCTCACAATGAATTGGCTGTTGGAAAATCTACAATTCGGATTATACTTGGGGGCGTAAGAGATGACAAAGCAAAGTTGTCTAATAGGGCGATGGTTTTCGGCCATAGCGATTCGGTTTGACGGCTGATACGTGATGCGTGATGCGTGAAAAGTCACGTGTCACGCATCACGCCCGTAATTATCCTAACTTGGTACTCGGCGTGAAACGAGCAGGCTGGGCTCCCACGCCCGGCACTCCCTGCAATCGTCGGCGGCGTGGAAGCCGCCTCTGCTGAGTTTTGCACCACAAACTAACCCACATGGGGAAATACCTTCATGATTACTGCTTTAGCCCGGAGCTTGCTGGATTTCGCCGGGGAACAGGTTGAGGAGTTGGTGTTGGAAGTCGGCCAGGGCGGCGGTGATTTCGGGAGGTAGAAGTTGTTTGGTTTCGGGAGCAAGAGTTTGGTTGATGCCTGTTTGCTTCATCAGCGCCTCATCCCTGGTGGTTTAATACTTTCATGATACATCGCAACTTTTATTTGGACGAATTACTCGACTAAAAGCAAACTTGTTCCGCCCGCGCCGTCGTCTGCACTGGAGAGTTTACACCCTATGCTAATATTATTCTGGTAGTGGGGGTGGTTTTAGGTGAAAAAGCAACAAGGGTTTTCTCGTTTTACTTTTGAAACATCTCGCGTTACAATCGGATTAAGGGAGTGTGATATGTTTAAAAGAATCTATGTTGACAATTTTAGATGTCTTGTAAACTTTGAACTTTCTGTTGATTCGATTAACTTATTTCTTGGGCCGAATGGGGCTGGTAAATCAACTGTGTTTGATGTTTTACAGAAAATTCAGTCTTTGCTGAATGGTATAACTGTTACAAATCTTTTTGAATCCGATGATCTGACGCGCTGGCAAAATTCTCCAGTTCAACTTTTTGAATTAGAGATTGAGGGAAATTTGGGGGTATATAAATACGAACTCCGAATTAAACATGATACATTGACAAAACAGGCTCGATTAGATTATGAAAGTTTGTGGTTTGATAATAAACCTCTGCTCAAATTTGAGAAAGATAATGTTCAACTTTATGATGATTATCACTTAGAAGGCCCCAATTTTCCATCCACTCCGTCTCGGTCGGCTGTTGCTTCCATTCCCGCGAGAAATAATTATACTAAATTAGCCTGGTTTATAGAGCGTTTTAGTCGTTTTGTTATTGTTCAAATTAATCCTATGTTGATGTCAGAAAACAGTAGCCAAGAAGAGGCAGGATTGACTGCTCAGGCAGAAAACTTTGTTTCTTGGTATCGCCACATTTCTGAGGATCAAGGAAAAACGTTCCAAATTCGGGAAGCATTAAAAGAAGTTATCGAAGATTTTGACTCATTTAGATTTGATAAAATAAGCGACAAAAACCGTGTTCTCTATTTGCGTTTCTCGATAGGAAATGAAAAGCGTAATTACGAATACCGATTCAGTGAGCTTTCCGAGGGCCAAAGAACCTTAATTGTTTTATATACTCTCGTTCATTATGCCCGAGCTGAAGATTATACTTTATGTATAGATGAACCGGAGAATTTTTTGGCTTTACCAGAAATTCAGCCCTGGCTAACCTTGCTGTATGATTTTTGTAGCGATGGCAAACTCCAGGCGTTGCTCATATCTCATCATCCAGAATTAATTGATTATTTGGCTTTATCTGCGGGATGTTGGTTTGATCGTGAAAGTAATACACCGGTTCGAGTCAAAAGAATTACGGAGGATGACAGTGGTCTGCCTATTTCAGAACTTGTAGCCAGAGGGTGGCTCCATGGCTAGGCGAGGAGTAACACTTGTGATCCTGTGCGAGGATCTGCAGCAAGAAGTTTTTGCTCGAAAGTACTTTATGACTCGATTTGATTTGGGATATCGGGATATCCGAGTTAATCGAAACGAAAAGGGCAAAGGATCAGGTGAATATCACGTGCGTGAGCAGTATCCCAACGAAGTAAAAACCTACCGTAGTAAGTCGCCGTATCTTTCATCCATTCGTCTTGCAGTGTTTATTGATACAGATAACAATGCTGTAGAACAGCGCCTGAAAGAAATGGATTCAATGCTTCTAAATGATGGACAAGAAAGACGCCAGAGAAATGAAAAGATAGCTGTGTTCACTCCAAAAAGAAATATCGAGACGTGGATTCATTACCTGATGGGTGAAACTATTAATGAACAAACCAGCTATCAGAAGTTTACCAACAATGAAGGCGCCTGCAAACCCTATGTTGAGAGACTCGCCTCTGAGATTTGCCCAGTCGGATTACCAGCCGATGCCCCGCCGTCACTTCATGTGGCTTGTGACGAATTACAGAGGCTTTTGTAATTTTCAGAATTAAAAAGACCTGTCAGGTTATTAGCCCCGACAGGTCTTTTCTTTTACGCCAGGATCGTCGTCTCTTCCGTCAGCAGGCGCGTTCGCAGGGAGCAGTGGGCGATGGCGTCTTCGGCAGCGGCTTTGCCTTCCGGGGTGCCGAAAGCAGCCATCATCGCGTCTTTGTCGTCAAACCAAAACTCCGACACGGCGTGGTAGGGCAAATCGGGGCTGTCTTCCAGGACCACGCTCATAAAATAGCGCCGAATGCCCGGCAGTTTCAGCCCAAACGGCGGATGCTCTACCGTGGCCCACTGGCGAAACTCTTCCAGCGTCATATCGTCGCGTCGTTTCATGAGGGAAATTACTTTTAGCATAGGTGTTTTGTCTCCGTATAGTTAATTAAGATGCGTGTTGCGTGTTGCGTGTTCCGTAAATGAGAGACGCAACACGCAACACGCAACACGTTTTATGCCTCAGCCTTAGCCTCTAACGCCTTCAATATCTTCTCCGGTGTGACCGGCAGGCTGGTGATGCGCACGCCGAGGGCATTATTGATGGCGTTGACAATGGCCGGGATGGGCGGATTGGCGGTCATCTCGCCGACGCCTTTGACCCCGAAGGGCCGGTGGACGAAGGATATTCCAGGACCACGCTTTCAATCACCGGCAGTTCGGTGGGACCGGGCAGCACGTAATCGCTGAAGCTGTTGGGCCGGTGCTCCATCTCCGGGTAGTAGGGGGCGGTCGTCTCGTACAAGGCGTGGGCCATGCCCATAAAAGCGCCGCCGGTAATCTGCCCCTTGACCAACGCCGGGTTAACCTCACAGCCGATTTCATAAGCGCTCTTGAGGCTCAAGACGGTCACTTCGCCGGTTTCGGTGTCCACTTCCACCTCAGCGACGGTGCAAGCATGGGCCTCAGTCGAGTCGGGGTCCATCGCCCCGGTTTCGGGGTCCACGTCGCTTTTGGGCTTCATGAACATACCGCGCCCGGAGATGGTTTTGCCGTATTTGAAGTGGGCGGCCAGGGCCAGGTTGACGATGTTGATCGAGCGATCCGGCGTGCCTTTGACCCGGATATTGCCCTGCCCGTCCGTTTCCAGGTCGTCGGGGCTGACCTCCAGCTCGTCGCCGGCCACTTCCAGCATCACCTTGCGGGCTTCCAGGGCAGCGGCGATGACCGCGTTGCCCACCCGATGGGTCGCCCGACTGGCAAACGTGCCCATGCAGTGCGGGCCGGTATCGGAATCGGCGGTGTTGACCAGCACATTTTCAAATGGCAGTCCCAGCGCCTCGGCCCCAATCTGGGCGATGACCGTTTTAAGACCCTGGCCCAAATCGGTGCTGGACAGGCTGATGACAAAGGTGCCGGTAGTGGTCGAGTGAATTAACGCCTGGGAGGGGTCGCCGCCCAGGTTCATGCCGGTGGGATAATTGACGGCGGCCATGCCGACGCCGCGTTTCTTAGCCATGCTGGCCTCCATTTCTGTCCCAGGAATTCATCGCCTTGAGGTGGTCGGGCAGTTCGTGGCCGACCAGTTCCGCCGCCGCCTGAATGGTCTCGACCAGGGTGGCGTCCTCCGTGACTTTGCGGTGCGGTTTCATATCGCCGTTGCGATAGGCGTTGATCAGGCGGATTTCCCAGGGGTCCAATCCCACTGTCTCGGCAATCTTGTCCATCTGTAATTCCAGGGCAAACGAGGCCATCGTTACCCCAAAACCGCGAAAAGCGCTGGTCGGCTGGCGGTTGGTGAAAACGCAGTGGACATCAATCGAGACGTTGGGGATGGCGTAAGGACCGGCGGCGTTGGCCGCATGCTTGGTCACAGCGTAAGGGGTGTGGCGGTTGTACGCGCCGCGTCGGCATAAGAAGTGACCTGCCGGGCGATGATCCGCCCGTCTTTGGTCACGCCATCCTTAATGTAAATGATCCAGGCGCTGCGGGTCGAAGATACCTGCATCTCCTCGCTGCGGCTGTATTTGTACTTGACCGGCCGGCCCGTTTTCATAGCTGCCAGCGCCGCAATCGGCTCGGTGATGACGTCCACCTTGCCGCCGAAGCCGCCGCCGACCGTGCCGCCGACAAAGTGCAGCTTGTTGAAGGGGACTTGCAGGATCAGGGCCGCATTGTCCAGGCTGAAAAAGATGGCCTGGGTGTTGGTGTAGACAGTAATGCGGCCATCGGCTTCCGGTTTGGCCACGCAGGCGGTGGTTTCGGTGGGGCAATGCTCGACGGGGCTGGTGCTGTAACGCTCCTCGACGATATAATCGGCCCCGGCAAAGCCCTGTTCCACGTCGCCGTAGCGGACTCGGCGGCAGTGATGGCCTTCGTAGACAAAGTAATTCGTGCCCCAGTCGGTCACAATCGGTGCGCCGGGTTTGAGCGCCTCTTCCATATCGAAGACGGCGGGCAGCTCTTCCAAATCCAGCTTGACTTTGGCGACCGCCTCCAGCGCGGCTTCTTCGGTTTCGGCCAGGATGGCGGCAATTTGCTCGCCCTTGAAGCGGACCCGATCCTGGGCCAGCACCGGCTCGTCGTCGGGGCCAACGCCGATCAGGCAGAGGATGGTGTAGATATTCTTGGGCACGTCCTTGTAGGTCAATGCCTTGACAAAGCCGGGCACTTTCTCGGCTTCGGAAAAGTCAATCCCGTTAATTTTAGCGTGGTGCAGCGGGCTGCGGACCATCTTCAGGTGCAGCATGTTGGGGAATTTGAGGTCGTCAACAAAGACTGTCTTGCCGGTCACGTGGCCCATGCCATCACGGCGCATCACCGACTGTCCGACGACGTTGTGCTTTTTCTCGACGGCTTTTTCGACATCTTTAGCGCCCATTTTGTGCTCCTTTCAGCCGCTCGGCCGCATCTTCGACGGCCTGGATAATCGGCTCGTAACCGGTGCAGCGGCAGAGATTGCCGGTCAGCGCGTGGATAATTTCTTCGCGCGACGGGGTGGGATTGCGGTCCAGCAGCGCTTTGGAAACCATAATCATACCGGGCGAGCAGTAGCCGCACTGGACCGCAAAGTTATCGAAAAAGGCGGCTTGCAGCGGGTGCAGTCCGTCCACCGGGGTGATTCCTTCCAGGGTCGTGACATTTTGCCCGGCTACATCCTCAGCCGGCAGCAGGCACGACAGCACCGGCTCGCCGTTGAGCAGCACGGTGCAACTTCCGCAGCCGCCCTGTTTGCAGCCGGTTTTGGTGGCGGTCTGGTCCAACTGCTCGCGCAGTACGGTTTGCAGGGTGGTCATGGGTTTAATCATGATTTCGGTCTCTCGACCGTTCAGGGTAAAACTGACAATTTTGGATGCCATAATAATTATGCCTCCAATCCGGCAATTTGATAAAGCGCCCGCTTGACATACACGCCGACCATCTTGCGCCGGTACCATTCCGTAGCAATGGCATCGGTGAAGGGGTCACACTCGGCGCTGGCAGCCTGGGCCGCGGCCGCAATCGGAGTCGGGGGTCAGGGCCGAACCAAGCAGCGCTGCTTCGGCCTGTTTGGCCCGCAGCGGGTGCGGCCCGACGCCGTTCAGGGCCAGCCGCGCTTCCTTAACCTGCGAGCCGTCCAAAACCACGCAGGCAGCGACGGTCACAATGGCGGGGGTCACGGAGTGTTTGCGGCCATACTTGATGTAGGCGGTTTGACCGGCAGCCACCGGCACTTGAATCTCGGCCAACAGTTCGCCCGGCTCCAACACATTGGTCATAAAGCCGGTGTAGAAATCGGCCAGCGGCAGCACCCGTTCGCCGCTCTGACTGACCAGCTTGACCTGGGCATCGAGGGCCAGCAGCGCGACAGCCACATCGCCAGCGGGCGGCGGGGCGAAGATGTTGCCGCCAATGGTCCCCATATTGCGGATGGACCAGCTTCCGGCATTATCGGCAGCAGTTTGGAGCAGAGGCAGCGCCTCCACGCCCAAAACCTGGGTTAACGTCGTTGTTGCGCCAATGGCGACCGTGCCGTTATTGCGCTGCACGTAGTTCAACCCGGCTTGCCGCAGTCCCATCACCCGTTCGGGCATGGAAATGCCTTCGTTGATCAGCGGCATGGCAATCGTCCCACCGCTCATCACCAGCAGCGAAGGGCCGTGTTTCGCCAGCAGGCCGGTCGCCTCAGTCAAGGATTGAGGCAGATAATATTCTTTTACAGACACATTGACACCTCCTTTGGTGAATCTTGTGTTGTCGATAGAGATAACATTTGTAGTACGTGTTGCGTGTTGCGTGAAAATTGACGGAACACGCAATACGCAACACGGATTTAGTCGTCTAGCAAAGCAAAGAATCGCGCCGGCGATCCCTCCGCCCCCCGCATTTTAATGAAAGGGGCGAAAAATTGAAAGCGGCGGCCTACGGGCAGTTGCGAGAAGTTGGTTAACTGCTGCATCAAAATGGCCCCATTTTCCAGAATGATTTTATGAATGATAAATTCCTCCGAGGTAAAGTCGGGCAGGCGGGCGCAGTATTCGCTGAAGCAGTCAAAGCCGATGGCTTTGGCCCCACGGTCAATCAGCCATTGGGCCGCTTCGGGGGCGCAGTAGGGCGACTCCAGGTAGTAGGTGGGGAAGTTACCCCAGTGCTTCTCGGTCCAGTCGGTGCGGACCAGCACAATATCGCCTTTTTGGACCATCTGGGCGTGTACTTCCATATCCGCCACCGAAATTTGGTGATTGGCCTGGGCGAAGCTCAAATCCACCACCAGCGCCTCGCCAAACACCCGGTCGAGCGAGACATCGGCGGCGGTTTCGCCGTTGGCCTGGACGTGCCTGGTAAAATCCACGTGCGAGCCGGTGTGCAGCACCATTTCGACCTTGCTGGCCTGCCAGAAGCCGGGGCCGCGATGAAAACTGGTCAGCTTGAGCTGCTGATTGACCGACGGCGGGCTGAGCGTGGCCTCGCCAATTTCCACAGATAAGTCAACGATGCGTGGCATAAGAACCTCCAAAGGAGTATCATTGCCGGGATTAGGAGATTAGGGGATTTTTTCTTTTTACTTTCAATCCCCCAATCCCCTAAATCCCGGCCTGTAACTTGTTGAAGTTGCGCCTGCTGATTCAACTTGGCCAAGCCCTGCTTGATCAGGGTGTTGGCAATGCCTTCGATGAAGCGTGAATTTAACTGGCCCAGCGGGCCGCTGATAACACCCTGGCCTTCATAACTCATTAAAGTTTCGCCCTCGCTGAGAGCCTCCAGCCGGAATGAAGCCGTCCCTTTGACGGAACCAGGCCCGCCGCTCACCTCGCCTTCAAAAAGACAATAACCGGGTTCTTCGCGTTCGACCAGCTTCACGTAAGTCTCATAAGTCCCCACCACCGCCGGCAGCCGAAGCTGGATTTGGCCGCGATACTCGTCGGGGCTAACCTGCTCCAGTTTTTCGCAGCCGGGAATCAAGCCAGCCAGCGCCGTCGGATCGTAAATTAACGGCCAGATGCGTTCTCTGGCGGCGGTGAAGGTGTAGTGATTGGCAATTTTCATGGCGAAACAATTCCGGCGGTCTGCGGCCCGTGGTCATCCTTGTGCTGACAGTAAATCTTTGAGTCGTTGTTCGACGCTATCCAGGTGTAGCAGCATCGCCTGCCGGGCTGCTGCTACATCGTGGTTTTTGAGCGCGGCGACAATAGCGCGGTGATCTTCGGCGCTCTGTTGGGTCAGGCCGGGAATATGGGTGGTTCTGGCCCGGCTCACCCGGCCAAGCTGGCTGATTGACTCCATAAAACGCTGCATGATCGGATTGCGGGCGGCCAGGCTGATTTTTTTGTGGAGTTCCAGGTCGGCCAGGAGAAAGGCATCGGGGTCGCTGGCGCTTTGCAGGGATTTGGTCAAACAGCCTTCCAGATCGGCTATTTCTTCAGCCGTAATCCGCTGCGCCGCCAGCCCCACCAGGCCCACTTCGACAATCTTCCGGGCTTCAAACAGTTCCAACAGGGTCGAGTCGTCCAGCGAAAAAACAAAATCGAGCGGTTCAACCAGCAGTTCCGGCTCCAGTGAGGTGATGTAGGTGCCGTCGCCCTGGCGCATTTCGATGATATTCATAATCGCCAGCGCTTGCAGCGCCTCCCGCAGCGAGGGGCGGCTGACCTGCATCATCGCCGCCAGTTCGCGTTCAGGCGGCAGTTTTTCCCCAGGCCGGAGATGTTTTTCTTTGATCAGGGAGAGCAGCCGGGTGGCGATTTTTTTGGGGAGGACATCTTTCTCGAACGGCTCGAAGGTTTTGTCCATAGTGGAAACCATCACTGGTAAGTTGGTCAATGGTAAGACCATTTTAGCATAGGGGGTTGGGGCTGTCAAAAAGTCAGCGAACCGCTTTTTTAAGCCCAGGATTAGTTTTTGCCCAGTCCAATCTTGCCCCGCCAATTATCGCCCAAGCAAGGAAAATCTTCTATAATTATTTTCTCACAGGAGAATATTAAGCTCAACCCTTTCGTTTAAGTAATCAAAGGATTATCTATGCAATACATTCTCGCCAGCGATTTAGGCTCCGGCAGTTGCAAAACGGTCATTTTGAATGAATCAGGCCGGCTTATCGCCAGCGCCAGCGCCGAGTACCCCACCTTTTATCCCCACCCCGGCTGGGTGGAGCAAAACCCCGCCGATTGGTGGCAGGCCTTTGTCCAGACGGTTCGCCGGGTGATCGCCCAGGCCGGCATTGCCGCCAGCGCTATTGCCTGCATCGGGCTGGTCGGCGTGACCCATAACGCCGTACTGCTGGACGAGCACGACCGGCCTTTGCGCCCCTGCATTCTAACCTTCGACCAGCGCAGCGGCGAGCAGTGCCGCCACATTTTGGAGCGTTGGGGCGAGCAGGTGCAAGCCCAGACCCTCAACGGGGTCAGCCCGCTGTGGACCTGGCCGCAGCTCCTCTGGCTGAAAGAGCACGAGCCGCAGGTGTGGCCGGCCACCCGCCGGATTTTGTTTCAAAAAGATTATGTCCGCCACCGCCTGGCCCCGGCCTATGTGACCGATACCATTGACGCCGCCGGCAGTCTGCTGTTCAATCCCGTGACCGAACGCTGGGTGACAGAATTTTGCCAGGCTTTGGAACTGCCCCTGGCGGCCTGGCCCCACCCCGTCAAGCCGCTGGAAGTTGTCTCAACCGTCAGCCGGGCGGCGGCTGAGGAAACCGGCCTGGCCGCCGATACGCCGGTTATCGCCGGGGCGACGGACACGGTAGCGGAGGTTTTTGGCTCTGGCTTGTTGCGGCCGGGACAGGGCATGGTCAAATTGGCCAGTGTGGGTCGGCTGGCCGTAATCTCTGAATCTCCAATCTCCAATCTCAATATCCTCAATTACCGCCACATCCTCGACGGCTTGTGGTACCCCGGCAGCGGCATCAAAGCGGCAGCGACCACACCGCGCTGGCTGCGGGATAATCTGTGGGGCGGGGCGCTCAGCTATGTGGAAATGGACGCGGCGGCCAGCCGTATCCCGCCGGGGAGTGACGGGCTGCTCTTTCAGCCTCATTTGCTGGGCGAGTGGGCGCCCTATTGGGACAACGAACTGCGAGCCAACTTTGTCGGGGCGACAATGCGCCACACCCAGGCCCATTTCACCCGCGCCGCCCTGGAAGGGGTCGCCTTCGCCCTGCGGGCGGCTATTGAGAAGGTGGCCGCGATGGGGCTGCGTTATGAGGAATATCGCTTGATTGGCGGCGGGGCCAAAAGTTCGCTGTGGTCGCAGATAGTGGGCGATGTGCTCGGCCAGCCGCTGCTGTTACCCCAGGAGCAGGATGCCGCTTACGGCGCGGCGTTGATAACCGGCGTGGCCGCCGGCCTGCTCGATCCCTCCCCGGCGGCGATTGAGCCGCTCATCCGCCTGCGGGCGCGGCTTGAGCCGGACCCGCCAACGCACGCGGTTTATAATGAACTGTTTGAAATTTATCAGGAAGCGGATCAAGCCCTGACCCGCGTGGCCCATCGTCTGACCCAATTTGAACAGCGTGGTCATTAATTAGGCTCTGTCCTGCCCCTGCCAGGCGCGGTTCTGGGCCTGCTGCTCATCTGGCCCAGACTGATCGACCTTGTCCATTTTGTGCCGGCAGCGGATCACTGGTTCGTGAACACGCTCAGAGTGTAGCCCGGCTTTTACCGCATCTCATCCGTCAAATCGAGGAAATGGAAGGGCAGTCATAAAATACTACTACATCTTGTGTTTTATAATCCTATTCCCCTACATCTTGGGTGTCAACATAAAAACCAAGCGGACTGGTTTTGCACCGGCTTGGCTCGATGCTATAATTTTGCTATGGTTGGTTCCCCTCGGATTCCGCGGCGTGTCTTTATTAAAAGTATGGGCCTGGCCCTGCTCATCAACGCCTGCACGCCCGAATTGACCCCTTTTGCCATTGAAGCGCCTACGCTACCCCCCTGCCGACACCCACCCCCACACCCTTACCCAGCGCCGACGCGGTGGCTCAGACCTACCTGACCGCCTGGAGTCTGGGCAATTACGAAACGATGTACAGCCTGTTGACCCCCGTTTCTCAGGCCCGCCTTGCCCTTGCTCAATTCCAAACCTACTACACCAGCGCCACTACCGAAGCCACCGCCACCCAGATTGCCAACCAGCTTGGCTCGTTATTACACCAGGACGATAAGGCTTCGGCTACGTTCCGTTCGGTCTGGCAAACCAATCTGTTCGGCCCGCTCACCGCCGATAATACCATGCAGCTCAGCTTTAGCGAGGGCCGCTGGGGCATCGAGTGGCAGCCGACGCTGGTTTTACCTCAGTTGGGCGAGGGGGTCAGCCTGGCTTTTTTAAGCGAGCAGCCGACACGGGGCAACATTTATGATAAGAATGTCCATGCCGTCGCCACTCAGGGGCAAATGGTTACGATCGGCGTGATTCCCCAGTATATGGAGGAAGCCCAGGAAATCGTTGAATATCTTTCGACCCTGACCAAAGTGCCGGTGGAGCGGATTCAAGCCCAAATCAACGCCGCCCAGCCGGATTGGTTTGTGCCGGTAGCCGATATTAGCTTTGAAACCAGCCTGGAAAACGACAATTTGCTCAATAACCTGGCCGGAGTAGACCGCCGCACCCATGAGGTACGGACCTACAGCGACGGCGATACCGGAGCGCATATCATCGGCTATATGGGCAAAATTCCGGCGGAACGCAAGCAGGAATATCTGGTGCAGGGGTATCGCGGTGATGAGCTGGTTGGGTTAGCCGGGGTGGAAAACTGGGCCGAAAAAGAGCTGGCCGGTCAGCGGGGCGGACGGCTGGTTACGCTGACTTCAGCCCGGCAGGTCCTTACCGAAATCGCCACGTTAAGCGCACGGGCCGGCAGCAGCGTCTATCTCACCTTCGACACCCTCTTTCAGGCCACGGTCGAACGGCTTTTGGGGGAACGTCTCGGCGCGGTCGTGGTGATGGACCCCAACAGTGGAGCGATCTATGCGCTGGCCAGCTATCCGCGCTTCAAGCCGTCTGTTTTCACCACCGGCTTTGATGTGGATGCCTGGGCCAAGCTTTATTCGGATGAAAAACGGCCTCTGCTCAACCGGGCCACCCAGGGACTTTACCCGCCGGCTTCGGTATTTAAAATTGTCACCCTCAGCGCGGCCCTGGAAACGCTTGACTTCAAACCCGACACCAGCTTTGTTTGCACCGGCCGCTGGACCGGACTGGGTAAGGAGTTTGAAAAGAAATGCTGGCTGCAAAACGGGCACGGACGGATCAACCTGCTGGACGGTCTGACCCAAAGCTGTGACGTGGTTTTCTACGAAGTCGGCCTGGCCTTACACCGGCACGACCCCCAATTGTTACCCAATTGGGGCCGGGCTTTTGGCCTGGGTGTCGCCACCGATATGCTCGGTTTAAGCGAGAGCGCCGGGGTTATACCGGATGACGCCTGGAAACAGACCACTTATAACCAACCTGTTTTTGAGGGCGATGCGGTCAATACCGCCATTGGTCAGGGCTATAGCCTGACCACGCCGCTGCAAATTGCCCGGTTGATCGCGGCGATGGGTAACGGCGGGCGGTTATTACGCCCGCGTGTCGTTGAAAAGATTGTCCACGTAGATGGTACTGCCCAGGTCTTTGAGCCGGAGGTGGCAGGCACGCTGCCCCTCTCGCCGGAAAGCATTGCATTGCTGCGCCAGAGCCTGGAAGCCGTGGTGAGTGGGGCGCGGGGCACGGCTCGCGCTGCTTTTAACGGCATTGATTACAGCGTAGCCGGTAAAACCGGTACCGCCGAATCGGGCCAGAAGCAGCCCCATGCCTGGTTTGCCGGTTACGCTCCCGCCGACGAACCGCGCGTGGCCATTGCTGTGCTGCTGGAGCATGCCGGCGAAGGTTCTAAAGAAGCCGCGCCGCTGTTCCGGCGGGTCGCTGAAGCTTTCTTCGAGTGGGAGGCCGGGCAGATATAACCGATCATTTTGAAGGGCTGAGGGGGAGAAATCAGGGGGCAGGGGTCAGTGACCAGTCATCACTCAATACCGGCCCCGCCATTTTTTATTTTTTGGGGAGATTGGACCAATCCTATCATTAAGCCAAATTTTCCGCCCCACCGACTTCGCCATTACCGATATTTTTAGGGATGGTAACTATTGTTAAGGTTTCTTCTTAACTTTTTCAACCCACTTGCGCTGTTTTTTAGTAACGCTTTTCTAATTTTATGTAAGTTTACAAATTAACCATAACTTAACAAGCACATTGACACGAATTTTTTCTTATGCTATTATGACGCCAGGGTTGAAAACCACCTGTTTGAAAGGAGAAAACGACAACAATGGCATCTCGTACTGAGCAAATGATAGCCCGTCTGAGAGATTTGCAGGCCGGCACGGCTGACATCGAGGCTTCGGCGGTAGTAAGTGTGGACGGGTTAATTATGGCCTCTTCGCTTCCAGCCGATGTTGAAGAAGACCGCGTTTCGGCTATGTCGGCGGCTATGCTTTCCCTGGGTGAACGAATCGCGGCAGAATTAGGGCGCGGTATTCTGGATCAGGTTTACATTCGCGGTAACAAAGGCTATGTTATCCTCATGTCTATCGGTGAGGAAGCGGTCTTGACCGCTCTGGCCCGCGGCGATGCCAAACTGGGTCTTATTTTCCTGGACATGAAACGCGCCGCCGAAGATTTGGCCAAGCTGGTTTAACCAGACCGGCATTGGAATTAATGCTAACCAAAAGGCCGCTCATGCTGCGTGAGCGGCCTTTTATTATTTACGCGGTGCTAGGACCGCTGTTCCCAGATTTAATCAGTGAAACCGTGTTGCGTCTACTGTAACGTAAACGGAAGACGCAACACGAATGAATGGTTTTCTTCCTGGAACTAATCATAGTTTGAATTTTAAACTTATGGAACTAACCCTAACCACCCCGGCCCTCCTCTTTCCGGCCATTTCATTATTATTGCTGGCCTACACCAACCGCTTTCTGGCCCTGGCCGCCCTGATGCGCGACCTTTACGCCCGCTACAAAACAGAGCCGGACCCCAAAATCAAAGGCCAACTGGCTAATTTGCGCTACCGGATTGTCATTATCCGCAATATGCAGGTCTTCGGCGTAGCCAGTTTTTTTGGCTGTGTTTTGTGCATGTTTCTGCTGTTTGCCGGGCAACGGCTGGCGGGCACGTGGACCTTTGGCGGCAGTCTCATCCTGCTGCTGACCTCGCTGGCGTTTTCGCTGCGTGAGGTTCAGGTTTCGATTGACGCCTTGAGTTTGCAAATCCAGGATTTGGACGAAACGGTATAGGTCCAATTTATACCTGCCGGTTTGCTCCCCCGCTCAGGAATGATCCTCTGAACCTTTGGGGTGGCTGCCTGCCGGAAGTTGAATCCCCAAACTATCGGCGACGGCCAGGATGCGGACCAGAAAGGCGGACAGAGCGTCAAACGCGCCGTCGCTGCTGCCGGTTTGCAGCACCTTTAATTCGTGGACTGCGGGCATGTGGGCCGCCAGTTCGGGGAGTTTGTCCACCAGGCGGCCGGCCAGATCGCGCTCGTTCATCAGGTTGCGGACTTCCTGCTGCAAGCGGTCAATCTCGGCCTCGCCCTGAGCCAGGGCCAGTTTGACCCGGTTGGCGGCCTCTTCCAGGGTCAGCCGCGTCTCACTTTCCTGCTGCCGCCGGACCAATTCTGCTTCCAGTTTGGCCGCCTGCAGCCGGTCGGTTTGGGTCTGGACCAGCAGCTTGTAGTCGGCTTCGAGCGTTTGCAGGGTCGTCTCGCGTTCCAGCCGCTGCTGGTCGGCCTGCAACTGCGACTCGGCCAGCCGGATTTCTTCGGTCAGTTCTTTCAACGCCTGCTCCACTTGCAGCGCTTTCTGACGCGCTCTGGCCTCCGCATCGAGGCGAGTCCGTTCCAGGACCTCTTCCTGCTCCCGCCGCAGCAGGGCCAGCTTCATGGCCTGCTCATCCTCCGCCGCCTGAACCCGCAGCCGCTGCTCCGACTCGCGCCGGGTGACGGTGGTCTGCTCTTCGAGCTGGATTTTCTGGCGGGCCGTCTCCTGCTCTCGGGTAAAGCGGGCGCCTTCCTCGGCCAGCTTGATTTGCAGGGCTTCGGTCTGCTTGCTTTGCTTGATCCGCTCGATAGCGACCATCGTTTCGGCTTCGCTGGTTTCGGCCACCTGCCGGTTTTCCAGCTCCTTCTGGCGGATTTCATCCTGGGCCAGCAAATAGCTGATGCGGGCCGTCTTTTCCTGCTCGTAGCGGAAAGGGGCCTGCAAATGCTCCCACAAGCGCTGCGAGCTGACCAGCGCCTCTTTGATCTGCACCGTCACAATTTTGATGCCCAGCCCCTCATCCCCGCCCCGGCCCTCGGCCACGGTTTTCAGGCGCGAGGTCAGCTCTTCGATGATCGGCTCCTTGTCGGCCAGCACCTCCTGCACGCTCATTGTGGCGATTTTGTCCTTGATACCGGCTTCGGCCTGCTCGCGCAGTTGAGCATTGACAATGCCCAACGGATCACGGCTGTCCGAAAAATCGAGCTTTTTATAAGCCACGCCGAAATCGTTGATCTGCCACTGGACGTAGGCCAGAATGTTGATGCCCTGCTTTTCCTGGCTGATGCAGTTGGCCACAATGCCGATGGTTTGCATCGCCGCCGGGACCACCAGGTAGGCGTCGGTGTAGGGATTGTAATTGAACGAGACGCCCAGGCCGAGCGTGACCGGCTCTTTGCGGCCCAGCCGGGTGTGGACCACGTAAGCATTGGGCGGGATGATGATCCGCTTAAACATCCAGAAGCCGGTCTCGCGGACGCGGATGGGTTCCTTTTCCAGTTGCAATTCTTCCGAGGTTTTGAGGCCGGAGGGGGGCGGGGG
>JAAUSP010000111.1 GCA_012032575.1 Anaerolineales bacterium | reverse complement strand
GTATGAGTGGGTGAGGGAACGGGGGGTGTCGGTTGGGGTAGGGGTAGGCGTATCCGGTTGGGGTAGGGGTAGGCGTATCCGTTGGTGGCGCAGTAGGCGTAGATGTAGGCGTATCGGCTGGTGGTGCGGTGGGCGTATCAGAAGGGGCCGGTAAAGCTGTACTGGTTAGGGCTGGGGTTTGAGTTGGTTCAGGGGTTGAGGTAAAAGTGGGTGAATTGAGCGGCGTTTCGCTGGCCAGGGCGATAGCCTGGGTAGCTGTTGGGGATGCCAGAACCAGGCCGTTCAAAATAAACCAGCCGCCCACACCGCCCAAGAAAAGCAACAGAACGGCGGCGGAACTCAGCATTACGAGTGCTCTCAAGGTGGTGGAGGGGGAAGCGGGCGCTGTGGCAATGACAGGTTCAAGCGGCTGCGAAGCGGTTTTGGCTTTGTGATAGGCGCTGTCGCGGCGTTCATGGGCATCTTTGTAGGTTTTATCTATATCGGTTACGCGCTCCAGGTAACGGGCGGCCTTGTCCCAATCTCCGGCAGCGGCAGCTTTGCGGCCCTGATCGTACAAAACGCGCAGCTTTTCCTGAACGCGATACTCGTCCCGCCTTAATTGCAGAACGCGCCGGTAATGGAGAGCGGCTTCAACATACTGCTGATTTTCTTCTAAGGCCATAGCCATAGCCAGCCGGGCGTCAATCAAGCCGTCGCGCCCCACATCTTCATCCAACCAAAATGCATCCTCAAACGCATCAACCGCCTCTTTCACCCTTTTCTGATCGAGCAGAAGCCGGGCCAGGGCCAATTGAGCGCCCAAATGGTTGGGGTTTATGGTCAGCAAATCCCGCAAGGCTTTAACGGCCTGTTCAGATTGACCGGCCTGGATCAAGGCCCTGGCTTTTTTAAAGTCACCGTCGCCTTCCTGGGTCAGGGCGGCCTTCATTTCCCGCAAACCGTGCGACTCCTGCACCCAAAATTCCATAAGCCTGACCACAAACTGAAGATTGTTACCGCTGTTATCCCGGAGAATATCCCAATCGGCCAACTCACGGGGAACGCTGCTCCAATCTGCGCCGCGTCTAATTCTAAAGGTGTCAAGCGTTGTTTGAATAACATCCTTATTCGCTTTTTCATTTTCAGCATGCAGATGAGCGATGGCAGCCAGGTAAATCTGTCCGGAGGTTGAAATAGCATCCCATAACCAGGTAAAAGCCGGTTTACCCGATTCGAGGGCCGGGGTCACAATAGCCGCCACATCGGAAGCGACGATTGTTCTGATATTGTGCTTTTGGGCGTAATTGAATAATTCAAAGCAGATCAATTGGGTGAAAAAGGGGTGGCCTGAGGTGCGGTATAGTATCGCTTCAATCGCCTCCGGGTTGTAATTTAGCAGCGTCTCGGCGGGCCGGGTAATCAGGTCAATGGCCTCTGCTTGTTGCAGCAGGCCAATTTTTTGTACTGCGCTTCCTTAAAAACTCGCTTAACCCAATGGGCTAAATCGTCAATCCGCCGGCCCACCACAAAAACAAAGGAAAGACGCTTTTCTTTATCCAGCAAATCCCGCATGTAGGGATAAAATTCCTGTTCGGCTTTATTTTTTATCTCCTTGTCGGCGCTTTCACTGGGAACCTCAAATTCGTCAAATAACAGGAGTAGCCGCCGGTTGGCCAGCTTTTGCCAGACGACGGGAAGAAAATTTTTGCGAAAATAATCTTTGTCACCTTGAAAATCTTGTTTATTGAGCGGCTCAAGCTGGAGTGTGTCGGCGATGGCCCCGGCTAAATTGAACAACACCTCAGCCAGGTCGAGCTTGGCCTGGCCTTGCAGGTCAAAAAAGGTAAAGCAAAATTTTTCCGCCGGCAAGCGATGGGGAAGTTCGCGCAGGATCGAAGTTTTGCCCGACCGCCGCTGACCATACAAGACCACCGCATTTTGCTGCGACGAGGCCAGGGTATCATAAACAAATCTAAAAACGTCATCCCGGCCGTACAAGGTCTCCCGTTCAACCGGTCGCCCCACAATGTAGGGGTTATTGGCTTGAGGTGGAGATGTTTCACTCATCGTTTCTCTCCTGCATCTTGAGGATACCTGGGTTTACTTGAACCATTTCGTTATCGGTAAACACCACAACAAGCCGCCTCTGTAGTTTATCATACCACAAATTTGTCGTCATAACATTCCAATTTCATTCCAAAATTATTCAATTTGCAATAATTTAGAGCGGAATAAAAATAAATCTTGCCGTAGCTAAACCGGACCTTATAAAAACACGTCAGATGAACAACCCCTGACCATGCCATTTTACCAACGAAGCTTTAGGTGGGCAATCTGCCCTCTTCAGTCAGCAAAATAATGAGCCAATTGCCCAATCCGTTTACCTCGGTTATTATTAATAAGGCTATTCAAACTGATTAAAGCAAAGTCGTCGTTAAAATTATGACCTTCCGAAAAACTCAGCCCTTACCCTACCATCTGACCATTCCCCGCCTGCTTGTGGCTATTGTCTTCATCGCCATCTTCACTATGGCCGTCCGCCTGCCCGCCGATACCGATACCTGGTGGCATCTCCGTTCCGGCCAATACATCCTCGAAAATCGCACCGTGCCCACCACCGACCCCTTTTCGCACACGATGGCCGGCCAATCCTGGATTGATCACGGCTGGCTGGCCCAGATTTTTTGGTACAGCTTGTTTGCTCTGGGCGGCTGGCTGGGCTTGAGCTTGAGCCTGGCTGCGCTGGTCACGCTGACCTTCTGGCTCATCTGGCAGGTGACGCCGGGTAATTTGTACATCCGCGCATTTGTCACAATCCTGGGGGCCATTACTTCGGCGGTGATCTGGGTGGCCCGGCCACAGATGGTTTCCTTTTTGCTGGCGGGATTGGTGCTGGTCCTGCTGGAAAAATACAAACGCCAGAGCAGCCGTTGGATTTATGCCCTGCCGCTGGTGATCCTGTTGTGGGTCAATATTCATGGCGGCTATGCCATCGCTTTTATGCTGTTGGGGGTGTACATTGTCGGCGAAATCTTCAACAACCTGACCGGCCATCGCGACGATCCGGTGGTCACATGGCCGCGGCTTGGCCCGCTGTTGGTGGTCGGGGGCGATCAGTTTTGCGGTGGTGGTCATCAATCCGCATACCTGGCAAATGTGGCTCTATCCTTTTCGCACGATCGGTATCGGCGCGCTGCGCGATTTTATCCAGGAGTGGCGCAGCCCTGATTTTCACCTGCTTTATACCTGGCCCTTTATCGGCATGCTGCTGCTGGCCCTGGCCGCGATGGGCCGTTCGACTCGCCGGGCCGATTGGACCGACCTGGCTTTGCTGGGCTTGTGGACCTTCTGGGGACTGTTCGCCGCCCGCAATGTCGGTCTGTTTGGCCTGCTGGCTGTGCCTGCTCTGGCCCGTTACGCCGCCGCCGCCTGGGGACAATATTTGCCGGGCGAGAGGAAAGGGAACTCAGGGGAACTCAGGGGAACTCAGGGGACTTTCCCGGTTCCTTCCCGTCCCCTCTCTTCCTCTCGACTCAACTGGATTTTGTTGGGGGTGGTTGTTTTCGCTGCGTTGCTGAAAATTGGGATTGCGCTCAATCCGCAGGAGGCCATCAAAGCGGAGGAGTCAGCATTGCCGCTGAAAGCAGTCGAGTTTATCCAGCAAAACAGACCGGCCGGCCCGCTCTTCAACAGCTACAATTGGGGCGGCTATCTCATTTTTAAATTGTGGCCTGATTACCCGGTCTACATTGATGGCCGCACCGATCTGTATGACGACGCCTTTATTCGCCGCTATCTCGATACAGCCTCCGGCGGCGAGGGCTGGCAGCAAAAATTGGCTGAGGACGGCATCAATCTGGTGCTGATTGAGAGTGACAGCACCCTGGCCCGATTGCTTAAGGGCGATCCTGCCTGGGAGACTCTTTATCAGGATGAGATGGCGATGGTTTTTGCTCGTAAAGTGAATTGACTGGGATTCAAACTGATAACGGTGAAAGACACTATGACTGAGCATGCCCCGCACCTGCGGGTAATTTTATTGATGAAAGCGACTACCTACCGGTCGCGGCCCTTTCTGGAAGCGGCGGCCCGGCTGGGTATCGAGGTCGTCAAAGGGATTGACATGCCGCCCGAACTGGCCGAATATTGGCACGCTCCGTTGGGGTTGCAGTTCGACCAGCCGGAGGAGGCAGTCCAGGCGATTACCGATTTTGCCCGCCAGACGCCGGTGCAGGCCATCTTAGCTGTAGACGACAGCGCCACCGTGTTGGCTGCGCTCGCCAGCGAGGCGCTGGGGCTGGCTTTCAACTCCAGCGAAGCCGCTCTGGCCGCCCGCAACAAGCACCGCATGCGCCAGTTGTTGAGCGCTGCGGGTGTGCCCTGTCCCCAATTCAGATTGTTTGATATGACTGACGAACCCACCCGTGTGGCCGCCGAGGTCGAGTATCCGTGTGTGGTCAAACCGCTGCTGCTGTCGGGGAGTCGGGGCGTTATCCGGGCCGATAACTCTGCTGAATTTGAAACGGCTTTTCGCCGTCTGGCCCGGCTGCTGGCTTCGATGCAGCGAGTCCCCGGCTCAACCGGAATTCTGGTGGAGAATTTTATCCCCGGTTTTGAAGTAGCCCTGGAAGGTATGCTGGACCGGGAGCAGTTGCAGGTGCTGGCGCTGTTTGACAAGCCCGACCCGCTCGACGGGCCATTTTTTGAAGAGACGATTTATGTAACGCCTTCCCGTCTGCCCATCTCAGTCCAAACCGCAATAACAGACTGCGCGGCTCAAGCGGCAGCGGCGCTGGGTCTGCGCCAGGGGCCGATTCACGCCGAGTTGCGGGTCAACGAAGCCGGGCCGTGGCTGGTTGAGGTGGCAGGACGCTCTATCGGCGGGCTATGCTCGCAAACGCTGCGCTTTGGGCCGGATATTTCCTTGGAGGAGTTAATTCTGCGCCAGGCGGTGGGGATGGAAATAGAGTCGTGGCGCGGCGACGAAGGGGCCAGGGGAGTGATGATGATCCCCATTCCGGCGGCGGGGTTGCTCAAACGGGTGGACGGAGTCGAGGCGGCCCGGCAAGTGCCGGGGATTGAGTCGGTGGAGATCACCGCTCAACTGTACCAACCCCTCGTCCCATTGCCCGAAGGCGAGAGCTATCTCGGCTTCATCTTTGCCCGGGGCAACGAGCCGGCTGAGGTCGAAGCTGCCCTGCGTCAGGCCCACGCCCGGCTCCACTTTGAAGTCGAGACGATGTTGACGTTAAACGTTGGAACGTTAAACGTTTAACGTTATTTCTTCCGCGCCGGGCCGCCACCTTTTGCGCCGGATTGGCCTTCGGGGGACCAGCCTTCGGGCATCATTGCGCCCAGACCGAAGAAAAATTCTTCCATTTGCTCTTTCAAAAATTGGCGCGCTTGCGGGTCGGCCAGCACCAGGCCGTAGTGGTTGATCAGCAGCACTTGCTGTTGAATCCACAGGTCCCAGGCTTGCTGGGAGACGTTGTTAAAAATCTTTTCGCCCAGTTCGCCGGGGAAAGGTGGTTTTTCCAGTCCTGGCAGTTCGCGGCCTATTTTAACGCATTTGACCATTCGGGTCATGAGATCTCCCTGATGTGGCAAGATTTGGAGTCTGCACTCCAGGCTGCCAAATTATTATGATAAAGACTATAGAATTTCTACCTCAAAAGTCAAATTTTGGCTAGATCGTTTTCTTTAAGGCTGGCTGCCAGTGCATATTATTTATTTTGGCACTCGTGGGAGTTTCTCGCGCCTGCCCTTCGAGTGCTTGTTCGCGCAAAGAGCTGAGATTAAGGCTGTTATTACGCCGACTGTTTCAACGGATAAACAATTCCTCCCCCGGCGCGTCGAGCCGCCCCGTCCCACCGAGTCGTTATTGCCCCTCATTGACCCCTACTTCGAGCACAACATCATTCATCTGGCCTGGCACGGGATATTCCGGTGTGGGAGGTCGGCTCCCTCTCCGACCCGCCAACACTGGCGCTGTTAGCTGATCTTCAGCCGGATTTGATTGTCGTGGCTTGTTTTCCGGCGATTTTGCCGGCGGCGGTGCTCCACCTGCCCCGCTATGGCTGTTTGAACCTGCATCCATCGCTGCTGCCGGCTTATCGCGGCCCGGTTCCCCTGTTTTGGATGGCGCGGGCGGGGGAGCGCCAGGCCGGGGTGACGCTGCATTTTATGAATGAAGGGATAGACAGCGGCGATATGGTGGCCCAAACCGCTTTTGATTGGCCCGACGGCATCTCCGGGGCGGAACTGGATCAGCGCTGCGCGGCCGAAGGAGGCCGGCTGCTGGTAGAGGCCATTCGCCAACTGGACGAGACAGGCTACCTGCTGCGCCGACCCCAACCCTTCGACGGCAGCAGCTACTTTTCCTGGCCAACGGATGAGGATTTGGTGATCCCGACGGATTGGGACGCTCGCCGGGCTTTCAACTTTGCGCGGGCAGCGGCGGAGTGGCCGCTGAAGATTGCGGTGGCGCAAGATCAATTTTTTCCGGTGAGGCGAGCGTTGGGATACGAGATTGGTTTGAAGCTGGATCAACCTTATCGGCTTGAAGAGGGAGAATTATGGATTCAGTTTCAGCCGGGAGTTTTGAGAATAGAATAATTGGAGTCCCAAAGCTTGCTTTGGGATGGGCAAAGCAAGCTTTGAGACTCCTATAGCTCAATCGCCAAAACTAATGCCTAATTCACGGGCGGTCAGCATCGTGTCGCAGTCGAGGGGCACGGATTTCATGCGCCCGGCGACCAGGTCCAGGGGGACGTAGCGGACGGTCGGCGGGTCGAGGGCGAAACCGATTGACTCAGCCAGTTGCTGCACGCTCGCCAGAGATTGATAGTGGGGATCGGGGAAGATTTCGGTGATGGAAAGCTGTCCACCGGGTTTAAGGGCGGCATCCCGGTCAGGAATTTCGCCCAGCACCGTACAAAGATAAACCAGATCAAAACTTTCCGGATGGGAAGGTGTCCGCAACGGGCTGGCCCACCGACCGAGCCGGCTTCCCGTATCAGCCGGGAAATTATTGTCACTTCGGCTACCGGCATGTCGGTTTCGCTATCGTATATTACCCTCATGACCCATCTATCTGGCTGTCAGCACGACCCATAGGGGCAGGTAAAGCAACCCCTAACTTTTCTGACCAGGGCCGCAGGGCCGGCAGGATTGAAGGATACAAACCGACGCCTTGCTCAAGCTGCTCGGCCCGCAGCCGAAGCCCCCGGCTCCCCGGCAGACGAACCGGCGGGGAGCCGGGTTTGGTCGGGTTGCTGCGACAGGACTCGGCCAGCCATTCTGTTTCCCGGAGAAAATTGTCTGGCCCGCCAAAAGCGGCCGGGTTGATGATTTGCAGAAAAACCGAAGCCCCCCACTGTTCCGGCTGCTCGGCGCGACCGTAGCCCGCCAGGGCCGAAGTCAGGGCTTCGACCAATAGCCCCAGCGCGAAGCCCTTATAGCCCAAATCCATACCGCCGAGCGGCAAAATAGAACCGGGTGGGTCAGTCAACAGCATCGCCGGATCATCGCTCACCTGGCCCTGGTTATCCAAAAGCCAGGGGGCGGGGAGGGGCTGGCCCGTCTGTTGTAAGCGCCGGACCAGACTCAAACTGGTCGTGGACATGCTGATATCGAGCATGATCGGTTCACTACGGGTCGGTATTCCAGCCGCCAGAGGATTGGGCGTGTACAGCGGCTCGATGCCGCCATAGGGGGCGACCAATTTACCGGCGGGATCGGATGTAAACAGCAGGATAAGGAGGCCCTGATCGGTGACTTTTTTGAGATAGGCAGCCAAACAGGCAATATGATGGCTTTGCCGGATGACCACTGTCACCACCGGATGAAGCCGGCTTCGCTCGCAGGCCAGCTCGATGGCTTTGACCACCAGCCACGGGCCAGGCAGGTAATGACCATGCCAGGTAACGGCTGCCCCGCGATCGGCGATAATTTCGGGTTCGCCAGCGGCAGCCATTGAGCCTGCCTCCAATTCCGTTAGATAGGTAGCAAGGATCTGGAGGCCGTGGGTAGAATGGCCCAGTAAATCGGCTTCTACCAAAATTTCAGCAACGATGCTGGCGCGCTCCGGGGCCAGTCCCGCCCTTTGTAACAGATCGCTGGCCCATTTGATTAAATCTGTAGCGGCATAGCGCTCTGAGTCGGTCAAATAGTTATCCATCAACACTCACTATACCCGCACTCATAGCACTTCTTACAGCCCTCTACGTGCAGCAGCGTGGCCGAGCCGCAGCCGGGGCAGTAATCGCCTTTGAGGGGTAGGTTGAGCTGGGTCATTTCGTCTTCCGGCAGGCCAGGGAGTTCGCCGGCGGCATTGATGCCGGTGTGTTCGGCCAGGGCTTGAGCCACGGCGTCGGGCATGCTGTTGACGCGATTCTTGCCAAAGCCCTGCGCCCGGCCCGAACCGATACCCCGCAACTGCGACACAATGTCCTGCACCCGTTCCTGGGCAGTTAAGGGGCTGGGCATGCGTAAAATCAGGCTGACCAGCCGGCCCAGGCCCTCGGCGTCGGCGGCCACATCGCTGCCGGCCTTGCCGACGTTGATGAAAACCTCAAACGGTTCCTGAGCGCCGCCGCCGTTGGCGTTGACCGTAATATAGGCCGTGCCAATCGGCGTGTTTTTGCGATAGGTGTTGCCGTGCAGGGTGGCCGGCCGCGCCCGCCATTTGATCTCCGGCGCTTTGGGCTTCGGCGCTTCCTGCGGTTTGTCCTCTTCCTTTAGATTGAGCACCTGCACATCTCGCGAGCCGTCGCGATAAATGGTACCGCCCTTGCAGCCCAACTCATACATCAATTCATACAGCTCGCGGGTCTGCTCGATGGTGTAGCTGTTGGGGGTGTTGCAAGTCTTGCTGATCGAAGAATCCACCCAGCGCTGGATGGCCGCCTGCACCCGCACGTGGTCTTCCGGGCGCAGGTCCATCGCCGTCACAAAATAGTTGGGCAGCGGCTCGCCCGGATGAGCGGTCAGCCACTCCTCGTACACGCCGACCCGCTCCTCGTGGACGCCCATGCGCCCCTTGCGGTTGAAACTCCAGAAATAGAATGGCTCGATCCCGGTCGAGGTGTTGACCATCGTCCCGGTGGTGCCGGTCGGGGCCTGGGTTAAAAGGGTCACATTGCGGATACCCTTCTCGTGGATGGCCTGGCGGACCGGCTCCGGCATGCCCTGCATAAAGCCGCTTTGCAAAAACTTGACGGCGTCAAACATCGGAAAGACGCCTTTTTCGGCGGCGTTGTCGGCCGAGGCCAGGTAGGCTTCGCTGGCGATAAAGCAGTACAGCTTATCCAGAAACTCGACGCTCTCGGCGCTGCCGTAGCGGATTTTGAGGCGGATCATCATCTCGGCCAGGCCCATGGTGCCCAGGCCGACCCGCCGCTCGCCAAGCTGCTGCTGCTTGTTTTCCTCAAAGAAATAGGGGGTCGAGTCAATCACATCGTCGAGGAAGCGCACGGCGTAGCGCACCGCCCGGCCCAGCTTGTCCCACTCCACCTCACCATTGCTGACAAAGCGGGCCAGGTTGAGCGCGCCCAGGTTGCAGACGCCCCAGGCGGGCAATCCCTGCTCGCCGCAGGGGTTGGTGCAGAGGATAGGGGCGTAATAGCCGGAGTTGCTCATTTTGTTGTAACGCTCGACAAAAAAGACCCCCGGCTCGGCGCTGGCCCAGGCGCTCTCGATAATGGCGTTCCAAATCTCGCGGGCCTTGACCGTCTTGTGGACAATCACCGGCTTGCCGGCGGCCT
Organism: Anaerolineales bacterium; assembly: GCA_012032575.1. The sequence continues at coordinate 6,640 of JAAUSP010000111.1, read as the reverse complement.
GCCAGGCGGCCATGTTGCCGTCCCAGGTTTCATCGTAATCGGCGTGGCTGGTATCGGGGAAAGCCAGTTGCCAGTCGCTATCGGCTTTGACCGCGGCCATAAAATCGTCGGTGATGCCGACGCTGATATTGGCGTTGGTGATGCGGCCCATCTTGCGCTTGCTGTTGATAAATTCCAGCACGTCGGGATGCCAGATGTTCATAATCAGCATCAAGGCTCCGCGCCGGCTGCCGCCCTGCTCGATCAGGCCGGTCACAAAGCTGTACAACTCGCCCCAGGAGACCGCGCCGCTGGAGCGCCCGTTGACCCCTTTGACATAGGCGTGATGCGGGCGCAAACTGGAAATATTGATACCCACCCCGCCGCCGCGCGACATAATTCGGTCATCTGGGTCAGCGTGTCCATAATCCCGCCCCGGCTGTCTTTGGGACTGGGGATGACGTAACAGTTGTAAAAAGTCAGGTTTTGTTCGGTGCCGGCGGCGGTGAGGATCCGTCCGCCGGGGACAAAGCGCCAGTCGTCCAGCAGCCAGCGGAACCGCTCCTGCCATTCGGCCTGTTTTTCCGGAGTTTCCACCTCGGCCAGCCCCCGCGCTACCCGGTCGAGCATGTGAGAGGGATGGGTTTCCAGCGGCTTGTCAATCTGCTCCAGCGCCCGCTCGACCGTTTCGCCGTCGCGCAGTTGATGGTAACTTGTTTGCCTTTCAAGGCGGTGACCGCGCCAATTTCACGCTGGCCGGTTTCCAAATTGACCGCCACAATCACCGTATCACCCACCTTGACCGTCTCCTTTTTGCCGTCTTTGAGGGCGTAGCGGTCGAGGAAGATTTTCTCCCCCAGGGGATGAAGCGCGCTGGAAGCCAGCGTCGGCGTTTCGTGAACAAAATGGCCGTTGGTTTTGTGGCCGTTGGCGACGGTTAGTTGGGTTTTTTCGGCATGGTTGAGGGTCATGCTGTGACTCCTTGAATTAAATTTGTAAATTCCATTTTACTCATTCCCCCCAATCGGCAGCGGGATTTGATTCTTCAGCTCCACTTCGCGGCGGCGGCGAGCCTGGAGGTGTTGAATCTCTTCGGTAATACTGTCTACATCCCGGAAACGGCGGTAGACCGAAGCAAAACGAACATAGGCCACGTCGTCAATATCTTGCAGTTGGTCCATCACCATCTCGCCGATGTGCAGGCTGTCAATCTCGCTTTTGCCCAGGGCATACAGTTGGGCTTCGATTTCCTGGGCGGCTTTATCAATGGCATAGCTGGAAACAGGCCGCTTGGAGCAAGCGGTGTGCATGCTCTTGACCAGCTTTTCTTTATCAAACTCTTCCCGCCGGCCATCCCGCTTGATGACCAGCATATTCATCGTCGCAATGCGCTCATAGGTGGTAAAGCGCTGCTCGCATTGATCACATTCACGACGGCGGCGGATACCGTCGGTAACCTCGCGGGTATCAATCACCCGAATATGCTGGCTGGTAGCGCCACAAAAGGGACATTTCATAGGGAAAGCCTCTCGGTATCATCGTTTAATTTACATAAGAAAAGGTGACTCCGTAGTTTATGCCTGGGTCACCGGGTTAGCAGGCGGGTAATCAGACCCGCTTTACTTTAATTTTTGCAGCAGGAAGCAATGCGGAATAAGGTAATGACAGGTCAGCAAGCCGACTGTTGGCAGACTCAAGAGGATAGATGGATATTGACTTACAGAACAGCAACGGTAGCTCATTTCAACTCTCAGCTTTACATAAAGCTGAAAAAACCACAATATATAGTGGTACTGTATTCTTATATACCAGATGTTGTAGGTAAAACCGAGTTAAGTATACACCTATTTTGCCATCTTGACAAGGGGATTCCCAAAACTTAACCTTAAAAATTAGTTCATATTCTAAAGAAACGCCGCCAATTAGCGTAATAATTTTTATGAAATTTTGTTGTCTGTTGTGATGGTTTGCAAATTATGCTAGAATAGTAAGGATTAATCGGGATAGGGGAGCTGAACTAAAACAATGATTTCAGACGCCGTTTCTACGGAGTTGATGTATACTATTTCGCGCCAATTTAGCACATCGTTAGATTTGGATGAAGTCATGGGCCAGGTTTTGCGGCTGACGGTTGAAGCCGCCGGGGCCACCCATGGCAGCTTATTTTTACTGGATGAACAGGGCCAGGTAATCCGTTATATTTTAGCCCGGCCGCAGCAAGCGCCGGAAATATCGCAGTATAACCTTGAAAAAGTGATGACCGAGGGCCTGACCGGCTGGGTTTATCAGCAGCAGCAAGCGATGCTGCTGGACGACGTTGCTACCCACCATCGCTGGGTCAAGTTGCCGGATGATACCGAGACTCATTCGGCCCTGGCAGCACCGTTGCTGCACCAGAACCGGGTGAACGGGGTGCTGGTGTTGCACCACGAGCAGCCCCATTTTTTTGATGAGTCCCACCTGTCGCTCGTCACCGGCATTGCCGGTCAGGCGGCCATCGCCGTGGAAAATGCCCGGCTGTTCAGCGAGATCAGGCAGGAACGGGAAATTCTCGATGCGCTTGTTACCGGGATGCCCGTCCCCGTGCTGGTCATTGACGCTGAGGAAAAAATAATCTTCACCAATGAGGCCGCCCGGCAGTTGTTGACCCTGGCCCAGGTGGGGCTGCCGCTGGCCGCCGTAGAGGGGGGGGCCATCCTTAGAGCCGCCCTCGAGTCGTTGAGTCAAAATCCACCCTCCTCAACCAGAGAAGTCCGCTGGCTGGATGGCCGCATTTTTAGCCTTTCGCTCAACCACGTGGCCCGGCTGGGCGCAGTGCTCACCCTGAACGACATTACCGAACTGAAAAGATTGGACGAATTGAAGTCTGCCTTTGTTGAGACCGTTTCTCACGATTTGCGTAACCCGCTCTCTACCATCCAGGGTTTTGCTATGCTGTTGGAAATGGAAAACCTATCGGAGCGGGGCCGCTCGACCTGAGCGGTTTGCTGCAAGGTGTAGCCCAGATTCAAAACCTGATCCAGAATTTGCTCGATCTGGCCCGGATTGAAGCCAAGATGGACGACCAGGTGGAGCCATGTGATCTGACCGAAATTACCGACGATGTGTTGAGCGGTTTTGAACTGCAACTGGCCGAAAAGGAAATGGTCCTGGTGGCCGATCTGCCGGTTGACCTGCCCTGGGTGTCGGGCAACCCCCTGCGTTTATCCCAGGTAATAGCCAATCTGGTTAGCAATGCCATCAAATATACCCCCAAGGGTGGCCGCATTACGGTGAGCCTGGGTCACGAAGACGGCTACATCCGGCTGATGGTTTCGGATACCGGGCCGGGCATTCCCCCGGAAGAACAAACCCAGATTTTTGAAAGATTCTACCGGGTGCCGATGATGGAAAACTCTGAATGGATTGAAGGCACGGGCCTGGGATTGTCAATCGTCAAAGCTATCGTTGAGGGGTACGGCGGCCGGGTATGGGTAGAGAGCGAAGTGGGTGTGGGCAGCATCTTTATCTGCACCTTTCCGGCGCTGCCCCACACGCCGGGGGAGTAGCGCGGTGATACGGGCAACCCAGGCTCAAACGGCTGCCTTTATCCTGACCAAAAACTACCTGAGCAGCCTTAAAGCGCCTCACTTGCTCGGTCTGGTCCATGCGGTCGTCGTTTTGCCCGGAGCGCCAGACCTCACTCCGTTTGTGGCGGCTTCGGCCCGGCTGTCCAATTTTAGCCCTGCCGATCTCCTCGACGCTCTGTACCAGCAGCGAACTCTTATCAAAAGTCCCCTCATGCGCAGCGCCAGCGCAATTGTGCCGACGGAGCGATACCCTCTTTTCCTCGTCGCCACTGCCCGCCAGCGGAATCAGGATGCTAACAGTGAATTCCGGCTGTGGGGTCTTGACAATAGCGAGGTCGAAGCCATCGAAAAGGTTGTTTTGGCGGAGGAGGATTGGCCGGCCAGTGCTGAGGCTGTCGCCGCCCGCCTGCCGCAATCGCTGGTGCGCCCGCTGAGCCAGACCAGCCGGGGCGGGCGAGTCAGCACAACCAGCAGTGTCGCCCTGGTGTTGCATTGGCTCACGGCCAAAGGGATATTGGGGGTAAACCAGGAAAATCCGGCCAATCCGCTTTATGCCCCGCTGCATTACTGGTATCCTGATCTCGACCTGACTGCTCTACCCGGTGAAGCCGAAGCCCAGGCCGCCCTCGTCCGGGCGTACCTCGCTGCTTTTGGCCCGTCTACCGAAGCCGACATTAGCTTCTGGACTGGCTTTGGCAAAAGTGAAACCGCCCGCGCGGTGGGTGCTCTGGCCGCCAAAACCACGCTGGCGATGGTCGAGGGTATCCCCGGCATGTTGCTGCTGCTGAAAGAGCAGGCCGACATGTTAGCTTCGACTCAGCCGCAGCCGGTGATCAAATTCCTGCCGGCCGACGACCCCTTTACCACCGCCCACCGGGCCAGTCGCAGCCGCTATCTGGCCGACCCACAGCAGCAGCGCCGTGTTTTTAGCAGCACCGGCGCGGCCCAACCGGCTGTGGTGGTCAACGGCCAGATTAGCGGGACCTGGCAGTGGAGCGGCGGCCAATTCGCCTGGGAGTTATTCACCGAGGTTGACCCCACCTATCAACCCTTCCTCCAGGCCGAGGCGGAGCGGCTGGCTGCTTTTTTAGGTACATGGAGCAGTGGGGAGGGAGATTAGAGATGGGAGATTCAGGCCAGTAATCTCCAATCTCTAATCTCTAATCTCCAATCTCCAATCTCCCCGGCCTATTCAAATCTTCCGGATGATCAAAGTCCCGCAAAACTGCCTCATCTGTTACCGGTATCCGTTCAGCCTGATCCTGATATTTTAGCAGCACCGGCTTGCCGCCGGTATCACCGCGAATCTGTTGCAACTCAGGAAACAGCGCCCGGTCGAACAAGACCGGATTACCCCGCCGGCCCTCAAACTCCGGCCAGACCAGGGGAGCTAAGGTTTCCCGGTACCGCTTGATAATCTGGTTGAGCAAAGCGGGAGTCACGCCGGGCAAATCTACCAGCATGAATAGCACCCCAGCGATGTTGGCCGGCAGTGCCGCCAGGCCCGCCTGCATTGAACTGCTCTGCCCTGTCACCCAGGCCGGATTGACCACAATTTCAACCGGGCGTCTGCCCAGCACGGTCTGACACTGCTCAATCTCCGCCCCCAGCACCACCACCACCGGGCTGACCTCTGTCGCCAGGGCCGTATCCACCACCTGCTCAATAAAGGTTTTCTCTCCCCAGCGAGCCAACTGTTTCGGCGAGCCAAAACGGGTCGAGCCGCCCGCCGCCAGGATCACCGCCGCTATCCGGTTGTGTATCTCTATCACCGGCGAGGCCGTTTGCTGAACCGCCCCAATAGCAACCGAGTCTATCCGCTCGCAGGCTAATAATTGAGCGGCAATGGTTCGCGCTGTGTCCAGCCTGTCACCTCACCCCGGCCCCCTCTCCCGGAGGGAGAGGGGCGCAAGGCAAGAGTCCCCTCTTCCCCTGGGAGAGGGTTAGGGTGAGGGGTGTTTTCAGGTTTCATATCATCAGCCTCGTGAACACTTCTCGAAATGTCGGCTTTATTGAGTAGTGGAATGACACGGGCTTGGGCCGGAACACTTTTCAGACCGCCTTCCGGGTGAGACACGAGCGCAGCGATGGTGCTGGCCGTCACCGGCTGGCCCAGAGGAGTAGCGCTCAATTGGCTGACCAGGCCCGCCCGATGAACCGTTTCATCATTGAGCGGCTGGACAAGCACATCCAGGCCGACTACCGGAACCACCAAAGTGGTGCAGTCAGGAATGACCGGCTCGTGTGCGGCGGGGCCTTCAGGGGACGCATGCGCGAGCCGTCGGCCTCGTTGAGGATAACGTCGAAATGGCCGCTGGCGGCCAGGGTGTCAATCAGGTCGGGCGGCAGGCCAAAAGCTTTGCCGCTGGCGGTGTCGGCCTGGCCGATAAGCAAAACCTGACCGTACCGGGCAATGGCAGCGTGGAGTTGGGGCAGGAGGTCAGCCAGGGTTTGTTGGTCGGGGTCAAAGCTGACGTGCGCGGGGGAGCGGTTGATCTGGGCGGCAAAGATGCGGGTGGTGGTCGTGGTCAGCACCCGCAGGCGGGGGGCCAATTCATGGGCCAGTTGGAACATCGCCGTGGTTTGCCGCCCCCCCCGACAAAAGCGACGACATCGCCGGGAGTGATACGCAGGGCTTGAGAAAGCTTCATAATTGTGAATAGTGAATGGTGAATGACATGTCATTTCGACCGGAGGGAGAAATCCCTATTGTCTTCTCTCAACAGTAGTGAGGGGTTCTCGCTCCTATCGTTGCTCGAAATGACATGGCTGGCAACACCTTTTATATTTTACGGATTACGTCGCTGGCGAGGATCGCCTCAAGCACGCCGCCGCCAATGGCCAGCGATTTGTCGCTGATGGTGAAGCAGTGGCTCACCTCGCCGCGCGGGTCGAGGTCGCCAATTTTGTAGCCGGGCGTCACTGCGACGTTAGAATGGACCAGCCCGCGCAGTACTCCGGCAAACGGGGCGAGAACCCGGCGGCCTTCGACGCTGGCAATAAGCCTGGCCGGCGACAATCCGCTCGCCGATGCGGGCGTTGGGGGGTGACGTGTCCGGCGGCGGGAGCGGCGCAGCACCGGTCGGCGGCTT